>JAEWJO010000800.1 GCA_023386455.1 Pseudomonadota bacterium | reverse complement strand
GTTTCTACGGGGGTCGTACGGAAACTCCAAAAGAGGGAAAGTAGATCTACCAATGCGCAGTCTCGCGGTCGCCCTCGTCCTCGTCGCATCGCTTGGCCACGCGGAGGCGGGTCCCAAGAACCGGCAGACCGCGCGCGTGCTGTCGGGCGCGTCGGCGGGCGTCGCCGGTGCGGTGACGCTGGCGGGCTTCCTCACGACGCCGGAGGGCGAGGCGTTCAACGAGCCGGTGCTGTTCAGCGGCATCGGCCTGCTCATGGTCGCGCCGTCGGCGGGCGAGTTCTACTCCGGGCAATATCTGACCTACGGCATGGCGGTGCGAGCCGCCGCGACGGGCCTCGCGGTCTACACGCTCGAGACCCAGACGCGCGCCGTCCGCTGCGACGAGGTCGGCGCGTCGCACGAGCTCGAGTGCGAATCGTTCACGCGCAACGCGTATCCGCTGCTCGGAATCGCGGCGATCGCGTTCATCGGTGGCGTCTGGTACGACACGCTCGATGCGGCGGACTCGGCCGACCGCTACAACGCGCGGCACGGCTTCACGGTGACTCCGACGGTGATGCCGGGACCGCAGGGTCTCGCGCCGGGCCTTTCGCTCGGCGGCGCGTTCTGACGCTCGGCTAGCTCTTCTGCGCGACGAGCTGGCTCAGCATCGCGTCGATCTCGTCGGCGTGGATCGATCCGACGCGCGGCTTGCCGACGCGGTGACCCGTGCGATCGAAGATGAACGTCGTCGGTAGCGCCTGCGGATAGTTGAACGAGAGGCCGATGTCGGAGCTCTGGCGGACGACCGGGAACTCCATCTCGAAGTCGCTCTGGAAGTTCAGCAGCTCCGACTCGCTCGGGTTGTCGTTCCACAGCACGCCGAGCATCACGACGCCCTGCTCCTTGTACTTCTTGTACAGCTTCGAGAGATCCGGGATCTCCTTCTTGCAGGGGCCGCACCACGTCGCCCAGAAGTTGATGACGACGACCTTGCCCTTGAGCGACTCGGCGGTGTGCGCCGCGCCGGTGGTGTCGATGTACGTGACGTCGGGCAGACAGTCCTCGCTGCCCTTCGTGCACGCCTTCGCCTCGCTGCTACCGATCCGGACCTTGCTCGAGTCACCGGACAGGTGAACGAACAAGAAGATCAAGATGCCCGCCGTGCCGGCGAGCAGGATACCGATCAGTGCCTTCGTGCTCATCGAAACCTCAGGAGCGATGACTCTAGATCATCCGGCGGCGTATATCCGAGCAACTCGATGCACGTCGCGGTGACGTTCGCGATCCCCGCGGTCTTGGCCTTCTCGGGGTCGATCTCGTAGCGGTCGCCGCGCATCGGGTCGTCGATGAAGAATGGCACGGGGTTCAGTGTATGGCTGGTCTTCGCGACCGGCTGGCCCTGCTTGTCACGCATGACACGGCCGTGCTTGTCGCGCTGGAACATCTCGTCGGCGTTGCCGTGATCGGCGGTAACCACGAGGATTCCTTGCAGTTCCTCGACGGCCTTCGCGAGCCGCGCGAGCTCGAGGTCGACGGCCTCGACCGCGATCACCGTCGCGTCGAACGACCCGGTATGGCCGACCATGTCGCCGTTGGCGTAGTTCACGCGCGCGAACTGGTGCTTGCCGGTGCGCAGCTCGGCGATCAAGCGATCCGTGATCTCGGCAGCCTTCATCCAGGGCCGCTGCTCGAACGGGACGCGGTCGGACGGGATCTCGATGTACGTCTCGGTCCCCTCGTCGAACATGCCGCTGCGGTTGCCGTTCCAGAAGTACGTGACGTGGCCGAACTTCTGCGTCTCGCTGATCGCGAGCTGCCGGATGTGCGACGCGGCGAGGATCTCGCCCATCGGCCGCGCGATCGCCGGCGGCGTCACGAGATAGTGCTTCGGGATGTGCGCGTCGCCGTCGTACTCCATCATGCCGGCGTACAGCACGTTCGGCCGGCGCACGCGGTCGAACTTGTCGAAGTTGTCGTCGTCGAACGCGCGCGACAGCTCGATCGCGCGGTCGCCGCGGAAGTTGAACATCACGACCGCGTCGCCGTCCTCGATCGGCGCGCCCCTGCCGACGATGAACTCCGGCAGATCCTGGTCGATGATGCCGGGGCGCTCCTCGCGGAGCGTCTTCACCGCTGCCTCCGCCGACAGGAACGTACGGCCCTCGCCGAGCACGTGCGTGTGCCAGCCGCGCTCGACCATGCCCCAGTCCGCTTCGTAGCGATCCATCGTGATGCGCATGCGCCCGCCGCCCGACACGATCCTCGCGTCGACACCGGCGTTCCGCAATCCCGCGAGGAACCGCTCCGTCCGCTCGATGTATTCCAGCGCGCTCGTCGGTGGCACGTCGCGTCCGTCGAGCAGCGCGTGCACGTACAGCTTCTTGCAGCCCGCCTTCGCCGCCGCGCCGAGCATCGCCTCGAGGTGATCGAGGTGCGAGTGAACGTTGCCGTCGGACAGAAGCCCGATGAAGTGGATCGCGCCGCCCTTCACGCCGCGCTCCGCGATCTGCTTCCACACCGGGCCGTCGAACAGCGCGCCGCTCTTGATCGCGGCGCCGACGAGCTTTGCGCCCTGCGCGTAGATCTTGCCGGCGCCGAGCGCGTTGTGGCCGACCTCGCTGTTGCCCATGTCGTCCTCGGTCGGCAGGCCGACCGCCTTGCCGTGCGCTCGCAGCTCGGCGCGCGCGCCGGGGACCCACAACCGATCGAGCGTCGGCGTCGCGGCGATCGCGACGGCGTCCGCCTCGTCACCCGCGCCGCGGCCGATGCCATCCATCACGACGAGCACGACCGGGCCCTTCGGTGGAGGTTGGCGAGGGTGCGGACGGAGCGGCGACGACGACATCCGGCGACCTTAGCAATGTCGCGTCACCATCGCACCCGTCCACCACTCGTAGTCTCTCCGGAGCTTGTCGTCCGTCGGAAAGAACACGAGGTACGTCATCGCGTCGTAGGGCAAAAAGCTCGGGCGGCCGCCGAGGTCGTGCCCGATCTGATGCACCGCGCGCCACGTGCCGGTGTTGAAGTACACCGCCGGACCATCGTTGATGCGGCCGAGCGGCTGCATCGACGGGAAGTGCGAGTGCCCGTTGACGACGTAGCGCATCCCGCGCCGCCGCTGGAGCTCGGCAGCCGCGACCGCCTGCATCTTGCCGTCGAAGCTGTGCTGGAAGAACCGGTACAGCTGGGAGAGCCGCTCGTCGGAGCCGTGCGCCATCACCTTGTTGCGCGACAGCTCGAGCAGCAGCCGCAACTTCTTGCCGAGGTCGAGCGACCACGTCTTGCGCTGCGACTCGAGCCACTGCTTGACGAAGTCGTTCGAGAGAAACTCCTCGACGACCTCGCTCCACACCGCGCTGATCGGCCGCAACAGATCCTTGCGGATCGAGCTCTGCTGGCGGACCCACGCGGGCACCGCGTACACCGGCCGCACGTCGTCGATATCGTCGATCTCCTCGACGCCGGGATGATCGGCGCCGACCATCGCGCGCAGCTTGCGCGGAAACCTCAGGATCAGCTCGCTGCCGATCGCGTCGCCGATCGTCGCGTCGCCATCGGGGCTCGCGTTGATCGGATCGCCGACGTTGCCGTGATACGCGAGCACGCCGTGGTCGCGGAACTCGAGCTCCTTGTGCAGCTCGAGCCTGTCGAGGCCGAGCGCGTCCGCGAGCCGCTTCTGCGCCGCCGGCGCGGTCAACAGGAGCCGGTCGTGGTTGCCGACGACGTAGTGGAACTTCAGCTCGCCCGTCGAGATCTTCGCGCGCAGCGCGTCGAAGAAGCCCTTCTCGCGCGCGATCGTATCCTCGACGATCTTGTCGACGTTCTTCACGACGCCGTTCGTCGACGGCCCGTGATACGGCCGGTTCCGGCCATCGAGCCACGACGGCGACCGCACGAGGTCGAACAGGTCGCCGACGACGCAGAGCTCCGCAGGGCGCTTGCCGCGCGCCACCTGGATCCGGTCCCAGAACCGCGAGAACTGCTCCGCCTTGCTCACGGCGTTGCCATGCAAGCTGTCCGTGAGGTGAATGTCGCTGACGAAGATGAGCAGCGGCCGATCGGCCATACGCCCCCGATCATCTCACGGCACGGCTACAATTCGCACGTGGGCATCGAGCAGCGCAGACATCCTCGCTACGGCGTCCACCTCGCGGTTCGCTACGCCAACGCCGAGGAGTTCGTCACCGACTACGTCGAGAACCTGTCCGCCGGCGGCCTCTACATCGCCGGCGCGCACAAGCTCGCGCTCCATGCCGAGACCGACGTCGCCATCGAGCTGCCGGGGCAGGGCGCCTGGACCGTGCGAGGCAAGGTCGCGTTCCTGATCGATCCGGCGGCCGCCGCGCTCTCCGGCCGCGAGCCCGGTGCCGGCCTGGCGATCGTCGACAAGCCGCCGGGCTTCGACGATGCGCTGCTCGGCTACCTCCTGCGCCTCGGCCGCCGCCGCGACCACGCCGTGATGATCGCCGACGGCACCCTCGGCGCCGAGCTCTTCACCGAGGCCGGCTACCTCGTCAAGCCGCTCGAGTCCGAGGACGAGGTCGCGATCGCGCTCGCCGACGCGACCGCCGCGATCATCGCGATCGTCCTCCCGCCGTCGCTCGTCACCACCTACCGCGATCGCCTCGGCGAGAGCGGCAAGTCGATCGTGTTCTCCGCGACCACGCTCGAGGACATCCACGACGTCCTCGCGCGTATCGACAGCCTGCTCTAGGAGAGCGAACGCGCTCGCCTAGCATTCGGCATACCCACGTGGAGATGCGTTCTCGTCGGCGAAACCGTTTTGCGAGGCGTCGTTGAATCGAAGGGAGCGGTCGGACCTGGCGCAGGCCGCGTGCTCGCTATCTGTTCGGCGCTGTTCTCGTACCCACGTGGGTACGAGGGGAGTCGAGATATACGGCGGGTCGCTCGCTCATGTCGGTCGTCGTGCTCAGTCGCGAAGGTCGGCACGCCGAGACCGAAGGACGGTGCGAGGCGCGGGTAATCAGAATCTCGCGACGCGTCTGTGAGCAGGATGTCCTCGCCGCCCGGGAGGCTCGGCGACCATGGGGTCGTCGTCACGAGGTCGGTCGAGAGCGCGCGCACGGCGTGTGCCGTGCGCAATTGCGAGGCCTCGTCGAGCGTGTGAATCCCGAAGGGGGCGGTTCGGACCTGGCGCAAGCCGCGTGCTCGCTATCTGTTCGGCGCTGCTATCGTACCCACGTGGGTACGATGGGAGTCGAGGCATACGGCGGCTCGTCACGAAACCTCGTTCGCTCATGACGTTCGTCGTGGCCAGTTGCGGAAGGTCGGCGCGCGGAGCCGCTTGGCTGGACCCTCGGTCTCGCTGCTCTACCTGGCGCAGAACGCCAAGCTCCCGTTTGGCCTCTCGCACGCGCCGCATGGTGGTCTGTCGTCTTTGGTCGCGCTGGTTGGTCGCGCTGGTTGGTCGTCGCGTGGAGAAAGCGGCAGGGAGATCCCTTCGATGTCGATTTCGGCTTGACGAGATTCTTGAGTGCTCGCGCGTAGTGCTTACGAAGGGCCGATTGATCATCACGACGATTCGTTTGCGTTCGCTCTCGCGCTACCAACGCGTTGCGACCGTTTCTCGACGAGGAAACGTGACTTCGTGCAGTAGAGGCCAAGCCAGAGGCGCGAAAATCTGCGTGCTAGAACGGACGTCGAGGGAGAGAGGAGCGTGTGATGTTGCGAGATGGTTCGTTCGAGGGATCGGGAGAGCGGGACACGGATGGTGGCGACGGAGGGGAGATTCGTGCGGCCAAGCGGCAGCGCGTGCAGTGCGCCGACGATGCGCGCTGCGAGCAGATCCACCGGCGGTTGCGACGTATCGCGAAGGCGCGCGGTGCATTGGATGTGGAGGAGGCCGAGGCGCTGCGCGAGGCGGACGCCGCGTACGTATGGAGGCGGTATGGGTATTCGAGCCTGCTCGAGTACATGGAGATCGAGCTCGGCTACACGCCGCGTGTCGCGCTTGACCGGCTGCGGGTGGCGAAAGCGATTGTCGAGCTACCGATGATCGGCGAGGCGATGCTGCAGGGCGAGCTGTCGTTCTCGGCGGCGCGTGAGCTGACGAGGGTCGCGACGGCGGAGACAGAAGGCGAGTGGCTCGAGGCTGCGCGCGAGCTCAATGTGCGGCAGCTCGAAGAGCGGGTCGCGGGGCACAAGCGCGGCGATCGGCCAACGGACCGTCCCGGTCCGGGCCCGCGTACGAGGGACATCAGGGCGTCGGTGAAGGTCGAGACGTACGCACTGATGCGGCAGGCGCAACAGATCCTCGGTAAAGAGCGAGGCGAGCGGATCGACGAGGATGCGTACTTCGCGGCGACGGCGCGGATGGTGATCGACGGGCATCGTCCCGCGACGATGGATGGCGCAGGGAGGTCGAGCGTGGTGGACGGATCAACGGCGATCGAGGTCTCGGCGAACGAGAGCGCCGGAACCGGCGAGCCGCCAGCCGACGGGAGTCGTGGATGCCGCACCGTGGGGCCGTATCAGATCGCGGTCACCGTGTGCAGCGAGTGCAAGCGCGGCTGGCAGGACGGCGGCGGCGTGACGGTCGAGATGTCGCCGGCGGCGATCTCCAGGGCCATGTGCGATGCGGAGGAGATCGGTTCGATCGATGGCGACAGGCCCGAGCGCGCAAAGCAGACGGTGCCGCCAGCGGTGCGACGGCTCGTGTGGCACCGGGATCATGGACGGTGTCAGGTGACAGGCTGTCGGTCGTCGTGGAATCTCGACGTGCATCACATCGTGTTTCGAGAGCACGGTGGAACGAACGAGCCGAGCAACCTACTCGTGTCGTGCGAGGGGCACCATCTCGCGGTCCACGAGGGCTCGCTCGTGATCAGTGGCTCGATGCCGGAGTTGAAGTTCACGCGCCGGGCGAGCAGCTCGTTTGCTTTGGCGGCGCGCGTTGTCGAGACGGCAAAAGCGCTCGAGGCCGCGGGGTTCACGAGGCGCGAGGCGAAGGCAGCTGCCGAGCAAACTCGTACCCACGTGGGCATGGAAGACTGGCCGCTCGAGGCGTGGCTGAAGTTCGCGCTCTCGAAGTGTCCGCGTGGCTCGAGCTGAGGTCGACGAGTCGACGACGATTGGAGGTCGCTCGGTAGCAATCGGCCACTCTCACGGTTGCGCGTGCCGACGCGTATGGGCTTGGCGATGCGCGTTCTCGACACCGAAAGCGCTCGAGGGTGCTGGCTTCACGAAGCGCGAAGCGAAGGCCGCGGCGGAGCAGACTCGTACCCACGTGGGTATGGAAGACTGGCCGCTCGAGGCGTGGCTGAAGTTCGCGCTCTCGAAGTGTCCGCGTGGCTCGAGCTGAGGTCGACGACTCGACGGACGATTGGAGCTCGCGCGGTAGCAATCGGCCACTCTCACGGT
>JAEWJO010000798.1 GCA_023386455.1 Pseudomonadota bacterium | reverse complement strand
AAGAAGAGCAGCGGCTTCGGCAAGAAGCGGATGATGGACAGCGAGGACGCCGTCGCCGAGGAGGACCGGTCCTCGCGGAAGAAGAAGGACGACGAGGAGAAGAAGCGGAAGAAGGACGAGGAGGAGGCGCTCGCGACCAAGTCGTCCGAGGACGAGGAGACGCCGCGCGAGAAGAAGCGCAAGCGGCGCGGCGACGGCGAGAGGCGCACGGCCTCGTCGGAGGACGAGGACGGTGGCAGCGTCGAGGAGAGCTCCGACGAGAGCTCCGGCGACACCGAGCTGAACCTCTCGCCCGGCCATCGCGCGATCGACGTCGTCGTCGGTCTGTCGTTCACCGCGCGCCGCCTCAACTTCACGTACGCCTCGGATCTCGGCAAGCCACCGCCGGGCTACAAGCAGTCGATCCCGGTCGCCGGCGCGCTCGTCGACGTGACGTTCTTCCCGATGGCGTTCGGCCACAAGCCGAACAAGGGCATCATCGAGGGCCTCGGCCTGAACGTGCTCTACGACCAGGTCCTCAAGATCAACTCGCAGAAGAAGTACGCCGACACGTCGGGCATGCAGGCGGTCGCCGACCTCAAGACGGCGGAGAGCCGGTGGGCCGTCGGCGCGGTGCTGCGCTATCCGCTCGGCGAAGGCCCGAAGGCGATCGTCGTCGGCGGCTCGCTCTCGTACGGCAAGCAGAGGTTCGAGGTCCAGCAGACGCTGCCGAACAACGAGAAGACCGACATCCCGAACGTCAACTACACGATGCTCACGCCGAGCGTGTTCATCCAGGCGCCGGTGATCCCGAAGATCACGCTGCTCGCCGACGCCGCGTTCCACGCGATCACCGACACCGGCGCGATCCAGCAGCCGGACCAGTACGGCGCGTCGACGGTCACGGGCTTCGAGATCAACGCCGGCCTCGACTACGCGCTCACGAAGAACATCTTCGCGCGCGCGCAGTTCCGGTACGAGACGATCGGCTTCAAGTTCAAGGGCGATCCGGTGTCGATGACGCACATGCGCGACACCGATCCGGAGCAGGACGTCACCGGCGCCAAGGACACCTACGTCGGCGGCACCGCGACGATCGGCTACCTCTACTAACCCAGAGTCCGGCTGGGCTTCGATCGAAGAGATTCCGACCGCAACCATCGCGTCGAGTACCGCCGCGCACTCGAGTGCCGACCCCCCGCGCCGTCACGAGGAACTTGCGCTGGTCGCGGTCAACCGGCCGGTTCCCTCGGCGATGTTCAGGTTGATCGATAGGGCCGCGCGGCGCAGCTGACTTGCCATCTCGCCATCGAGCAACTCGGCAATGGCATACGAGGTCACCCCAGGCGATCCCTGGGGTCAATAGCCGGCCCGGCGGTCACGCGGCGTGCGGGTGATCGCCGATCGGGTGATCGCCGCGGAGCAGCGCGATCGCCGCGGCGATCGCATCCTCGGTGCCGGCGAGCGCGAGGATGTCGCCGGCCTGCAGCGCTTCTCGTGAGTCGGGGAGCGCGAAGCCACGATCGCCGCGCACGAGCGCGAGCACGGTCGCGCCGGTCGCGCTGCGCAGATCGAGCTCGGACAGCGAGCGGCCGATCGCCGGACTCTCGGTCCCGAGGTCGTACGAGACGGGCGCGCCGAGGCCCGGGAATAGATCGCGCGCCGGCGCGAGCGGATCCGCGTGCCCGTTGTCGGTGGTGCCGGCCGTCGTCGCCCGCTGCGCGGCGAGCACCTGGATCACCGCCTGCGCCGCGGCGCGCACGTGACCCTGCAGGCCGGCCGCGCGCCGCCAGAACGCGTAGGCGAGCACGGCGATCGCGACGAGCAGCACGACGATCTCGAGATCGCCGGGCACGATCGGCTGGACGACCGCGACGAGCGCGGAGCCGGCGATCAGGACACCGAGCAGGCGCACCGCTGCCTCGACGACGAGGCGCGGCTGGCGTCCGAGATCGAGGCCCTCGGTCTTGCCGTGCGGGATCACGGCCTCGCCGAACAGCCGCGCGAAGCGCTCGCTCGTCCGCAGCACGCTGATGCAGAACGGCAGCGCGAGCGCGAAGGCGACGAGCGCGACGGTCCAGCGCGCGGCCGTGTACGAGAAGCCGAGGTGCTCCTGGGCGAGCGCGGTGAGCGGGCGGAACGACAGCGCGGTCGTGATCAGCAGCGCGGCGATCACGACGACGTCGAGCGCGAGCGTCTTGCCGAACCGGCGGAGCGTGGACCGCGACTCGCCGCGCGACCGCCGCAGACCGTCGATCCAGCCGCCGTAGAGACCGACGACGGTCTGCAGCCGCCGCGGCAGGTGATCGTCGACGAACGTCGCGAACGTGTGCGAGCGACGGATCAGTGCCGGCGTCAGCAGCGTCGTGATCGCGGAGACCGAGACCGCGACCGGATAGAGCTGGCTGCCGACCGCGCCGAGCGAGACGCCGAGGCCGGCGATGATGAACGAGAACTCGCCGATCTGCGCGAGGCTCATGCCCGCGGCGATCGACGTCTTCGTGCCCTTCCCGGTCAAGAACGCCCCGAGCGAGACGCTCGACACCTTGCCGACGACGACGACGAGCGTGAACAACACGATCGCGCCCCAGTACGCCGCGACGACGGCGGGATCGATCAGCATGCCGACGGCGACGAAGAACACCGCTGCGAAGATGTCGCGCACCGGCTGCACGAGCGGCTCGATCTGGTGCGTCTTGCCGGACTCGGCGACGAGCACACCGGCGACGAACGCGCCGAGCGCGACCGAGTAGCCGAACTCCTGGACGAGCAGCGAGATGCCGAAGCACACGCCGATCGCGGTGACGACGATCGTCTCCGGGCGGCCGAGCTGGACGATCGCGCGCATGAGCCGCGGCACGACGAGGAGCCCGATCGCGACGAGACCGACGAGGAAGATGACGAGGCGGCCGATCGTGACGGTCAGCGCGGCGGCTGACAGGCCGCTGCCGGTCGACACGCCGGTCAGGATGGCCATGAGGATCACCGCGATCAGGTCCTCGACGATCAGGATCGCGACGACGAACTCGCGCAGGTCGCCGGTGATCCCCTGCTCCTCGAACGCCTTCGCGATGATCGTCGTGCTCGAGATCGCGATCACCGCGCCGGCGAACAGGCTCTCGAGCATCGTCCAGCCGAGGAGCTGCGCGAGCACGAAGCCGAGCATCATCATCACGCTGCACTGGAGCAGCCCGGTGACGCCGGCGGTCGGCGCGGCCTTCGCGAGCTTGCCGAGGTCGAACTCGAGCCCGAGCCCGAACATGAGCAGGATGACGCCGAGCTCGGAGAGCGTGTGGACGACGTCGGGGTTCGCGACGACGGGGAACGGCAGGTGCGGCCCGATCAGGAGGCCGGCGAGGATGTAGCCGAGCACGACCGGCTGGCGCAGCCGCTGGAACACGACGGTCGTCACGCCCGCGACGCAGAGCACGACGGTCAGCGCGACGAACAGCTCGTGGGCGCTCGTCATCGTGCCTCCGCGAGCTGAGCCGAGCGCACGGGCTCCCGCTGCGACGCGACCGGAATCGCGAGGACGTCGCACTTCACGTTGGCGAGCACGCCGCGGCTGATGCTGCGACTCAGCAGGCGCGCGATCAGCGGGCGCCGGCGGCTGCCGACGACGAGCAGGTCCGCGCGGGTCGACGCGGCGGTCCGCGTGACGACCTCGCGGACGTCGCCGTGCGCGAGGTGTCGGGTCCAGCCCATCCCGAACGATCCGAGCGTCTGGAGCAGGGTGGCGAGGATGCCGCGCGCCTGGGTGCCTTTCGGGGAGACGTGGACCGCGCTCATGACGACGTCGGCGCCTGCGAGGAGCTCGCGCGTGTAGACGAGCACCTCGCGACCGCCGCGTGCGGGATCGAGCGCGACGAGCGGCCGGCGATAGGGCGAATCGCCCGGCATCCGGACCAGCAGGATCGGCAGACGCCCGAGGCTGTCGGTGATGTGCCATCCGAAGTACGGGCCTTCGCCGACGACGACGAGCTCGGCCCCGCTCTCGCGGACGAGGTCGCGCAGGGCGAACGGATCGAACATCCGGTACGACGCCCAGTAAACTTCTCTGCGCGGCGACAGCACGCCGAGCGCCAGCAGGACGAGCGGGGAGCGATTGCGAGTCCGCTCGGCCTCGACGATCGTCAGCCGCGCATCGTCGGCGAGCGGGAGCTGAGCGACGCGCTGAACCACACGGCCCGCGCACGCAGAGTCGACCACGAGGAGCACCGACCGCAGCACGACACGCCAACCCTTGCAAGATCGCCTCCTATTTCCCGCTTCGACGTCGAAAACGCGCTTCCGTCAGCCTCACGGGGACGAACTGTTGCGTTCTGCACATGCGCGTGCTCGCTCGCCACGGTAAAACGCAACGGTCATGAAGGCTGCCGACGTCCGTCGTACGTTCCTCGAATTCTTCAAGAAGCACGGCCACGAGGTCGTCGCCTCGAGCTCGCTCGTTCCGCAGAACGATCCGACGCTCCTGTTCACGAACGCCGGCATGAACCAGTTCAAGGACCTGTTCATCGGCGCCGAGACGCGCAGCTACAAGCGTGCGACCTCGTCGCAGAAGTGCGTGCGCGCGGGCGGGAAGCACAACGATCTCGACGAGGTCGGCAAGACCCCGCGGCACCACACGTTCTTCGAGATGCTCGGCAACTTCTCGTTCGGCGACTACTTCAAGGCCGATGCGATCGCGTTCGCGTGGGAGCTGCTGACGAAGGTCTATGGCATCGACGAGAAGAGGCTCGTCGTCACCGTCTACGGCGGCGACAAGGAGCTCCCGGGCGTCGGCGCGGACGACGAGGCGCGCGCGCTCTGGAAGAAGGTCACCGGCTTCGGTGACGACCGCATCATCGGCCTCGGCCGGAAGGACAACTTCTGGCAGATGGGCGAGACCGGTCCGATGGGACCGTGCACCGAGATCCACTTCAACTTCGACGCCGACGGCAGCCGGTGGCCGACGACCGATCCGGCGTCGTGGAAGGGCTGGCTCGAGATCTGGAACCTCGTGTTCATGCAGTTCGAGCGGCGCGAGAAGGACGGCGAGCTGTTCAAGCTGCCGGCGCCGTCGGTGGACACCGGAGCGGGCCTCGAGCGCGTGACGTCGGTCGTCCAGGGCGTGCGCTCGAACTACGACACCGATCTGTTCACGCCCCTCATCGCGAAGGCGGCGGAGCTCGCGAAGATCGACCCGGCCACGCCCGGCGAGAAGCAGGTGGCGATGCGCGTGATCGCGGACCACGCGCGCTGCTCGGCGTTCCTGATCGCCGACGGCGTGCTGCCGGGCAACACGACGCGGGAGTACACGCTGCGCCGGATCTTCCGGCGCGCGGTCCGTCACGGCCAGCAGCATCTCGGGATCGAGGAGCCGTTCATGCACACGATGTGCGGGGCCGTGATCGATCTGATGAGCGGACAGTTCCCCGAGCTGCGCGAGCGCCGCTCGATGATCGAGCAGGCGACGCTCAACGAGGAGAAGAAGTTCCGCGAGACGCTCGGCCGCGGTCTCGCCCGGCTCGACAACGAGCTCAAGGCGAACACCGGCGCGAAGGAGCTGTCCGGCAAGGTCGTGTTCACGCTGTACGACACGTTCGGCTTCCCCGCGGATCTCACCGAGATCATCGCGCAGGAGCGCGGGCTCGCGATCGACAAGGTCGGGTTCGAGGCGGAGCTCGAGGAGGCGCGCAAGAAGAGCGCGTTCAAGATCGACGATCCGGCGACCGAGCTCGTGTTCAAGCAGCTCGCGAGCGAGATCGGTCCGACGAAGTTCACCGGCTACGAGGGCCGCGGGACGACCGGAGAGGGCATGCTGAAGGCGATCGTCGTCGACGGCAAGCGGGTCCAGGTGGCCTCGCAGGGCCAGCAGGTCGCGCTCGTGTTCGACCAGACCCCGTTCTACGGGAACTCGGGCGGCCAGATCGGCGACATCGGCACCGTCACCTCCGGCAAGGCGACGATCCGTATCGACGACACCGAGAAGCCCGCCGGCGACATGCACGTGCTGTTCGGCGAGGTCGAGGTCGGCACGCTCGAGGTCGGCGAGCAGGTGAAGTTCCAGGTCGACGAGACGCGGCGCAACGCGATCCGCGCGAACCACTCGGCGACGCACCTCTTGCACCACGCGCTGAAGCAGGTGCTCGGCGATCACGTCGGCCAGAAGGGCTCGCTCGTCGCGCCGGACCGCCTGCGCTTCGACTTCACGCACTTCTCGCCGATGACGCCGGCACAGCTCCGGCAGGTCGAGGACATCGTCAACGCGGAGATCCGCGCGAACCGCGACTCCGTCATCGAGGTGCTGCCGATCGCCGAGGCGAAGCAGCGGGGCGCCGTCGCGATGTTCGGCGAGAAGTACGGCGACAAGGTCCGCGTCGTCTCGATCGGCGGCGAGTCGATCGAGTTCTGCGGCGGTACGCACGTCCACCGCGCCGGCGACATCGCGCTGATGAAGATCATCAGCGAGGCAGGCGTCGCGCAGGGTGTGCGGCGCATCGAGGCGGTCACCGGCATCGGCGCGCTCGAGTACCTGCGCAAGCTCGAGGACGAGCTGATGAAGACCGGCAGCCGCCTGAAGGCGCAGCCGTTCGAGGTCGCGCAGCGCGTCGACAAGCTGCTCGCCGAGGAGCGCGAGCTCGCGCGCGAGATCGAGAAGCTCAAGCAGCGCATCGCGTCGGGTGGCGGCGGCCGCGACCTCCTGAGCGAGGTCGTGACGATCAAGGGCATCAAGGTGCTCGCGGCGACCGTCGAGGTCGACGACAAGGCCGTGCTGCGCTCGACCGGTGATCAGCTGCGCGACAAGCTCGGCTCGGGCGTCGTCGTGCTCGCGGGGACCGGCGGTGCCGAGGTCCTCCTGATCGCGATGGTGACGAAGGACCTCGTCGGCAAGGTCCAGGCCGGCAAGCTGATCGGTGAGGTCGCGGCGGCGCTCGGCGGCAAGGGCGGCGGCAAACCCGACATGGCGCAAGGCGGCGGCAAGGATGCCGCCCAGGTGCCGACAGCGCTCGCGGTCGCCAAGAAGTGGGTCGAGGAGCACGCCTGAGCGCTATGCTCGGAGCGTGAAGCGCGCGCTCCTCCTCGTGTTCGTCCTCGTCGCGTGCGACCAGGGCGCGAAGAAGTCCGCCGGAACGGGCAGCACGGCGGGCAGCGGCTCGGCCCGGACCGTGCCGGCGGGTCCCTACGTCGTCCGGTTCGACTGCGTCCATAGCAACCAGCCGTTCGGGCCGGGCACCCAGGTCCGGAACGCCGCGTGGGACCTCGGTGCGAAGCAGCTGTCGGTGCTCGCGTACGAGGAGTCGGGCGAGCCGGCCGAGGCCGACGCGACGGAGCGCACGCCGGTCGTGACGCCGCTGTCCTCCGACAAGGTGGCGCAGATCGAGGCCGCGGTCGTCGCCGTGCTGCGCGGCGGGCCCTACAAGCCGGAGCATCCGCTGCCCGAGGGCACGCCGTGCACGCTCGGGATCAGCGCCGCCGGCACCGAGGTCTTCAAGCTCGAGAAGGCCGAGGCGCAGATCGACGATGCGGCGACCGACCTCGTGAAGACGCTGAACGGGCCCTAGCTCGCGGCCGTCGGGAGTCGCGTCGTGATCCACTCGGTCACGTCCGCGAGCACGACATCCTTGCCGATGTCGTTCAGGAGGTCGTGGTAGTGGCCCTCGTACAGCTTCAGCGTCTTGTCGGCGCTGCCGGTGTGGTCGAAGAAGCGCTGGCTGCCGCTCGGCCGTGTCGCCTTGTCGGCCGTGCCGTGGAGGATCATCACCGGGAGCATGATCCGGTTGAACTCCTTCCGGAGTCGCTCGTCGGTCCGGACCATCTCGGCGACCGTGTTCGTCGGTCCGGGCATGCGGTTGACGAGCGGATCGTTCTTCATCGTCGCGACGAACTTCGGATCGCGCGAGAAGTCCTCGTCCTTCAGCTTGAGCACGTGGGCGTGCGGCAGGATGTGCGACAGGCCCTTCAGCACGGTGAGTGCGAAGTCCGGCGCCGGCACCTCGTGGGCGAAGCTCTCGCAGACGAGCCCGGCGAGCTCGTCCTGGTGCTCTAGCGCGTACGCGCACGCGACGACGCCGCCAGCGCTGTGCCCGACGAGGAACACGGGCAGGCCGGGCTCGCGCTGCTTGACGATCGAGATGAACGTCCCGAGATCGCCGACGTAGTCGGAGAACTTGTCGACGTAGTAGCGCTCGCCCTCGGACTTGCCGTGGCCACGCATGTCGAGCGCGTAGACCGCGAGATTGCGATCGACGAGCCGCTCGGCGACCCAGTTGTAGAGCCCGCTGTGTGACTTGAAGCCGTGATTGATCACGACGACGCCGCGGGGACTCCTCGCCGGCCGCCAGCTTCGCGCGAACAGCTTGAGGCCTCCTGTACCTTCGAACATTTCCTCGGTCATCTACCCCTCCAATGTGCTCGCGACACATTGGCGTCACGTACGCGGAGCGGCAATACGTAGGTCTACGGCACGCGGCGCGTCACGACGCGAATGACGGCGCGCTCACGATGCAAGCGAGGCGACGACTCGAACGGGTAACGTGATGACAGCTTCTGCACCGCGCGCGGACTTGCGATTTCGTACGACCAGGCTGCCGCCGTGTGCTTCCGCGATCTGGCGCGCGAGCACGAGACCGATTCCGGATCCGTTCGGCTTCGTCGTGAAGAACGGCACGAACAGGTTCGCGGTGTCGGCGACGCCGTGGCCCTCGTCCTCGATCGTGATCGTCACCGTGCTCGGCGCGACGGCCCACGTCACGCGCACACCTCCGCCGGTCTCGGCGCTCGCCTCGACGGCGTTGTGGAGGAGGTTGATGAGGAGCTGATCGAGCTGGTCCGGATCGCCGGGGACGGCGAGCGGCGGGCCGGGCGCGATCGCGATCTTCGCGGTCTCGAGCGCGACGGTGCGCTCGATCCACGCGCCGACGTCGACGCGGACGATCCGTGGCGGCGGCAGGCGGACGAGGCGCGCGTAGGACTGCATGAACCGGGCGAGCGCGGCGGCGCGCCGCTCGATGACCTCGAGGCCCTTCTGCAGATCGTCGTCGAAGTCGCTCGCGCGCTGTGGCCGTGACAGGCCGGTGCGCAGGGTCTCGGCGATCGACGAGATCGGCCCGAGCGAGTTGTTGATCTCGTGACCGAGCACGCGGACGAGGCGCTGCCACGCCTGGCGCTCCTCGGCGCGCAGTGCGTGCTGGACGTCGGTCATGACGAGCAGGCGGTGCGGCATGCCGGAGAACCGGACCTCGCTCGGCCGGACCTCCCACGTGCCGCGCGCGGCCGGCAGGGTCAGCTCGATCGTACGTGGCGCATCGACCGCGACGAGCTCGGCGAGGCCGACGTCGGTGAGTGCGACGCCCTCGAGACGGCGACCGACGAGCCGCTCCGCGGTGCGGTTCGCGATGCGGACGACACCGGCGTCATCGATCGCGATGACGGCAGCATCGAGGCTCTCGATCACGCGCGCGAGACCGGCCGCGGTCTCCTCGTCGCGCCAGCGCTCGGCGCGCAGCTGGTCCGCGAGCCCGGCGAGCTCGCTCATCGCGAGGCCGAGCGCATCATCGGTGCGAGGGTGGCGGCCGCGCACCGCGTAGTCGCGCTCGCGCAGCGACGCGGTCAGGTTCGCGAGCGTCTGCAGCGGGCGCATGACGCGCGCGCGGACCGCGGCGGCGATGCCACCGGAGCCGATGACGATCGCGAGCGTCAGCGTGATCTTCGTCTTCAGCTCGTAGTCGTGGAACCACACGAGCGGCAAAGCGATCACCGCCGGGATCGCGACGGCGGCGAGGACCAGCGCGAGGATCTCGTCCTCGTGTCGCCAGGGCCTCGCCATGCGCCGAGTCTAGCTCCCGCGGACGCCGAGCGACGCGAGACGTCGATACAGCGCGCTGCGCGAAAGGCCGAGGACGCGGGCGGCCTCGCTGACGTTGCCACCCTGCGCCGCGAGCGCGCGCTCGA
Organism: Pseudomonadota bacterium; assembly: GCA_023386455.1. Classification (GTDB taxonomy): domain Bacteria; phylum Myxococcota_A; class Polyangia; order Haliangiales; family Haliangiaceae; genus JABFXX01. The sequence continues at coordinate 14,134 of JAEWJO010000798.1, read as the reverse complement.
TCAGGTAGCGCTCGACCTGCTCGAGCGTCATCTCCTCGAGGCGCGGGGCGGCACCGTCGGTGCGCGTGCGCAGCATCAGCGCGTCCGCCGCGATCTCGTCGGTGGTCGACAGGAGGCTCGCGCGCTCGATCACGTGCTCGAGCTCGCGGACATTGCCGGGCCAGCTGTGGCCGAGCAGCGCCTCCATCGCGGCAGCCGACAGGCGGCGGCCGGTCCGCGCGAGGAACACGCCCGCGAGATCCGCGATGTCCTCGCGCCGCTCGCGCAGCGGAGGGAGCCGGATCTCGACGGTGTTGAGGCGGTAGAGCAGATCCTCGCGGAACCGGCCCTCGCTGGCCAGCTTCGCGACGTCGGCGTTCGTCGCCGCGAGCACGCGGACGTCGACCTTCTTCGGCCGCGAGCTGCCGACCGGGTGGAACTCGCCGGTCTGGAGCACGCGGAGCAGGCGCGCCTGCTGGCCGAGCGGCATGTTCGCGATCTCGTCGAGGAACAGCGTGCCCCCGTCGGCGAGCTCGAAGCAGCCGATGCGATCGGTGCGTGCGTCGGTGAACGCACCCTTGACGTGCCCGAACAGCTCGGACTCGAGCACGCCGTCGGACAGGCCACCGGCGTTGACCGCGACGAATGCCCGGTCGCGCCGGCTCGACGCGGCATGGATCACGCGCGCGATCACCTCCTTGCCCGTGCCGTGCTCGCCGGTGATCAGCACGCTCGCCTGTGCCGGGGCGACCCGCTCGACGAGTGCGACGACCTGCTGCATCGCGCGCGACTTCGCGACGACCGCCGGCAGCTCGTGCTGGCGGTTGCGAGCGGCCTCGGCGTCGAGCCGGTTCGCGGCGCGCAGCGCGACGCGGAGCTCGAGCTGGGCGCGGAGCGTCGCGACGAGGCGCGAGTTGTCCCACGGCTTCTGGAGATAGTCGCGCGCGCCGCGCCGGATCGCCTCGACTGCGCCCTCGATCGAGCCCCACGCCGTCATGACGACGACCGGTAACGTCGGGTCGACATCGCGCAGCCGCCCGAGGAGGTCCATGCCCTCCGTGCCGGACGTCGTGTCGCGCGCGTAGTTGAGATCGATCAGACAGACGTCGAAGTCCTCGGCCTCCGCGAGCGCGAGCACGGCGGCGGGCGAGGTCGCCGATCGGACCTCGAAGCCGTTCGACCGCGCGAGCATGCGGACGGCCTCCAGCACGTCCGGCTGGTCGTCGGCGACGAGAAGGCGTGGAGCGTCCGCCACGAGCTAGCCTACGAGCCGCGGCGGTCCTCGACCACCCGACCGTCGAACAGATGCACGACCCGCGTTGCCTTCTGCGCGTAGTCGGGATTGTGGGTGACCATGCAGATCGTCGCGCCCTTTGCGTGAAGTCCGCAGAGCAGCTCCATCACCGCGTCGCCGTTCTTGGAATCGAGGTTTCCGGTCGGCTCGTCGGCGAGCAGGATCAGAGGATCTCCTGCGACCGCGCGGGCGACCGCGACGCGCTGCTGCTGACCGCCCGAGAGCTGAGCCGGCAGGTGGCGCGCGCGGTGAGACATCCGCACCGACTCGAGCGCGTCGGCGACCCTCTTCTTGCGCTCGGCCGCGGGCATGCCGCGGTAGGTGAGCGGCAGCTCGACGTTCTCCTCGACGGTGAGATCGCCGATCAGGTTGAACGCCTGGAAGATGAAGCCGATCGACTTGTTGCGCATCGACGCGCGCTTGACCGGATCGAGCTTCGCGGTGTCGGTGCCGTCAATGCGGTACTCGCCGACCGTCGGCACGTCGAGCAGGCCGAGGATCGCGAGCAACGTCGACTTGCCCGAGCCGGACGGACCGCTGATCGAGACGAACTCGCCGCGGTTGATCGTCAGCTCGACGTTCGACAGCGCGTGGGTCTCGACATCGTCGGTGTGGAACGTCTTGCCGATCTTCTCGAGCGCGAGCAGCGCACGCGACGACGAGGCGACCGGGGTGGGTTCGAGCTTGGCTGCAGCTTCCATGGTTCGCTTCCTTCCTCATTCGAGACGCAGGCGGTCGACACCGTCCCAGCGCGACATGTCCGAGAGCACGATCTGATCGCCCGCCTGAAGGCCGCTGGCGATCTCGATGTCCTTGACCGCGGCGCGGCCGAACGTGACGGTGACGCGGCGAGCCTCGCCACCGACGAGCTTGAACACGCTGACCGTCGCGTGGGCATCGCCGATCGCGGGCCGCGCGACGTGGAGGACCTGACCGGTGCGCGATAGCTCGATCACGCCGTCGACGTTCTGGTCGACGCGGGTGCCCTTCGGGAGTGGATCGGTGATTCGCACGTCGACGATGACGCTGCCGTTCTGCGCCGCAGGATCGATCCGTACGACCTCGCCTCGGACGACACCGTTTCGCGTGTCGATCGCCGCCCCGAGGCCCGGCGACACATCCTGCATCGACGCCTCGGGAATTCGCAGGCGCGCCTGCAGGCGGTCGGGCACGACGACCTTGGCGAGCGGCGCGCCGGCCGCGACCGACTGGCCGGCCTCGACCGCGACCTGCTGCACCGTGCCCGCCTGACCGGCACGGACGTGCAGTGCCTCGAGCTGCTTGCGGCGGTACTCGGCGAGGGCGCGGAGCCGCTCGACCTGGGCGTGCTGTGCCTCGAGCTGCGCGGCATTGCCGCGGCGGAGCGCGGCGAGGCGCTTGGTCTCGAACGACTTGCGCGCCTCGAGCTGCGAGGCGCGGTCCTTGGACTCGGCGCTCTCGATCGTCGGGATGACGCCCTTGGCCGCCATCTCCTTGTCCATCTCCGAGCGTCGCTGCGCCATCGCGGAGTCCGACTCGAGGCCGGCGACCGCCGACTCCTGGGCGAGGCGCGTGCCGTCGAGCGTCGCGGACAGCCGCGCGAGCTCCGCCTCGGCGACCGCGACGTCGCGATCGGCCTCGAGCGCCGCGAGCTCGGCCTCGGGGTTCGAGATCTCGAGCAGCACGGTGTCCGCCTGCACCTGCGCGCCCGGCTGGACGAGCACCTTGTCGACGCGCGCGGCGACCGGCGCCGAGGCCCAGCGGAAGTCCGTCGGGATCAGCGTGCCGCTGCCGCGGACCTCGAGCGCGAGCGGCCCCTCCTGCACGGTGCCGACCCACAGCTCGCCGCGCGACACGCTCGGCGCGCGGTTCGCGAACCAGTGGACGACGAGCGTGACGATCGCGGCGGCGACGATCGCGCCGGCGACGATCACCCTGCGGCGCGTGCGCGGCCGGGCGCCCGAGCGAGGGACGTCCATGCGTGCGCCTTCGCCGTCACCGGACTTCGAGCGAGGAATGTCGACCATCACTCGCTCCTCAGCGCGACGGTCGGCTCGACCTTGGTGGCGCGGCGCGCCGGGATCCAGGTCGCGAGCAGCGCGGTCGCGGCGACCGCGATCGCGACGATGCCGAGGAGGGTCGGGTTCGACAGGCGCTCGCCGTAAAACAGGTTCACGAGCGGCTTCTCGAGCGCGAGCTGCAGCGCGACCGCGGCGCCGAGGCCGATCGACACGCCGGTCGCGACGAGCGTCACCGCCTGGCGCAGCACCATCGCTCGGACCTGCCGCGGGTGGGCGCCGAGCGCCATGCGCAGGCCGATCTCGTGCGTGCGCTGGACGACCGTGTGGGCCATCACGCCGTAGATGCCGACGGCCGCGAGCAGGAGCGCGACGATCGCGAACGCGGTCATGAGGAACGTCAGGAAGCGTGGGCGCGCGATGGCCTCCCACATGAGGTCGTCGAACGTGCGCATGTCGAAGAGCGGTGCCGACGGATCCAGCTCGGCGACCGCGCGCGTCACCGCCGGGATCAGCTCGGCGGGCGGATCGATCGTCCGGACCGCGGCATGAAAGTCCCACGTGCCCTGGGGGGGATCCGAGGCCGTCGCCAGCTGCTGGCGCGGCACGAACATCTCGGCGCCGGCCGGCTTGTCGACGCCCGCATTCTTCATGTCGGCGACGATGCCGACGATGCGCCAGTGGTCCTTGTCGGTAGCACCACTGTAGGTCGTGAGCTCGTGGCCGAGCGCGTCCTCACCGGGGAAGAACTTCTTCGCGAACGCCTCGTTGACGAGAACCACGCGCGGCGCCGCCCCGGTATCGCGATCGTCGATGTCGCGGCCACGGACGATCCGTCCGCCGAGCACGCCGATCGCGTGCGGACCCACGACCTGAAAGAAGTCGGTGTTCCACGGCGCGTCGTCCTTGCCGGGCTCCGGTTTGCCGACGATGTGGAACGTCTGGACGGAGCTGCCGCGATCCGGCGGCATGCCGCCGAGCACCGTCGCGTCCTTCACGCCGGGCAGCGTCTTCAGGCGTTGCTCGAGCCGATCCCAGAACACGTTCGTCGAGGCGGGCGGGTAGGTCTTGAACGGCAGGTTGACGCCGAACGTCAGCACGTGGTCGGACGTGAACCCGAGCTGCACGCGTTGGAGGCGCACGAAGCTGCGCACCATCACGCTGCAGCCGATGACGAGCAGCATCGCGAGCGCGATCTCGACGATGACGAGCACGCGGCGAGCGCGCAGGCGCGCCTTGCTGCCCGTCATGCGATTGCTACCGTCCTTGAGCGCGCCGTGCAGATCGGTCTTCTTCGCGTGCAGGATCGGCGCGAGGCCAAACAGCAGCGACGCGACCACCGAGCAACCGACGGCGAAGATCACCGACATGCCGTCGAGGCGGATCTCTGTGGCTCGCGGCGCGGACTTCGGGATCATCGCCGTGACCCCGTCGAGTGCCCACACCGAGACGAGGATGCCGAGCCCGGCGCCGAGGATGCCGAGCACGAGGCTCTCGGTGACGAACTGACGGACGAGGCGGCGGCGGCTCGCGCCGAGCGCGTGGCGGACCGCGACCTCGCGCGTGCGGGTCTCGGCGCGCGCGAGCAGGAGGTTCGCGACGTTGACGATCGAGATCAGGAGGACGAACAGCACTGCGCCCTGGAGCAGCCACAGTGTCGTCGCCAGCGAGCCGACGAGGTCCTGCTGGTACGGCACCGCGACAACCGGGTGCTTCTCGGAGAGCGAGTGGAATTCCTTCGTATCGCGCGTTCCGAGGCGGTTCACGAGCGCCGCGAGCTCGTTGTCGAGCGCGCTCCTGGAGACGCCCGGCGCCAGCCGGCAGATCATGTCCGCCATGTGGCTGCCGCGGCGTCGGATCGAGAAGTCGAGCCGCCCGGGCACCCACGCGTCCATGTCCTCGAACTTGAAGCCGGGCGGCATGACGCCGACGATCGTCACCGGCAGCGCATCGAGATCGACCTTCTTGCCGATGATCTGAGGGTCGCCGCCGAACGCGGTCTTCCAGACGTCGTAGTTGATCACGACGACGGTCGGATCGCCGACGACGCCGCCCTGTGACGGTGGCATCGGCGCATCCTCCTCGGCATCGAACCAGCGGCCGAGCAGCGGTGGGACGCCGAGCAGCGGCAGGAGCTGGTGCGTCGCGTAGCCGACCTGGATCCGGAGGGGGCGGTCACCACCCGAGATCGGCGCGGTGCCGGGCGCCCACCCCGCGATCAGCGAGCACGAGCGGATGTTCTGCTGGATCTCGCCGATCTCCGGGATGGAGAACGCGAACTTCGTCAGCGGCGGATTGCTGCGGAACTCGGTGTAGAGCCGCACGATCCGATCGGGCTGCTCGAACGGCAGGTCGCGCAGGACCACGGACCTCACGACCGAGAAGATCGTCGTGCTCGCGCCGATACCGAGCGCGAGCGTGATCGCGAGGATCGCCGTCAGGCCCGGCGCCTTCGCCATCATGCGGAGCGAGTAGCGGAGATCGAGCAGGAACGAGCCCATCACTCGCTCCTGAGCGCGACCGTCGGCTCGACCTTCGTCGCGCGGCGCGCCGGGATCCAGGTCGCGAGCAGCGCCGCGACGGTCACCGCGACCGCGACGCCCGCGAGCAGGACCGGCTGCGAGAGCCGTTCGCCGTAGAATAGATTCGTCAGCGACGCGTCGAGCACGGCCTGCAAGCCGATCGCGACGCCGAGACCGATCGCGACGCCGGTCGCGACGAGCGTCGCCGCCTGGCGCAGCACCATCGCGCGGACCTGCGCCGGCTGAGCGCCGAGCGCGACGCGCAGACCGATCTCGTGGGTGCGCTGCGCGACGGTGTGCGCCATGACGCCGTAGATGCCGACGGCCGCGAGCAGCAGCGCGATGCCGGCGAAGCTCGCGAGCAGGAACGTCAAGAAGCGCGGGCGCGCGACGGCCTCCCACATCACGTCGTCCATCGTCCGCAGCTTCGAGACCGGCAGTCCCGGGTCGAGCTCGGCGATGACGTGGTGGATCGACGGCGCGAGGTTCTGCGGCGCGCCGATCGTGCGGATGACGGCGTGCAGCGAGCTCGGCGCGGCGGCCTCGTTCTTCGGACCGAGCAGCTGGTACTGACGCCACGGGATGAACACCTCCGTGCCCGCCGGCTTGTCCATGCCCTGCTGCTTGATGTCCGCGATGATGCCGACGATCGTCTGGGTCTGCATCGTCGCGGCGTCGCCGCTGCCGTAGAGCTCGACGCGCTTGCCGATCGCGTCCTCGCCCGGGAAGAACTTCTTCGCGAACGCCTCGTTGATGACGACGACCGCGGGTGCCTCGGCGGTGTCGGATGCGTTGATCGCGCGGCCCCGGATCATGCGAGCGCCGAGCGTCTCGAGGCCGTCGTCGCCGATCACCTGCCAGTAGTCGACGTTCCACGGCACGCTGAAGCCGGGCACGAACGGCGGGTGCGGCTTGTCGGGGAAGTTGATGTCGTTCGCGTTGATCGGCCGCGCCGGGGGCAGATCGTCGAGCAGCGTCGCGCTCTTCACGCCCGGCAGCGCGCGCAGGCGATCCTGCAGCCGACCCCAGAACTGCGCACCGGTCGTGCCCGGGTACGATTTCGGCGGAAGCTCGATCTCGAACGTCAGCATGTGATCGGGCGCGAAGCCGAGGTCGACGCGCTGGATCTTGATGAAGCTGCGCACCATCACGGTGCAGCCGATCACGAGCACGACCGCGAGCGCGATCTCGCCGATGACGAGCGCGCGGCGGACGCGCAGGCGCGCCTTGCTCGACGTCATGCGGTTGCTGCCGTCCTTGAGCGCGCCGTAGATGTTCGTCTTCTTCGCGTGGAAGATCGGCGCGAGGCCGAACAGCACCGCCGCGCACAGCGCGCAGCCGATCGCGAACACGACCGCGCGGCCGTCGAGCGCGATCTCGCTCGCGCGCGGCGCCGACGACGGGATCAGCGCGGTGACACCGTCGATCGCCCAGACGGCGACGAGCACGCCGAGCACGGCGCCGAGGATGCCGAGGATGCCGCTCTCGGTGAGGAACTGGCGGACGAGGCGACGGCGGCTCGCGCCGAGCGCATGGCGAACGGCGACCTCGCGGGTGCGGGTCTCGGCGCGCGCGAGCAGGAGGTTCGCGACGTTGACGATCGAGATGAGCAGCACGAACAGCACCGCGCCCTGGAGCAGCCACAGCGTCGTCGCCAGGCTACCGACGAGATCGGCGTGGAATGGCAGCGCGATCATCGGGTGGTTCTCGGAGCGGATCTGGTGGTTGTGGCCGGCGGCGCCCTCGCGCTTGGACCACTCGGCAGTCAGCGCGGCGAGGTCGTCGCGGAACGTCTTCAGCGTCTGGCCGTCGGCGAGCCGCACGACGACGTTCAGGTAGTGACCGCCGCGGTTGGCCTTCGCGAAGTCGGCGTTCAGCGGGACCCACGCCTCCTCGCGATCGAGGAAGTCGAAACCTTCCGGCATGACGCCGACGACGGTCACCGGCATCGCGTCCAGGTGAACCGTGCGGCCGACGATCCGCTTGTCGGCGCCGAACGCGCGCTTCCACACGTTGTAGCCGAGGACGACGACCGTCGGATCGCCGGGACGGTCCTCGCTCGCGTCGAACCACCGGCCGAGCAGCGGCTTCACGCCGAGCAGCGGCAAGAGCTCGTGCGTCGCGTACGCGGCCTCGACGCGGACCGGGCGGTCGCCGCCGGAGAACGATGCGGTGCCGCGCGACCATGCGCCGACCGTGGCGCACGTGCGGCAGCCCCTGCGAAGGTCGTCGAGCTCGGGCGCCGAGACCCAGAACCGCTTGAGGCCGAGGCCGTGCGTGAACTCGGTGTAGACGCGGACGATCCGATCCGGCTGCTCGTAGGGCAGGGGGCGGAGGACCACCGAGCTGACGACGCTGAAGATCGTCGTGCTCGCCCCGATCCCGAGGGCCAGGGTGATCGCGAGGACCGCGGTCAGCCCTGGCGTCTTGACCATCATTCGCAGCGCGTAGCGGGTGTCGAGCCAGAGCGAGCTCATCGTCCGACCCTCAGAGCAGCAACGATGCCAGCTCAACCTCGCGAGATCCTGTGGTCCTTCACCGGCCGGGCGTTCGGTATCGAGACCGCGGATCCCATTTCCGGACACCGAAAATGTCGGGTGGTGCCCGGGTTTGACGCGGCGGCTCGCGGAGCGGGATAATCGCCCGAAGCCCTTACAGATGGCGCCCGACGATCATAGCGGGGCGCGGCCGGCGGGTCCGGTCGTGCTCCGGATCAAGCTCCGTTACGACGACGTCGAGGCGATGGTGCAGCGCTTCGCGCCCAACGTCGGCAAGTCGGGCTTGTTCCTGCCGACGAAGTCGATCCAGCCGATCGGCACCGAGGTGAAGTTCGAGCTGCGCCTCGCGAACGACAGGCCGGTCCTCGTCGGCATGGGCAAGGTCAAGCACGTGAAGCCGCCGGATCCGCAGCAGCCGCGCGCGGCGTTCGGCATGGCGATCGAGCTGACGCGCGTCTCGCGCGACGGGCGCGAGGTCATCATCCGCATGATCGAGCGGCGCCGCGCGATGGGCTTGCCCGACGTCGCGATCCCGGTGCCCGACGACATCGAGGCCGCGCGCCGGAGCGAGGTCGAGTCGCAGCCGCGCGCCGAGACGAGCGGCATCGTACGCGATGCGATGGCGCAGTTCGCGTCGGCGCCGGTCGCCGAGCAGGTGCTCGCAGGCTCGCCGACGCAGACCGGGCCGATCGGGACGGTCAAGGATCCGACGCTGACGGCGCCGATCGTGATCGCGAAGGGAACGCTGTCCGAGCCGGTCACGACCGCGAAGGGCACCGAGACCGACGCGGTGCCGGTGATGCGCGAGCCGGAGGTCGTGAAGCCGGCCGTCGCGACCGAGCGACCGTCGGCGCCGCTGATGACCGCGCCGCGTCCGAGCCGGTCGACCGCCGAGCACAAGGCCGTCGCCGTGCTCGCGCCGGAACCGGCACGTGGGAAGCGGCCGCGCGTCGCCGATCTGATCGCGAAGGCGACGGAGCTCTCCGCGCCGCTGGCCGCCGCACCGATCCCCGAGCTCGACGAGCAGGTCGATGTCCAGCGCGCGCTCGCCCGCGCACGCGTGCTCGCCGGTGGCGATCTCGACGCCGAGCTGTCGGCGGTGCGCGAGGCCGCGGCGGCGCCGATCGAGATCGGCATCGAGGCCGCGTCGGCAGAGCTCGCGCGCCAGCTCGGCGGCAAGCCGATCATCAAGCGCGATCGCAGCGCGGGCTGGGCGCCGCCGCCGGCCGTCGAGATGCGGCACGCGGTCGAGGCACCGGCGACCAGCGATCCCGCGTTCGCGGCGAAGACGCGCGCGGAGACCGAGATCGCGCCGTCGGCGGTGCTCGCCGAGGTGACGTCGGCTGCCGTCGAGGACGGCTCGCCCGGCGAGCACGAGGAAGCGCCACCGCTGACGGACGAGGCGCCGCTGTCGATGCGGGCTCCGTCGTCCGAACCGATCGAGGAGGAGAACGTCCTCGAGTCGAGGCCGGTCGATCGCGTCGAGCCCGCGGCGCTCGAGGCGCAGCCGGTCGACGACGACGAGCCGCCGCCGCTCCACTCCGAACCGATCCCGCGTCTACCGTCGAACCTGCTCGAGTCCGAGCCGGTCGCCCGCGTGGTTCCCGACGTCGAGCCGGAGCCGATCGATCGCGACGCGCACCTGCGCGACGGCTACGAGCGCGATGCGTCGCAGCCGGGCGCCGAGCTCGCGGCGGTGATGGCCGCGCAGGCGGTTGCCGAGGACGACGACGAAGAGCCGATGGAGCTCGACGAGGCCGACCTCGAGCCGGACGAGGACGAGGAGCAGGCGGCGGCGGCCGAGTACGAGCAGGACCAGCAGACGCGCGTGCCATCGGGCGACGAGGCGTCGAGCCTGCATGCGCAGGTCGCGCGCGGCCACGATCTCGACGCGAGCACGGAGACGTCGGGGCCCGGCGTCGACGAGGACGCGGCGCGCGAGTTCGATCGCGATCTGCGGACGCGTGTCCCGTCGGGTGACGACGAGCTGGCCGCCGATCGAGGCGGTCCTGCGATCGACGAGGACGCGGCGCGCGAGTTCGATCGCGACCTGCGGACGCGCGTGCCGTCGGACGACGATGACGTGCGAGCTGCGGTCCGCGCGCCGAGCCCGATGGCGGGCATGATGATCAGCGACGACGCCGACGTCGCGGAGTTCGAGCGCGCGCTCGACCACGCCGGCGACGCAGCCGACGAGCTCGAGGTGCCGGCGGAGCGCACGCAGATCGGCGAGGCGCCGCTGCCGCCCGGACCGGTGCACGGTTATCCGACGACGCCCGACGCGCTCTCCGACTCGCTCGACCAGCAGCTCGCCGATGCCGAGGCCGAGGCGAGCTCCGATCTCGCGCTCGGCATGCAGGAGCGCCAGTTCGACGCGTACGGCCGGCCGATCGTGTTCGACGACAACGGCCAGCCTCTCGCCGGCTACGACGCGAACGGCCAGCCGGTCGGCTACGACGAGCACGGCCGGCCGCTCGCGATGCTCGCGTACGACGCGAACGGCAACCCGATCCAGTACGACGAGCACGGCAACCCGGTCTCGTACGACGCGAACGGGCAGCCGATCTACGCAGCGGGCGCATACGCCGAGGCCCAGCCGGCGGAGCACCTCGACGACGAGGGCGAGGAGATCTCCGACTTCGAGGTCCTCGCCGAGGCCGACGAGCAGGACGCCGATCTGCTCGGCGCGCCGGCGTATCCCGACGCGAGCTTCCAGACGCCGCCGTACGAGAAGGCCGAGCCCGACGAGGCGATCGCGCCACAGGATCGACCGTCGTTCGACTTCGCCAGCGCGCTCGACCTCGGCGAGGAAGAACCGCCGCTCGCCCAGCAGATCCACGAGCGCTCGCACGCGCCGATGCGGCCGAAGCGCCGCAGCTCCGCGGGAGACTTCGACGCGCCGAGCAACAGCTACACGTTCGCCGAGAACCCGGGCTCGGAGCGCTACCCGCTGCCGGCGAGCCCGAGCCTCGACGAGGCGCTCGGCGCCAGCTTCGACGACGCCGAGCACGAGTTCGACGCGCCGCACGGCTACAACCAGGCGCCGGCGCAACCGCCTCGCCCCGCGCAGGCCAATCCGCGCCGGCCGATCTCGGAGCCGCAGTTCCTGCGCGGCAGCGGGAATCCCGACGATCTCGAGGACGCGCTCGCCGCGCTCGACGTCGATCTCGACGACATCTCGCTCGATCCGCAGCGGTCGCGTCGGACGGCGGCGCCGAGCCCGCGGTCGTCGAGCGATCCGCGACCGCTGCCCGGCCTGCCGCTCCATCGCCCGTCGGAGCATTCGCGTCCGATCGCGCGCACGGTGCCGCGGCCGCCGAGCGCGGCGGACCTCGAGGATCCGCCGTCGACGCAGTACGTGATGCGCCGGCCGAAGTCGGGGCAGGAGACCGTGCTGCCCAAGAAGCCGATCCAGGCGCCCGGCGCGCCGAAGCGCGCGGCGACCGACGACGGCATCCTGATCGACTTCGACGACGACGAGTAGCTACGCGAGGCCGGGATGTGCGAGCGCCTTGATCAGCGCCGCGCGATCGCCGGCATGGCGCTGCCACAGCTCGACGATACGATCGGACTGCGTGCGGCCGGTCGTCGCGATCTCCTCGACGGGCGCGAGCAGCGGTAGCGAGTCGGGGGCGACGCGGCCGAGGCCATCGCGCGCGATCTTCACGAGCTCCCTCGCGAGCTGACCGATCGTGTGCGCGCCGGCGCGCGTCGCGAGTCCAGACCGCGGGACCTCGTCGGCGAGCTTCTGCCGCTCGGCGAACCCGAGTCCGGCGGTCAGCGCGATCGCGGCGGTGCGCGCGGTCGTGTCGTAGAGCAGACCGCGCATCATCGGCGCGAGCGCCTCGATCATCGCGATCGACCCGCAGTCACAGCCGCGGACCTCGATGAACCTCTTCAGCCGGCCCTCGGGGAACAGCGTCGACAGGTGCAGTGCCCAGTCGGCGTCGGTCGCGGTGTGACCGTTCCAGCCGTCCCGCATGAACGCGCGGAACGTCAGGTTCGCGGGCACCGGGAGGTAGCCGCCGCGGTAGACGAAGTACATCGGCACGTCGAGTGCCCACTCGGTGTACGCGGTGAAGATGTCGTCGCGATCGAACGCGATCGGCAGGAGGCCCGAGCGCGCGTTGTCGGTGTCGCGCCAGATCCACGCGCGGTACGTCTGGTACCCGGAGACCTGGTCCTCGACGATCGGCGACGCCGCCCACAGCGCCGTCAGGATCGACGTCACCGAGTACAGGCAGCGCATCTTTGCCGCGGCATCGGCCTCGTCGGCGAAGTCGAGGTTGACCTGCACCGTCGCGGTGCGCTGCATCATGTCGAGGCCGCGCGTGCCGACGGTCGGCATGTACGCGCGCATGACGTCGTAGCGCTCCTTCGGCATCCACGGGATCGCCGTGCGCGGGCCGAACGGGCGCAGACCCGTCGACAGCCACGCGAGGCCGAGCTTCTTCGACGCGGCGGCGAGCTCCGCGATGTACGCGTTCAGATCGGTGGCGAGCTCGCTGTCCTTCGTCACCGGCCGCGCCGCGAGCTCGAACTGCCCGCCGGGCTCGATCGTGATCTGGGCGTCGTCGCGCTGGAGCGCGATCATGTGGCCGTTCTCGAGGACGGGCGTTCCGCGCCCGGCGGCGAGCTCGGCGAGCAGCGCGCCGATGCCGTGCGGCCCCTCGTAGGTCGGCGCGTTGCCGGTCGCCTTCACGACGCCGATCAGCTCGTGCTCGGTGCCGATGCGCCAGTGCTCGCGCGGCTTGCCCGCGCTGGCGAAGTACGTGAGCAGGTCGGCCGCCGAGCGGACGGGAACTGCTTGTTGCTCGTCGACGAGGTGCACGCGGTCCGGGGACTCTAGGGGGTGATCCCGTGGGCGTCAACGCTTGGCCGTGTGGTAGCGTCAGACTGTGAATCCCAAGCGCGGACGCCTCCTCGAGCTGCTGCGTACGCATGCATTCCAGGAGCGCGAGGTCACACTGTCGAGCGGCCTCAAGTCGAACTTCTACATCGACTGCAAGCAGGTGTCGCTCGACGCCGAAGGAGCCTGCCTGATCGGGGAGCTGTTCCTCGAGGCGATCGACGAGCTCGCGCCGCAGGCGATCGCGGTCGGCGGCCTCACCCTCGGTGCAGACCCTCTCGCGACGGCGACGAGCCTCGTGTCGTTCCAGAAGGGGCGCCCTCGCCAGGCGTTCATCGTTCGCAAGGAGCCCAAGGGCCACGGCACCGGCCAGTGGATCGAGAGCACCAAGCTCCCGGCCGGCGCGCCGGTCGTGATCCTCGAGGATGTCGTGACGACGGGCGCGTCGACGCTGAAGGCGATCGAACGCGCGCGGTCGGCGGGCTTGACGGTGCTGCGCGCGGTCGGGCTCGTCGATCGGCTCGAGGGTGGTCGCGAGGCCGTCGAGGCGCACGCCCCGCTCACGACGCTGTTCACGCGGCGCGACTTCCTGCCGGACAAGTGAACGTGAGTATGCGGTTGCTCCTGGGTCTCGCATTGGTGACAGCGCTCGCGGCCGCGTGCGGGAGCAGGCCGCCGCCGGTCAAGCTCGTCGAGGACTGGCCCGCACAGGCGCCGGATCCGGACGACTACGGCGACACGACCGACACCTGGACGCGCCGCCAGTCCCTCGCCGGTCAGTACCAGGAGGTCCTCGAGCTCGCCGCGACGTTCAAGTCGCCCGAGTGGCGCGCGGCGCGAGCGGCGCGCGATGCCGAGCTGCGCGGCGTCGCGGGCAGCGCGCGCGATCAGCTGTTCGCGCAGGCGCAGGCCGAGATGGCGGGGCCGTGGGAGATCGAGCTGCTCGTCACGACGTGGGACCGGCGCGAGAACGATCTCGATCGCGGCACGAAGAG
>JAEWJO010000787.1 GCA_023386455.1 Pseudomonadota bacterium | reverse complement strand
CTCGGAGTCGCGGCAATGGATTCACCTGTTCCCGCTCGTCGTCGCGGCGACGATGACCGCGACCGACGCGCGGTGGACGGTGCGGCGCGCGCTCGTGTTCACCGCGGTCGCGCTCGCGTGGTCGAAGCTGTGGCTGCGCATCGGCTACGACACGCCCGGCAACTGGCAGACGTTCCCGACGCAGCGCTACTTCATGCACCTCGGACCGTGGGCGAGCGATTCCGCATACGTGTGGCACGGTATCGCGGCGATCATCACCGGCCTCGGCCTGTGGTTGCTCCTGCGCGATCGCCGCACGGCGTGATGCACGGCTCCGCGAGGCCGGCGTTTCCGCACGATCCTCGCCGACCTCGCGGGCCCTGCTCGGGATGCATGTCATGGAGTGCCCGCGCGGGCGAGCACCGCCCACCGGCAACCGCAGGCAGATCGATGCGTCCGATCCGCTCGTGCGTCAGATCAGCTTCTGATGCGCGTCGCGGAGCGTGCGGAGCTCGGCGAGGCCGCGCGTGCGCGCGTCGGCGATCGCCTCGCTCTCGCCGACCGGAACACGCACCTCGTAGTAGCTCTTGAGCTTGGGCTCGGTGCCGCTCGGCCGCATGATGATGCGGCGGCCACCGGCGAGCTTGAACACGAGCACGTCCGACGGCGGGAGTCCGCCCTCGCCACGGCTGAGGTCGACGACCTGCTCGATCGCGAAGCCGGCGACCTCTGCCGGCGGCGACGCGCGGAATCGCGCCATCGCGGCGCGGATCTCGGCGATCCCTTCGGAGCCGGGCTTCGTGAGCGAGACCTGCTCGGTGATGAACAGGCCGACGCGGCGATAGATGTCGTCGAGGTGATCGAGCACCGTCTTGCCGCGCGAGCGATTCCACGCGACGAGCTCGGCGAAGATCATGCACGCGGACACGCCATCCTTGTCGCGGACGAGCGGGCCGACCGAGTAGCCGAGCGCCTCCTCGTAGCCCATGACGAACCTGCCGCCGTGCTCGCGCTCGTAGTCGATCGCGGCGTTGCCGATCCACTTGAAGCCGGTGAGCGTCTCCCGGTAGTCGGCACCGCTCTGCTTCGCGAGGAACGACAGGAGCTGGCTCGACACGATCGTCGTCGCGACCATGCGCTTGTCGGCCGGGCCGACCTGCAGGAGATAGTCGGCGAGCAGCGCGCCGACCTGATCGCCGGTGAGCACGCGGTAGCTCCCGTCGTCGGGGACGGCGACGCACAGGCGATCGGCATCGGGGTCGTTCGCGAGGACGACGTCCGCGTTCGCCTTCCGCGCGAGCTCGAGGACGCGATCCATCGCGCCCTTCTCCTCGGGGTTCGGGAACGCGACCGTCGGGAAGTCCGGATCGGGCTCGCGCTGCGCTGGCTCGGTGTGGACACGCGGGAATCCTGCGCGCTCGAGCGCGGGCTCGACCGAGGCGGCCCCGACACCGTGGAGTGGCGTGTACGCGATGATGAGGTTCTTGCCGTCGACCTGCGGCTGGGCGCGGAGCGCGACGACATCGGCGAGGTAGCGATCGTGGAGCGACTCGTCGAGGTCGACGACGAGACCCTGCTTGCGCGCGTGCGGAAGCTCGGGCATCTCGAGCTCGTCGCTGCGACCGATCTTGCCGATCGCGGCGGCGATGCCGGTGTCGTGCGGCGGGATGATCTGTGCGCCGTTGCCCCAGTAGACCTTGTAGCCGTTGTACGCGGGCGGATTGTGGCTCGCGGTGACCATGACGCCGGCGCACGCTCCGAGGTGGGTCACGGCCCAGGCACTCGTCGGCGTCGGCCACGGCCGGTGCGCGAGGTAGGACTTGATCCCGAGGCCGGCGAGGACGCGCGCGGTGTCCTCGGCGAACACGCGCGAGTTGTGGCGCGCGTCGTGGCCGATCACGACGCCGCGCGCGGCGGCATCGGGGACCTGCGCCTTCAGGTACGCGGCCATGCCCGCGGTCACCTTGCGAACGAGCACGCGGTTCATGCGCTGCGGCCCCGCGCCGAGGATGCCGCGGAGCCCGGCGGTGCCGAACTCGAGCTGGCCGTCGAAGGCCTCGCGGAGCTCGCGGTGAGCGGCCTCCTCGCCGCGGTCGGCGCGCTCGATCAGCGCATGCAGCTCGGCGCGGGTCTTGGGATCGGGATCTTCGTCGAGCCAGAGGCCAGCGGCCTCGCGAAAGGGCGGGTGCAGCGACACGGCCGAACCATACCCGAAGCCACGGGCGCGGGTCGTGAGCTGCGCGCGAGACTACGCGAGCTCGATCAGGTCGCCTGCTTCTTCTTCATCTTCGCGATGAGCCCCGCGAAGCCTTCCTTCTCGACGATCTTGTTGAACTGGGTGCGGTAGTTCTCGACGAGGCCGACGCCGTCGGTCTTGACGTCCCATGCCTTCAGCTTGTCGCCCTCCTTCTTGAGGACGTAGTCGACCGAGATCTTCATCGTCCGGTTCTTGCGCTTCGTGTTGATCGTCGTCGCGACGACCGTGTTGCCGTCCTTGTCGGTGGTCTCACCGGTGTAGTCGACGGTGTACTGGAGGTTCGCGCGCAGGCCGCGCACGTAGTTGTCCTCGATCAGCGCGCGCAGCGTCGTCAGAAACTCGGTCTGCTGCGCGGGAGTCAGCTTGGCCCACTGATCGACCATCGCGCGCTTGCCGAGCTCGTCGATGTCGAGGAAGTCGCGCACCGAGGTGGTCACCTTCGCGGCGAGCTCCTTCTCCTCCTTGGAGCCGGGAGCGGGCTTCTGCTTCAGCAGCGTGCTGATCTTTTCGTTCGCCGCCTTCACGGCAGCAGTGCCGGGACCGGCCTTGGCATCGGCGGCGATCGCCGGGGTCGCGACGAACAACATCAGGAGAATCAGCATCAGACGCTTCATGGGCTTCCCTCTTCGACGTTAGGACCCGGCCTTGAATTCACCGGTGGCTCGTCCCAGGCGTACCACAGCGACGTTCCATTGGAAGACGGCCTGGGCCCAGCGAGCCTTCATCTGGAACCAGGCAATGTACGCATCCGCGAGATCCCGCGGCTCGGCGGTCCCGATTGCCTGATTTTGCAGGACGGAGGCGAGCCACGTACGCGCGGCCTTCTCGCCCTCGGTCGTCGCATCGACCTTTGCCTTGGCCGTGCGGGCCTCGGCGGCGGCGGTCTGGATATCGAACGCCGCGCCGATCGCGGCGAGGTTTGCCTGCGCCTTCGCCTTGCGTGCCTCGGCCTCGGCCTTGGAGACGCGCGCCTTGACGCTCCACGGATCGAACGACCACTGCAGACCGACGACGAGGCCCGCGCCGTAGCGGTTGAACGGATCGTTCGCGAACGCTCCCGGCGGATCGGTCACGCCCTGTGCCTTCGCGGCCCACGCGCTCCCGACGAGCGCGAAGTCCGGGTAGTAGTACGCGCGCTGGAACGCCGCGAGCTCGTCGGCGGCCTTCACCCCGGCGATGGCGGCGAGGTTCTGGGGGCGGCGGCCGACATCGTTCGCGAGCGTCCCGTCGACCGGGACGTTGCGCTCGATCGCCGCGAGCTCCTCGTCGTCGATGTCGGCGTCGGCCATGCCCGTGATCGCGCGCAGGCCGGCGAGCGCCTGGATCTCGCCCTGCATCGCCTCCGCACGCTGGGCCTTCGCCTCGGCGAGCAGCACCTCGACCCGCTGGCGATCCTGGATCGCGACGTCGGTGCGGTCGGCAAACTGACCCTTTGCCTTCGTGATCTCCTCGATGCCGTCGTCGAGCATGCCGCCGAGCTCGCGCGCGAGCTTGAGACCCCAGTACGCGCGCGCCGCATCGGCGGCCGCATCGCCGGCGGCCTCGTTGACGAGCGCCTTCTGCGCCTCGACACCTGCACGCGCGGCCCGCTGCGCGTGCGCGATCTTGCCGAACGTGTACAGCGGCTGCGTGAGGTCGGCCTGGATGCTCCCGAAGAAGCCGCTGAACCGGAGCGCGAAGTTCTGCGGCTCGGTCATCGTGCAGGACGGATCGATGCAGCGGATCTCGGGGCTGATCGTCGCGAATCCGGTCGTCTTCAGCTTCGGGTAGCGGCCGGCATCGGCCTCGCCGACCCGCGCGCGCGCACTCTCGACATCCTCGCGTGCCATCTGCACGCGCGGATTGGCGACCGCCTTCGCGATCACCTGATCGAGCGTGAGCTTGACGGGCTCGGCCGCGACCAGCCGGGAGCACGGGAGGGACGCGATGATGATCGCGAGCACGAACCGACGCATGGCGGGGTTGTACACCGCGCACGGTCGATCGGCCCTACGCGCGGAGCGTCATGCGATCGCCTGCCGATCGCGATCGCGGCCGCGCGCCGGTGCACCGCAATGGGGGCAGGACACGAGCTCGGCCGGAAACGGCCCACCGCAGTACGTGCAGTAGACGTTACCGACGACGGTGCCGCGCAGGCGGTACAGGTCGGGATACTGCGCCTCGAGCTGGATCGCCGACAGCACGCGGTCATCCTCCTCGGGCGCCCACACGACGTCGAGCGCGACGATGTCGTCGCGATGGACCGCGGCCTCGAGCGCGCGGCGCAGCTCCTCGCCCGCGCCTTTCGCGCTGACCGGCGCGAGCGCGCCGCGGGCGGCGACGACGATCGTGACGACGAGGACCGACGCCTGCCGCGCGTCGGCCGGCGCCGGCTCGCCGGAGATCCGACCACGCGCGTCCTCGACGTGCCTCGCGAAGGCGGCGCGGGCCTCGCCGTCGCTGCGGCTCGGGTCGTTCACCGCGCCGCCGTACATCCACGAGTCGCGGACGCGGCGCAGCGTCAAGCTCACCTCGCGCAGCCGCGCGGTGCGGCCCTGCGGCGACGTGCCCTCGATCGTCGACAAGATGCGCGCGAGCTCGGTGCGCACGAACGTGCTCGCACGGCCATCGATCGCGATCCGCAGGACGCTGATGTCGAGGCTCATCACGCGGCCTTCGGCGTGTCTCGCCCCGGTGCGGGCGCACCGCAGTGCGGGCACGAGACGAGCTCGGCGGGGAACGGCCCGCTGCAGTAGGCACAGAACGTCTTGCCGACGAGCGCGCCCTGGATCGGATGGAGATCGGGACGCGGATACTTTGCCTCGAGCTCCATCGACGACAGGCGGTCCGATTCCTCGGACGGCTGCCAGATGATCTCGATCGCGATCAGGTTGCCGGTCGAGAGCTGGGACGCGGCGTCGAGCGCCTTGCGAAGGTCCTCGCCGTCGCCGATGCGGTTCACCGTGAACAGCTCGCGCCGCGCGGCGATGATCATCGACACGAGGATCAGGCCTTCACCCTCGTCGCTGCGCGGCCGGTACTCGGAAGCCTCGCGGCGGTGGATCACGCCCTCGACGTTGCGGATCGTCTCCTCCAGGAAGCGCGCGCGTGTGTCGTCGACGTGGCGGTCGAACGCGGTCCTCGTGCTTCCGAGCTCGCGCATCGGCTCGTTGATCGCGCCACCGTAGACCCACGCGTCGCGCAGCTTGCGCAGCAGCGTCGCGACCTCGCGCAGCATCGTCATCCGGCCGACTGCGGTCTTCGTATCGGCGGTCTCGGCGATCCGCTTCAGCTCGGTCTGGACGAACTTGCGGGCGCGTCCGTCGATCGCGATGCGCAGGACGGTGACATCGGCGGTGTCGGCGGGCTCGTACGATGGCGTGTACGAGCTGAACGACGCGCCCTGCCTCTGCGCCGTCGCGATCTGCGCGATGCCCCAGAGGAGGAACACGACCGCGAACAGTACGAGCGAGGCGCCTGCGCCGAGCGACCCGCCGCCTCCGGACGAGCCACCATCGGAGCTCCAGCCGCTGCTGCTCGAGTAGTCGCCACCGCCCGAGTAGCCGCCGCCGCCGGAGTAGCCGCCACCGCCGCCGGAGTAGCCACCGCCGCCGCCGCCCCAGTCACCGCCGCCCATGCTGCCCCCGGTATCGGCGAGGACGTCGCGCGCGACGAGGAGCGCGAACAGCACCATCAGGGTGCCGAGCACCCAGCGC
>JAEWJO010000773.1 GCA_023386455.1 Pseudomonadota bacterium | reverse complement strand
GCTCGTCGTCGAGGACGACGTCGCGTTCGCCCGCGTGCTCTACGATCTCGCGCACGAGCTCGACTTCCTCGCGGCGGTCGCGACGACCGGCGAGGATGGCCTCGCGCTCGCGAGGCAGCTCTCGCCGAGCGCGATCGTGCTCGACGTCTCGCTGCCCGACCGCTCGGGCCTCGCCGTGCTCGACATGCTGAAGCGCGATCCGCGCACGCGTCACCTGCCCGTTCACATCGTGTCGGCGCACGACTACACGCGCACCGCGCTCGAGATGGGCGCCGCCGGCTACGCGCTCAAGCCGATCCAGCGCGAGCAGCTCGTCGATGCGATCAAGAAGCTCGAGTCCAAGTTCACGCGCAAGCTGCGCCGCGTGCTCGTCGTCGAGGACGATCCGCTGCTGCGCGAGAGCACCGCGCGCCTGCTGTCGACCGACGACGTCGAGACGATCACGGCCGGTACGACCGCCGAGGCACTCGAGCTCGTCAAGAAGCAGACGTTCGACTGCATGGTGCTCGACCTCGCCCTGCCCGATCGCAGCGGCCTCGAGCTGCTCGAGGACATGGCGCAGCACGAGCAGTACAGCTTCCCGCCGGTGATCGTGTACACGGGCCGATCGCTCAACACCGACCAGGTCCACGAGCTCGAGAAGTTCAGCCGATCGATCATCATCAAGGGCGCGCGCTCGCCCGAGCGCCTGCTCGACGAGGTCACGCTGTTCCTGCACCAGGTGGAGTCCGAGCTGCCACCGGAGCGCCAGCGCATGCTGAGGGACGCGCGCGACCGCGAGGCGGTGTTCGAGGGCAAGCGGATCCTGATCGTCGAGGACGACGTCCGCAACGTGTTCGCGCTGTCCGCGGTGCTCGAGCCCAAGGGCGCCAAGGTCGTGATCGCGCGCAACGGGCGCGAGGCGATCGATCACCTCCACGCCGACGCCGAGGTCGACCTCGTGCTGATGGACATCATGATGCCGGAGATGGACGGCATCGAGGCCACGAAGGCGCTGCGCGCCGAGCCGCAGTTCGCGAAGCTGCCGATCATCGCGCTGACCGCGAAGGCGATGATCGACGACCGCGACAAGTGCCTCGCCGCCGGCGCGAACGACTACATCGCGAAGCCGCTCGACGTCGACAAGCTGCTCTCGCTCGCGAGGGTGTGGATCCGGAAATGAGGCCCGCCGCCGACGACATCGAGCTCGGCCTGCTGCTCGACGGGATCTACCGGGTCTACCACTACGACTTCCGGTCGTACTCGGAGGCGTCGCTCAAGCGGCGGCTGCAGAACGCGCTCGTCCACTTCAAGTGCGAGACGCTGTCGCGCCTGCAGGAGCGCGTGCTCCGCGAGCCGCTGATGTTCTCCGAGCTGCTGCGCTTTCTCACCGTCCAGGTGAGCGACATGTTCCGCGACCCGCTGTACTTCCGCGCGATCCGCGAGTCGGTCATCCCGTACCTGCAGACGTACGCGTCGCTGAAGATCTGGGTCGCCGGCTGCGCGACCGGCGAGGAGGCGTACTCGCTCGCGATCCTCCTCGAGGAGGAGGGCCTGCTCGACCGCGCGATCATCTACGCGACCGACATCAACCCGGACAGCCTGCGCGTCGCCCAGGAGGGCGTGTACGAGACCGAGCGGTTCGCGCAGTTCTCGCGCAACTACCTCGCCGCCGGCGGCCGCGCCTCGCTGTCGGACTACTACGCCGCGGCCTACGGCGGCGTCGTGATGGATCGCCGGCTCAAGAAGGCGATCGTGTTCTCCGACCACAGCCTCGCGACCGACAGCGTGTTCGCCGAGGTCCAGCTCGCATCGTGTCGCAACGTGCTGATCTACTTCGAGAAGGATCTCCAGGAGCACGCACTGCGCCTGCTGCACGACTCGCTCGGGCGGAGAGGCTTCCTCGGTCTCGGCAGCAAGGAGACGTTGCGCTTCACGTCGCTCGCGGACGCGTTCACCGAGGTCGTGCCCGAGGCACGCATCTACCAGAGGCTATGACGATGCTCGACGTGATCGTGATCGGTGGCTCCGCAGGCGCGCTCGACCCGATGTTCGAGATCCTGACGGCGCTGTCGCGGACGGTGACCGCGCCGGTCGTCATCGTCATGCACGTGCTGCCGAACCAGCCGAGCCTGATCCCCGAGCTGATCCAGCGCGCGTGCCCGGATCGGTCCGTCCGTGAGCCCGACGACAAGGAACCGCTCGCGGCGCGAACGATCTACGTCGCGGCGCCGAACTACCACCTGCTGATCGAGCGCGACGCGACGTTCTCGCTGTCGGTCGACGACCCGGTGAACTTCTCGCGGCCATCGATCGACGTGCTGTTCGAGAGCGCTGCCGAAGCGTTCGGCCCTCGCCTCGTCGCCATCCTGATGTCGGGATCCAACGCCGATGGCGCCACCGGCCTCGCGGCCGTCGCACGTGCCGGCGGCACGGCGATCGTGCAGGCAGGGGCAGAGTTCTCGGCGATGCCGGACGCGGGCCGCACGCAGGTCCCGAACGCGCACGTGCTCGATGCGCCGGCGATCGCGCACTTCCTCGCGCGCCACGTCTCTTCCGACAAGGGAACGTTCTCATGAGAGATGACGCACTGAAGATCCTCCTGGTCGACGATGTCGAGGAGAACCTCGTCGCGCTCGAGGCGCTGCTCCGGCGCGAAGGCATCGAGCTGCTGAAGGCGCGCTCGGGCGCTCAGGCGCTCGAGATGCTGCTCGCGCAGGACGTCTCGCTCGCGCTGCTCGACGTTCAGATGCCCGAGATGGACGGCTTCGAGCTCGCCGAGCTGATGCGCGGTGCAGAGCGGACGAAGCACGTACCGATCATCTTCGTCACCGCCGGTGGCCGCGATCCGCAGCGCGTGTTCAAGGGCTACGACTCCGGCGCCGTCGACTTCCTGTTCAAGCCGATCGACCCGCACATCCTGTCGAGCAAGGTCGGCGTATTTCTCGAGCTCGCCCGCCAGCGCCGCCAGCTCGAGAACGCACTGCAGATCAACGAGGTGTTCGTCGGCATCCTCGGCCACGACCTGCGCAACCCGCTCGCCTCGCTGTTCGCGGGCATCGATCTTCTGGACCTCCACCTCACCGACGAGAGCCAGCGCAAGGTCCTGTCGCGGATGCGCAACTCCGGCACGCGCATGCAAGCGATGATCGACCAGCTCCTCGACCTGACGCGAATGCGGCTCGGGCGCGGTCTCGGGGTCGTTCGCGATCAGCGCCCCGTCGACCTGCGTAACCTGCTCCAGCACACGATCGACGAGCTGCGCGCCGTCCACCATCGCGAGATCGTGCTCGAAGGCGTGAGCTGTACGACCGCCGGAGACGAGGAGAGACTGAACCAGCTGTTCTCGAACCTCGTCGGCAACGCGGTCACCCACGGCGCGGCGGGCACACCGGTCACCGCGCGCATCGTCGACTGCAGCGACGAGGTGGTCGTCGAGGTGCACAACCGCGGCACGATCCCTCGCGAGGTGATGGGCAACCTGTTCGAGCCGTTCCGGCGCGCCCGCAAGTCGTCGTCGGGCGGGCTCGGCCTCGGGCTCTACATCGCCGACCAGATCGCGAAGGCGCACGGCGGCGGGATCGACGTCGCGTCGTCGGACGCCGAAGGCACGGTGTTCACCGTACGTCTGCCACGCCGCTCGATCGCCGCCTGAGCGCGGCCCGAGCGCCGGGTGCAGACCGACCGGTGACTCTGCTACCCTGCGCGCGATGTCGCAGCGCGGCCCCAAGAGCACCTACGAGCTGGTCTTACTTCCAGGCGATGGAATCGGCGTCGAGGTCATCGCGGATGCGCGAACCCTGCTCGAGGTCGTCGGTCCCGCGATCGGGGTGACGTTCGCGCTCGACGAGATCCCGTGCGGCGGCAAGTTCTTCCTCGAGCACGGCAGCCGCGACTGGCCCGAGGGCAGCGAGGAGCGCTGCCGCGCCGCCGACGCCGTCCTCCTCGGCGCAGTCGGCTGGAACGGTCCCGACGGCGCGCCGGTCACGATGCCCGACGGCAAGATGGCCGGCTGGTCGCCCGTGATCGGCAACCGGATGAAGCTCGATCTCTACGCGAACGTGCGGCCGGTGAAGTGCCTGCCCGGCATGAAGCACGGCATCTCGGGCCAGTTCGCGTCCGTGTGGAAGCCCGACAAGGTCGACATGGTGATCCTTCGCGAGAACACCGAGGGCCTGTACTCGGGCATCGGCGAGCGCGATGCACAGCGCGCGACCGACGTCCGCGTGATCACGCAGCGCGCCTCCGAGCGCGTCATCCGCAAGGCCTTCGAGATCTCGCGCGAGCGCGGCAAGGGCGCCCCTGCCGACGGCAAGAAGCGCGTCACCTGCATCGTCAAGCACAACGTCCTCCAGGGCTGCCGGCTGTTCCTCGACGTGTTCCGCACCGTCGCGAAGGACTTCCCGGACGTCGAGCAGGACGTCGCGATCG
Organism: Pseudomonadota bacterium; assembly: GCA_023386455.1. GTDB lineage: Bacteria > Myxococcota_A > Polyangia > Haliangiales > Haliangiaceae > JABFXX01. The sequence goes on along the minus strand of JAEWJO010000773.1, from coordinate 8,162 downwards.
TCGACGCGTTCGCGATGTTCGTGCTCACGCAGCCGGAGCGCTACGACGTCTGCGTCACGACGAACATGTTCGGCGACATCCTCACCGACCTCGCGTCGGTCCTGCAGGGCGGTATGGGCATGGCCGTCGGCTGCAACGTCGGCGACGACCACGCGATGTTCGAGCCGATCCACGGCTCCGCTCCTCCGCTCGCCGGCAAGGACCGCGCGAACCCGATGGCGATGCTGCTCGCGACGGGCGAGGCGCTCGCCTGGCTCGGCAAGCGCTTCGCCGACGATCGCCTGTCGCGCGCCCATCGCGCGATCGAGGCCGCCGTGTCTTCGATCGTCGAGCGCGGCGAGCCCCTGACCGCCGATCTCGGTGGCAGCGCCGGCCGCGCCGCCGTCGCCGCCGCGATCCGCGACGACGTCGCTCGCCGCCTCGCCCACTGATGTAGGCGTAGGCGTATGCGATCCATAGGTCGCTACCGACCGATCGCGGCGCCGATCAAACGTCGATCCTCGACAATCACCGGCGCGCCCGGCACTCCTCGCATCACCGCCACGCGCCCGCCGTCGCGGTGAAACGCCAGCTCGGCGACCGCCTCGTCCTCGACCACGCCGGTCACCGCGACCGCGAGCCCGCTGTCCTCGAGCTGCGCGACCTCCAGGCTGCCCGCGATCGCGAGATCCGCCGGCACCCCCATCGAGCGCAGCCGCGGATCGTGCCGATCGATCGCCTCGCGCACCGGCGCCCTGCCGAACAGCCCCGGCGACACCAGCCTCGCCGCGCCGGTGACGAGCAGCGGGCCCTCGCCCTCGCGCTCGAGCAGGAACGACGCCCCGGCGCTCCGCCGGATCAGCACGCCGCCCGCGCGATCGCGGACCATCGCGTGCTCGCCGAGCACGGCCTTGCCATCGATCATCGACGCGACCGTCGTGCGGAACTTGCGCGGCAGGCCGATCTCCGTTCGCGCGTTCGCGGCCGCGCGCGGCGCCGGCAGCTCGATGCCAGCGATCACGCGACGCATGCGCAGCGCGCGCAGCTTGCCGATCCCGAGCGCGACCATGCTGCCGAGCGCGACGGGCGCGAGCACCGGGAACGCGATCGAGCCGCCGGCGATCATCGCGGTGATGAACGCCCAGTCGCGCCCGCTGACCATCTTCATGTCGCGGTAGTAGAGGAGCTCGCGGACGAGCTCGACCGGCGCGACCATCGGCGTGCCGCACTCCGCGCAGGCCGCGGTCGGCGGCTGCAGGAGGCGGCACTGGACGCAGCAGAACGTCTCGCCCACCACTCGAGTGTAGCGAGTCACGCCGGTCTGGCCGCCGATCGCGTTTTCGGCTACAAGAAGCGTCCCAAGAGCCGGGATGGAGAAATGGTAGACTCGGGGGTCTCAAAAGCCCCTTCCCCTTAAAGGAGTGTCGGTTCGAGTCCGACTCCCGGCACCAGCGACGAGGCGCGGCGAACCGATCGCCGATCGGCATAGGAGTTGGGAAGTTCCCAAGCCCTGCCACACCACCCAGCATGCGGGTCCGCACTGGGCGGTTCAAGAGGACCTTAGGTCCACGATGGGTGTGCCGTGTCGCCGTCCGCCGGAATCGGTTCGCCACTACGCAGGCTCGCCCTTCCGCAGTTGCGCTTCGCTTCGCTCACGCTGCCTGTTCACGAGAGGACTTTCACCTCTGGATGGATGCCCATGCTGGGCGCACAAAATGAAAACGCCGGCCACGAGGACCGGCGCATTCAACCCAGTGCGGACGATCCGCACCGGACGCGAATTACATCGCGCTGCCACCCTCGGCCGGAGCAGCCGAGCCGTCGGCCGGAGCCGCCGAACCCTCAGCCGAACCCGCGGCGGGCTCGGTCGCCGAACCAGCGGCCGGCGCCTCGGGGGCCTTCTTCTTGCCGCAGCCAGCAAGCGCCGCCGACACCACGAACAGAACAATCGCAATCTTCTTCATACTCTCTAGTCCTCTGTTGGTTTGTTTCCGCCGCTGGCGCCTGCCAGGCAGCAAAATCGAAGGTGCGCGTCAGATTCCCGCGCCAGGGTCGGCAGCGCTGCCCGCTGCGGGCGTGGCCGAGCCACCGCCGTAGGTCGTGCCGCCGGTGCCGCCCATCTCGGTCTGCGTCTCGGTCGTGCCGGTCTTGTTGTCCGGCGTCGCCGACTTCTTGGCCTTGCCACCACATGCCATCAGCGAGGCGGCCATCAACACGGAGACGATGATCTTCATGGGCAGGGATCTCCTGGTGAGCTCAGGTCGGGGCCAGCTCGGCGAGGGCGGATTCCAGCTCGCCGCGAGCATGCTGATCGCCCCGGCGCTGGGCAACTTCGATGCCCTTGCTATAGATCTCCGCGGCTTCGGCCTTGCGGTCGAGGCCGACGAGCGTGCCGCCGGCCATCAGGTACGTCGGCACGTAGTCGGGAAAGCCAGCGAGTAGCTCCTCGAAGACCGCCCATGCCTCTGCCAGGTCGCCGCGCCCCTTGTACTCCATTGCCAGCCCGTACCGAGGGAACGGATCCGACGGGGACTTCGTGATGAAGCTACGAAACGTGGCGATCCGGTCCATACGAAAAGGGAGGCGACGATCAACGCAGGGCGAGGCTCGCCCTTACAGGCGGAGCCTCGTATCTCAAGACTTTCGGCCAAATGCCAGTGCTACAAGACAATTTCTGTCCGGGTCGATCGTGCTACAAAGGATCTGAGCAGAGGGTGCAGCGCTCATTTTCACGGTTCATCGGCGTCGATCTCGGCGGTGGTCGGGGAAAAACAACCGCCGTGGCCGAGCTCCGGATGGCGTCCAACGGGACCGCGGAGGTCATCGAGGTCGCGACGCGATCGGGTCGCCTGCCATGGACCGATGACACGCTGATCGGTCGGCTCGCGATTCCGGATCCCGAGCGCGTGATCGCCGTCGACGCGCCGCTGACTCAGGCCGCGTGCGGTCGCTGCGATCGACCGGTGTGTCCCGGCAGCGAGGTGTGCGAGGAGCCTTCAGTCGTGTGGCTCCGCACCGAGGGTCGCGCGCTGATCCAGAAGGTCGGTGCCGAGACGATCAACGGCCGGACGCGCACGCTCCAGCACAGCGCGCAGGCGCGACTCGTGCCGTACGCCCATCGCGCGACCGACGTCGTGATGACGTATCAGCGCGGGCTCCTGCCGCTATCGTCGCTCGGCGCCGCGAACAGCCAGATCACCGCGCGCGCGGGCCAGCTTCGCCGCCGCCTGCGCTGCGCCGGCTATCAGCTGCACGGCAACCTGGTCGAGGTCTCGCCGGCGGCGACGATCGCGGCGCTGTGCGGGCCTCGCATCGCGCGGGGCTACAAGCGCGACGCCGATCCGTGGGTGACGCGCGCGCAGATCCTCGAGCGATTCGACGACCTGTCGTTCGCGCCGCAGAGCCGGATGGCGCGCGAGGACGTGCTGCGCAACGACCACTGCTTCGATGCGGTGATCTCCGGCTACACCGCGTATCTGTGGGCGCGCGACGGCTGGGAGCTTCCGAGCGGCTGCTTCGCCGACGACGGCTGGATCTTCTCGCCGCCCTGAATCAGAGCAGGACTTCGTAGGCCGCGGTCACCTCGGCGAAGCGACGCTCGAGGCTGCGGCGCTCGCCGGGCGCGGCATCGGGCTTGAGATCGGGGTGCAGCTCGCGCGCGAGCTTGCGATACGCGCGCTTGATCGTCTCCATGTCCGCCGAGTCATCGAGCCCGAGCACGCGACGTGCGGCCTCGCGGCGTGGATCGATCGAGCGCGTCGGTGCGCTCCGCTCGGCGACCACACCCTCGACATCGAGCGCGTCGACCGAGCGCAGGAAGTGGATGAACGCGAGCAGCCGGAAGCGCGGCGTGCGCGCGAGCGGCCAGATCTGATCGAGGCGACGCGGCTGCGCGAGCGCGGCGAGCATGCGGCGGTCGGCCTCGTCACAGGTCGACGGGTCGGGCGCGATCTCGACCCGCAGCGAGAGCCGGATGCCGGCGAGCTCGCGGATCAGGATGTCGGCGAGCGTGCCGTCGAGCTGCTGCTCGAGGTGCGCGCGCGCCCAGCCGGCGAGCGCGAGCTGGTTCTGCACGCCGGGCGGATACGCGGGGACGCCGCCCTCGAACACGACGCGGACGTGATCGACCGCGACGAGCCGGACCAGACGCGAGACGAGCGCGCGCCGTGCCGGCTCGCCCTCGGCGATCATCACCGCGCCGCGCCGGAGCACGAACACCTCGTTCTTCGGCGAGCCCGTCGCCGTGATCGTCAGGACACCGCTCGCGGCCTGGCGACCGAGTCGGTACAGCACGCCGACCAGCTCGCCTCGACCGAGCGCGCGGCTCGAAACATGTTGCGCCACCGGGCCATGGTTCCGGCAGCCGGCGATGCGGGGCCAGTTTTCGGCCCTGCGTCAGATCGAGATCGCTTCAGGTCGGGCGCGGGGCGCGCCGCCGATCACATGAAGCCGGCTTTGCGGCGCTCGACGATGAACTCGATCACGGTGTTGCGAACGTCCTCGCGGAACTTGACCATGCCTTCGGCGATCTCGCGGAGCGCGGTCACGGCAGGCTTGTTATCGCAGTCGACACCGGGAGTCGCGCCACGAGAGAGCTGCCTTGCACGCTCCGCGGCCAGGATGACCAGTGCGAAGCGGTTGGGGACTTTGTCCAAGCAGTCTTCGACGGTAACGCGGGCCATTGGAGCGGCGGAACTTACCTTCTCTGGCGTGCAAGTCAAGGGCACGCTTGCCAGACGTTCGCCTACCAACTACCCTCAGGTCTGCGGTTTCGGGCTGCCGGCAAGTGGTCGGAACCGCATTAACTTATGCCTGTCCGTCCGCCCGTGCCAGCCGCGACCCGCGGCCCCGTGAAGCTCGACCTCGATTGGGATGCGCTCGAGGTCGCCGTCGAGCGCAATTCGCCCGATACGGATAGCTACCTCGACCTGCAGTCCGGCCGGATCATCACGATCACGTCGGGCGACCCCGAGGCGACGCTCAACCGCCAGCAGGTCTCGGAGAACATCCGAAACTACCTGCGGGTCGAGCCGGCGTCCTCGCGCGAGCAGTACCGCTGGATGGAGAAGTTCGTCGGCTCGGTGACCGACGAGCCGCTCCGCGAGCGGCTGATCATCTCGATCGACGGCAAGGGCGCGTTCCGCCGGTTCAAGGACGTCCTGCTCGCCTATCCCGCCGAGCGCGAGCGCTGGTTCTCGTACCGCGCCGAGCTCCTGCACTGGCACATCCAGCAGTGGCTCGAGCAGCACGACATCTCGACGACGAACGAGCCGCCGTGGGGCGCGGTGCAGGCGCCGACCGAGCTGCCGACCGTCGGTCGTCCCGTCGTGCACGGCACCGAGGCTCCCGGCGAGGCGCTGCGCCGCCAGGCCCGCGATCTGATCGAGACGATCCCGGCGATCGAGCTGCCGACCGCGATCGCGTTCATGGAGTTCCTGAAGCAGCGCAGCGCCGACCAGATCGCGAAGGAGAGCCGCGACTACAGCGACCACCTCCACGACGCGCACCTCCACGACGACGACGAGCCGTCATGACCTTTGGCTCCGTCGCGTGAGCGTCGACGACATCGACCGTCTCGCGACGAAGCTCGTGCAGGATGCCCCGGCGCGCGACGTCGCCGACGTGACCGAGCTCGTCCTCGAGCTGCGCGCGGTCGGCTCGCCGCTGGCGCTCGCGATCGCCCGGATCGTCGAGTACGTCGACGAGGGTCTCGTCGATGCCGCGATCTCGCTCCCGGCGATCGCCGAGGCGTGCGCGACGCTCGTCGCCGGCGTGCGCGGCCAGGTCGACGATCGCGTGCTCGAGGCGGCGCGCTATCAGATCGATACGCTGACGCCGATGCCCGACAAGCCGCCGCGCGTCACCTCGATCGACGTGCCGGTCGCGAACATCATCAAGCTGCGCAAGAAGTAGCGACTGGATCTCGATCAGCCGCCGCGGACCGCGACGACGACCTTGAGATAGCTCCCCTCGGGGAACCCGGGCACCGTCGGGAAGTCGGGCGGCAGCGGCCGGCGATCGACGATCTGCAGGCGCGTCCCGGCGCCCATCGCGCCCTCGGCGAGCGCGCGCTCGAACTCGTCGAGCGTCATCTTGTGCGTCGACGACGCGGCGACGAGCAGGCCACCAGGCGCGAGGACGTCGAGCGCCGCGGTGATGAGCTCGGCGTAGTCGCGCATCGCGCTCCACGGCTTGCCGCCGCGCGCCGCCGCGCTCGCGAACGCGGGCGGATCGACGACGACCATGTCGAACGTGCGGCCGCGCTCGACGAACCGCGCGAGCACCTTGAACACGTCGCCGACGATGTGCTCGGGCTTCTCGGGGTCGAAGCCCGACGCGGCGAAGTTGCGGCGGGCGCGCGCATGCGCCTTCGCGGCGACGTCGATCGCGCAGACCTCCGCGGCACCGCCCGCCTGTGCGTAGACCGAGATCGCGCCGGTGTACGAGAAAAGGTTCAGCACGCGGCGCCCGCTCGCCCACTGGCGAACGGCGCGGCGACCCTCGCGCAGATCGGCGAACAGGCCGGTCGACAGCGGGGCGGTGACGTCGACGACGAACTTCAGGTCGTCCTCGACGACCTCGAGCTCGACCGGTGCCGCGTTGCCGCGCACGAGGTCGGCTCCGGCCTGGCGCGGCGCCTCACCGCCGAGCGAGCGGTAGCGACGCTGCTCGTAGATCGCCTTCGGCGACAGCTCCGAGGACAGCGCGTCGAGCAGATCGTCGCGCAGCCCGGCGACCGCCGCGGAGTACAGCTGGACGACGTGGTAGTCGCCGTAGCGCTCGACGACGATGCCCGGCAGGCCGTCGCTCTCGCCGTTGACGAGGCGCACGCAGCCGAGCTTGTCGAGATCGAGGACGCGCCTGCGCAGCGCGATCGCCGCGCGGACGCGCTCGCGGACGAGCGCACCGTCGATCTGGATGTCCGGATTCCGGACGAAGACGCGGATCGCGATCGAGCTATCGGCGTCGTAGAGGCCGCGCGCGACGAACTCTCCGTCGGGATCGACGAGATCGATCGGGGTGCCCGGCTCCGGCGCGATCGGGCGCGGACCGAGCGCCTCTCGGTACACCCAGGGGTGGCCGAGGCGGACGCGCTGAGCGACATCGCCGGGAAGGCGCACCGTGTTCTTGCGAACGATCGGCGCACCTCGGACCGGCCTGCGTGGAGATCTGCGGGGTTGCGCCATAAACGTTTCGGTAGACAGCCTCCTACCCCACGTATAGAGTCCGCCGCAACAAGCGACCGTATGAACAGTCCTCGTCTGCCCTTGGCCACGCTCGAACCGGTCCGGTTTGGTGAGTTCTTGCTCCTGCGGAACCTCATTTCGGACGAGCAGTGGCTGGCGGCGCTGGCCGAGCACTGGAGCGCCCCGGGCGGGGCTCGCAGGCCGATCGGCTCGACCATCGTCGCGGCGGGGTTCCTCGCCCGCGAGGTCGTCGAGCGTGAGGCCCGCGCCTTCCACGACGACATCGACGTTGTCGAGGTGATCCCGCGCTCGGAACGGAATACAGTCCCGCTGCCTGGCGTCCGAGCTTAACTTTTCTGCATACAAAGATCTGAGGCGTGGGGCCTCGGATCGCTGCTAAACTCTCGCCGGTCTTATCGGAGTCACATGATGGCAGTCGAAACGAAGCAGGGTGGCAATGGAACGGCCGCGGGGACCGCGGGATCACCGAGCCCGTCGTCGACACTCGCCGGCCTGGCGGTAGCGGCGGACGGCACGGGGCCGCGGCGTAAGCGGCCTTCCTCTCTGCTACAGCAGGCTTCACAGCTGCCGTCGGTCGAGAGCTCGCTGGACGAGTTCATCGCGCGGGCGAACGAGACGCTCGTCGATCCGACGGCGTTCAACTCCGACAAGGTCCGCGCGGCCGAGGACGAGGCCCGCAAGGAAGCCGACGCTCTCCGCTGGAAGGCGGCCGAGCAGCAGATGCGCGAGAGCGGGGCACGCGAGCAGTCGCTGCGCCGCCAGCTCGACGGTCTGCAGGGCAAGCTCGCCGAGGCCGAGGCACGCGCCGCGGTCGCCGGCAGCGGCGGCTCGCAGGACGGCATCGTCGCGGACCTCAAGGTCCGGCTGACCGCCGCCGACGAGCGCATGCGCGAGGCCGAGGAGGAGACCAAGCGCCTCGCGACCGAGCTCCAGAATGCCAAGGCTGCCGAGGCCGCCGCGAAGGCTGCCGAGAAG
>JAEWJO010000680.1 GCA_023386455.1 Pseudomonadota bacterium | reverse complement strand
CATCCCGGCCGCGCCGCCGACGACGGCGTTCAACTACACGCCGCTCGCGGTCGAGCTCGACGTCAGGCTCGCGACCAACGTCGATCCGACGACGGTCACGAACGACGCCTCGCTGTTCAAGCGCTCGGCGACCGGCGGCATCACCGGCTACTACCCGGCGACCGTCGATAGCTACGTCGTGACGACGACGGTCTCCAACAAGCAGATCCAGTTCGCGGAGGGTTCGCCATGAAGTACGCACTCGTTGCTCTCGCGGTGCTCGCGCTCGGCGCGTGCGACATCCTCGACTTCGAGCCGGACGTCGGCCCGCTTCAGGCGGAGATCAGCGATCAGGTCGACGGTGGCTTGAACCAGCCCGGCGTCGGCAAGTGCGGTGACAGCGATCCGACGACCGCGGTGTCGTTCGCGGCGCAGATCCGTCCGCTCACGCAGCGCTCGCCGGGCGGCTGTCTCAGCTGTCACGGTACGAGCCAGGCCTCCGGTCTCGCGCTCGGCTCGTACGACGGACTCCGTCGCGGCGGAATCACCACCGGCACCCGCATCGTCGTGCCGGGCAACCCGTGCGAGAGCTTGCTCGTCCAGAAGCTCGGACTGGCGCCGCCGTTCGGCGCGCGCATGCCCTACAACGGGCCTCCCTTCTTCTCGGCCGAGGAGCTCCAGCTCGTTCGCGACTGGATCGCAGAGGGAGCGCGAAATAATTAGGGCTCCAGCAGTCATCCTCACCCTCGCTCTCGTCGCGGCGTGCGGCGAACAGTTGCCGCGCACGTCGCTCTCCCCCTCGTCGACCACCTCGGAGGTCCGTCAAGCCTGCGCTCTCACCGAGATCAAGTGCACGCGCTGCCACACGCTCGGACGCATCCTCGCGGCGGACGCGACCACGCGCGAGCAGTGGGAGCCGATCGTGCTGCGCATGCACCGCATGGCGTCGAGCGGCATCACCAGTCACGACACCGACGCGATCCTCACCTGCCTCTCGTCACGCCACTAGCTACGGCACGAACTGCAGGCCGCCGGCGACGAACAGGTCGATGTTGTCGCGGGTGTCGTCGATCGGCGCACCGACGGCGATGTAGGGCTGGAGCTTCTTGCCCATGAACCGCACCGTGAAGGCGAGTACGTCGATGAAGTCCTCGTCGTCGTCGTTGAACGCGACGCTGTTGACGAGCTCGAGGCTGAGGGCAACCGGGCCGAGGTCGACGCCGCCGCCGACGTTGAACCGCAAGAGGTGCGGCTGCGACTCCTCGAACGCGAGGTCGAACCCGAGATCGGCGCGCAGGAACAGCTTGTTCACGTAGAACAGCGGCGAGAACCCGAGGCGCAGGTACCAGTCGCCGGACGTGTTCGCGAGATCGGTCGCGCGCGGCCAGATGCCGGCCCGCAAGGTCGCCGCCTCGTCGCGGCCATCGGTGGCCGTCGGAACGGACAGGCCGCCGTGGAACACGAACGACAGCTCGGGCGACTTGGTCGCCACGAACAGGCCGCCGAGCTCGAGGTTGCCGAGCGCGGTGGCGTCGTTCGGGATCAGGTCCGGCGGGACGGGGTCGACGTCGTCCCCGGGAGCGCCGAACGACATCGTCAGCGGCAGGGCACCGTAGATGCCGAAGCCGGAGCGGGTGACGTACTGGCCGTAGATCTCGAGCCGGAGCGCGAGGTCGTAGGGGTTGTCGACGAACGTCAGGCCGCCGTCGATGGCGATCTTGCTGATGCCGTCGCCGCGGTCGAGCGTGGCCATGTCGGGAGCACGCTGGGCGCTGGCAGTACCGGCGGCGAGCGCGAGGACGAGCAATACGTGGATGGCTCGGGTCATGGCCGCGATCGTAACTCGGGTAGGTGTGGGGTAATCAGCGCACCCGAAAAAGACGAAGCCGCCGGAGGGTTACCTCGGCGGCTTCTGCTGTGCGATCGAGAGGACTCGAACCTCCACGGTGTTACCCACTGGCACCTGAGACCAGCGCGTCTACCAATTCCGCCACGATCGCGAGCGGCCAGCTAAATGCCACAACTGCCGGCCGAGCACAAGGTGGAAACCCGCCTTGGAAGCGTAGGGGGCCCTCCAATTTCCCATGTAGGCGCGAGCAGTTGTCCTTACCCAGCCTTTACTAGGGGGGGAGGCTTACGTACCATCGTTAACAGCGATTTCTCGAGCTTTCGATGGCCAAGCTGATCGTCATTTCCGGGGAAGAACGGCAGGAGTTCGAGCTCGCCGCCTTCAACACGATCGGCCGGCATCCGGACAACACGATCCAGATCCTCGACCGGATCATCTCGAAGGAACACGCGCAGATTCAGCGCTCCGCCGACGGCCGGTTCCTGCTGCGGGACCTGCGCTCGCTGAACGGCACGTTCATGCGGGGCGAGCGGGTCAGCGACCATTACCTGAGCGATGGCGACGAGTTCACGATGGGGTCGACCCGGATCGTGTTCGTCGACAAGCCCAAGGCCGACGACGCCCTCCAGCGGGTGACGATCGCCCCCGGCCTGACCGAGAGCCACATCCGCGGCCGCATCCAGGCCAACACCGGCGACTTCATGCCGGAGCGCCAGATCGCGGACGACAAGATCCTGCGCCGCGACTACGAGCGCCTGCGCATCGGCCACGAGCTGGCCCGCGCGGTCGGCAGCGAGCTCGACCTCGACAAGCTGCTCCCGAAGATCCTCGACAAGGCGTTCGAGCTGGTCGGCGCCGACCGCGGCGTGATCCTGCTGACGGACGACAAGGCCGCGAACAGCGAGCTCCAGCCGCGGTTCGTGAAGACGCGGTCGGGCAAGAGCGATCCGAACATCGTGCTCTCGAAGACCGTGATGGCCGAGGTCACGAACAACAAGGCCGCGGTGCTGTCGAGCGACGCGACGATGGACGCGCGGTTCTCGGGCGCCCACTCGATCATCATGCAGGGCATCCGGTCGACGATGACCCTGCCGCTGCTCTACGCGAACGAGCTGCTCGGGATCATGCACCTCGACTCGCTGTTCACGTCGAACGCGTTCACCGAGAAGGACCTGCAGATCTGCACCGGCATGGCGCAGCAGGCCGCGATCTCGATCCAGAACGCACGCCTCGCGTCGCGCATCGAGCGCGAAGCGCAGACGCGCGCGCAGATCTCGCGCCTGATCCCGCCGTCGGTCGTCGAGCAGGTCGTCAAGGGCGAGCTCACGATCGAGAAGGGCGGTCGCCTCACCGAGGTGACGATGCTGTTCTCCGATATTCGTGGCTTCACCACGATGTCGGACGGTCGTCCGGCGCAGGAGATCGTCAACACGCTCAACGAGTACTTCGAGGTGATGGTCGACATCCTCTTCAAGTACTCCGGCACGCTCGACAAGTTCGTCGGCGACGAGATCATCGGCCTGTTCGGTGCGCCGATCGCGATCGACGATGCGCCGTTCAAGGCCGTCTCGAGCGCGATCGCGATGCTGCAGGCGCTCGAGGAGTTCAACCGCACGCGCGCGGCCGAGAACCAGGCGCCGATCCGGATCGGCATCGGCATCAACACCGGCAACGTGATCACCGGGTCGATCGGCTCGACGCGCGCGCTGCAGTACACCGCGATCGGTGACGCGATGAACGTCGCCTCGCGCCTCGTCAACGTCGCCGGCTCGGGCGAGATCATCATCTCGGAGCACACGTACAAGCACGTCGCGGGACGCGTCGAGGCGACCCAGCTGCCGCCGGTGAAGGTGAAGGGCAAGGCCGAGGAGCTGAAGGTCTACCGCGTCACCGGCCTCCGGAATCTGCAGACCCCGGTGCCCGGCCAGTACGGCGCCGGCGGCGAGTGGTCCGGGCCGACGAACGCCTGAGCGGCTCAGAGCGCGGCGAGGACGCTGCGCAGGCGTGCCTCGACCGAGCCACCGACCTCGAGGATCTGCACGCCGAGGCCGAACGGATCGCCGTCGAGCAGCTCGCGCAGCTTGTCGTCCACCTCGCGCCGCAGGCGGCGGTCGTCGGCGTCGGGCACGCGGACGCGATCCGGCTCCTCGATCGCGACGAACACGACGAGGTCGAGCGAGCTCATCGCTGCGCGGATGTCGTCGACGCCACCGGCGACGTCGAGGTCAGGATCGACGGCCGCGAGATACGCGATGAAGTCGATCGGGCAGCGATCGAACAGGATGTCCGTGCGTGAATCCTCGAGGAGCTCGAGCGAGCGATCGAGCTGGCGCTCGAAGTCGTCGGCCGTCGGCGGGTGCGAGAGCTCGTAGCCGTCCTCCTCGAGCAGCTCGTACGGTTCGGCGTACGTCGCGTATGCGGGCAGGCGCTCCGACACCGCGTCGAGCAGCGTCGACTTGCCGACGCGGTGGCTGCCGGAGAACGCGATGCGCATGATCAGTCCGTCGCGACGGTCGGGCCGCCCGCGGGCGGGACCTCGACCAGCGCCTGGTGGGGAACGCCCTTCTGCGCGTTCTCGGCGATCGCCGCGTTCGCGAAGCGGCGGACGTCGAGCAGGAAGTCGACGGCGAGGTCGGGCGAGAACTTCGAGACGACGTTCGACGCGAGCTGCGCGAGCTTGTCGTCGGTGCGCCACTCGTTGTCGCGCTTCGTCGCCATGATCGCCCGGCGCGTCGTGAACATGAGCAGGCCGGTCTTCACGTCGAACATCGTCGCCTCGATGTAACCGTACACCTCGTGCTGCTTGCCGGGAAGGAACAGCGCGCCGACGAGCGTCGCGTAGCCCCACGCCCACTTGTTCGCGTGGTGCTTCTTCGCGAGCACCTCGCGGTAGAGAATGACGTAGCGCAGGCGGTAGCGCCCGGCGGCCTCGCGCAGCGCCTCCATGCCGAGCGCGCCCGACGGGATGGGCATCATCTCGGTGACGAGCGAGAACGCGGCATCCTTGCGCAGGCGCGCGACCATCGGCGAGACGCCGGGCGGCACGCGGTCGAAGTCGGGGCTCGGGCCGCGCCAGTCGGTCGCGGTGAGGATCGGCAGGACGCCGACGCGCGACGGCAGATCGAGCTCGATCGGCGACGCGAGGATCTTCTGCAACATCTCCTCGGACAGTTGGCCGTTCGGATCGCGCGCGAAGACCGAGCGCTCGAGCGGGGGCGGAGCCGGTTGCTGGTAGCTCGATGGCGGGGCGGCGGCCATCGATGCCGAGGCCATCTTCTGCTTGGCTGCACCGCAGCCGGTCGCGATCACGAAGAGAACGAGGAGAGCGTTGCGCATGGCCAGAGAACGAGGTGCTCTGTGGCCGCTTACTCTGTAAGAACCCGCCGGCCCGCGCGTTGCCGGGCGAGCCGCAGCTTCCGCGGGTTTCGGGCTGCGGACTTCGCAGTCGATCTGCGGGACCTGCAGCCCGAGCGCGGCGGCCGCGTGAAGATTCGCGAGCTTGGCCGCGGCACGGCGGTCGCAATAGCGCGGGCACGGAGGAAATATCCAGATGCTCACCAAGATGAAGATCGCGATCGCGCTCACCGGCTCTCTGCTCCTCGGCGGAGTCGCGATGGCAAAGGACTTCCGCGGTGCCGACCACGGTCAGCGCAAGGCGGAGATGCTGCAGAAATACGACGCGAACAAGAACGGCACGCTCGACGACAGCGAGAAGGCGGCACTTCGCGCCGACTTCCAGGCGAAGCGCCAGCAGATGCACGCCAAGCGCGTCGCCCAGTTCGATACGAACAGGGATGGCAAGCTCGACGACAGCGAGCGCGCGAGTGCGAAGAAGGCGCGCTCGGCAGAGATGTTCAAGAAGCTCGACGCCGACGGAAACGGCTCGATCTCGCTGAACGAGTTCGAGCAGGCCAAGATGAACGGCCACCACGGTCGTCGTGGCGGTCACCGGGGCTTCAAGCACCGGTTCGGTGGTGACAAGGCGGGTGAATAATCCCGCCGCTGCCGAGGTCAGACTCGGCAGATAGAGCGCGCGCCCGGCAGTCCAGGTGCGGACGCGCGAGATCGTCTGGCATCGTCGAGGCACGTCCGAAGCCAAGTGCCACCCGGAGCGCGGCGACCACGCCTGGTGCGTGTACCGCTTCGCTCGGCGACGACGATGTCGTACGCGGGCGCGGCGACCATGCCTGGTGCGTGTACCGC
>JAEWJO010000556.1 GCA_023386455.1 Pseudomonadota bacterium | reverse complement strand
TCGATACGCCGAGCGGCGCGAGCACCTGCTCGGCGATGGCGCCGGCGGCGCCGCGGCCCGCGGTCTCGCGTGCACTCGCGCGGCCACCACCGGCGACCGCGCGGATGCCGTACTTCGCGTCGTACGTGTAATCGGCGTGGCTCGGCCGGTACGCGCGCGCGATGCCTTCGTAGTCCTTGCTGCGCGCGTCGGCGTTGCGGATCAGCATCGCGATCGGCGTGCCGAGCGTGACGCCGTCGAGCATGCCCGACAGGATCTCGACCTGGTCGGCTTCCTTGCGCTGGCTGACGAGCCGGCTCTGCCCCGGGCGGCGGCGATCGAGCTCGATCTGGATCTGTGCGAGATCGAGCGGGAGCTGCGCGGGACAGCCGTCGACGACGACGCCGAGGCCCGGGCCGTGCGACTCGCCGAACGTCGTGATCCGGAACAGCACGCCGAAGCTGCTACTCACGGCGTGGAGTGTACAGTGCGCCCATGCGGATGCGGGAATTGCTGATCGCGATGACGCTCGTTGCGTGTGCGCCGAAACCTGGTTCGGCGCCGCCACCACCGACGTCGTCACCGCCGACGGAGACCGCGACGCCGACGGAGGCGCCGCCCTCCGAGGGACCGCTCGCACCGGAGGGCGCGCAGGCCGACGGTGGGCCGTGCCTCGCCGCGACCGAGTGCGCCTCGGGGATCTGCGAAGGGCAGGGCTGCGGGCCCAACGAGCCCGGCGTGTGCGCTCCGAAGATGCGTGGCTGCACGCGGGATTTGCGCGAGTACTGCGGATGCGACGGGGTCACGTTCAGCACCTCGGGCAGCTGCCCTGGTCAGCGGTTCAGTGCGAAGGGCGCCTGTTCGAAAACCGCCCCGTGATCCGTGTTACCTTGGTCGAGCCGCTTCATGGTCGATTCAGATCGCCGACCCACGGCCCAAGAAATCGAGGAGTTGATCGATCTAGTCCGGCGCGATCCGTCGTCGCCGGCCTTCATCGATCTGGCGGAAGCCTATCTCGCATTGGGTCGCCCCAAGGATGCAATCAAGGTCGGCAACGTCGGCCTCGATGCTGCTCCGGACAGCCTCGAAGGCCGCGTCGTCCTCGCCAGGGCGTACGCCTCGCTCCATCAGTGGAAAGAGGCGCAGGGCGAGCTGCTGCGCGTCGTCAAGGTAGACCGCAGTAACCGCCTGGGCTTCGCGCTGCTCGGCGAGGTGCTGCTCCGCCGCAACGACTACGAGCGCGCCGTGCCGGTGCTCCAGCACGCGCAGAACCTCGATCCGACGAGCCCGTCGATCCTGTCGATGCTCAAGCGGGCACGGCAGAACCAGCCGCTCGATCCGCCGTCGCCGGTTCCGCAGCCGGTCCCGCCGCGCGGCGAGACGAACTACGGCCTCTCGCTCGAGGACGCCGCGCCTCCGGCACCGAAGCCGCCGCGTGCGACGCCGCCGCGTGCGCCCGCCGTTCCCGCGTCGTCGCCGGTCGCCCCGACGATGGCGCTGCCGCCGGCGTTCGACGACGCTCCGCGCCCCAAGAAGGTCACCGCGGCGCCACCGCCGATGAGCGTCGAGGGCGTGCGCCCGCGCGTCATCTCCGGCGCGAAGCCGCAGAACGCGGCATCGGCCGCGCTGCGCCAGTCGGCCTCGGTCGGCGAGAACTACCTGAACGATCTGCTGACCGGTGGCCTCCTCGATGTCGCCGGCGTGCGCGTCCCCGACGCCGACTTCGATCTGCGTCCGGATCGCCGCTGGGGTCGGTCGACGCGCCGCGCGTTCATCTTCCTGTTCGTTGTCCTGGTGCTCGGCATCGGCGGCGGCGGCACCTGGTACTGGTGGAGCGAGAAGCAGAAGGGCGAGGCCGTCGCGCGCCTGCAGAAGGAAGCCAAGGAATCGATCGGCGCCGGCGACTTTGCCGGCCTCGAGGAGAGCCTGAAGAAGCTCGGCACCGCGCTCGAGAAGGACAACGCGAACCTCCTGACGTTCTCGTACGTCGTCGAGACCGCGGGCATCGAGGCGCTGCTCTACGGCACGGACACGAACCGCGTCGACCAGGCGCTGAAGGCCGTCGCGAAGGACATCAAGACCGGTCAGAAGGGCTCGCGCGAGCTCGTGATCGGCAAGGCGGCCGTCGAGCTATCGCGGCTCGGCACGCTCGAGGCGCCGGCCTCGACGCTCGCCGAGGTCCGCAAGATGCTCGACGACTATCTCGCGAAGAGCGCCGACGACAAGTGGGCGGTCTGGCTCAAGGGTCGCGCGATGCTCGCCGCGGGCGAGCGCAAGAGCGCGATCGCTGTGCTCCGGTCGGCCGCCGACGGCGACGCCGGCCTGCCGATCGCGATGATCGATCTCGCGGACGTCCTCGTCGACGAGGGCAAGCTCGAGGAAGCGATTCCGCTGTACGACAAGGCCCTCGCCGCGTCGAAGGACCATCCGCTCGCCGTGCTCGGCAAGGCGATGGCGCTCGCCGAGTCGAGCGTCGACTCGAACGCCGCGATCAACGACCTGAGCGTCAAGCTCGACAAGAACCTCGGGCCGCGCGTCGCCGCCTACCGCAACCTCGCGTTCGCGCTCGCGCAGGCGAGCATCGAGGCGAACATCGAGGACTACGTGAAGAGCAACGAGGCGCTGAAGAAGGCGACGGCGAAGCCGCCGGTCGAGCCTCGCTTCTGGGCGCGCGTCGCGTGGGCCTACTACATCAAGGGTGACTTCGCGTCCGCCGCCAATGCGCGCGGCAAGATCGCCTGGTACGGCAAGAACAAGGCAGAGGACGATCCGACCGTCGAGCTCGTCGATGCCGCGCTGCTCGTCGCGTCGGGCCTGCCCGACAAGGCGCTCGACCTCGCGTCGAAGATCGATGGCATCCGGCCGCGCCTCCTGCGCGCGTACGCCCAGATCGATCTCAAGGATGCCAAGGGCGCGCTCGAGAACCTCGGCGCGATCCGCGAGAAGGCCAAGGACAACCTCGAGGTCCAGATCCTCGAGCAAGAGGCCAAGATGCTCGCCGCGGGAAGCGACAAGGAGCGCACTGCCGCGACCGAGGCCCTCGAGAAGCTCGCGCGCACCACCAAGTCGAAGATCGGCCGCCATGCGCTCGGCATCGGCTACCTGATGACCGGCAACATGAAGGATGCGCAGACCCAGCTCGAGCAGGCGGTCACCGACGTCAAGGAGGACGCGCCGAACCCGCTCGCCTACCGCACGCGCACCGCGCTCGCCCAGATCCTGCTCGCCAACGGCGACATCCCGGGCGCCGGCAAGCAGCTCGATCAGGCGCTCGCGACGAACTCCGGCTACTTCCCGACGCGCATCATGCAGGCGCGCGTCGTGCTGCGAAACAACGACCCCGATCGCGCGATCGACCTGCTGACGGCGGTCGTGAAGGAGCTCGAGAAGGTTCCGCCCGACGTCACGCTCGTCGCCATCGAGGCGCAGTGCGCGAGCAAGAAGACCACGTCGAAGCAGAAGGATGCCGCCCAGGCGAATCTCCCTGGCCTCAAGGGCCAGGTCGCCGACGACGAGCTCGCGCGTGTTGCCGCGGTCTGCGATCCGAAGCTGCCGGGCGAGCTCGGGCTCGGCTCGGCCGACAAGCCCGCTGACAAGCCGAAGAACGAGAAGAAGGATCGCCGCCGTCGCCGGTGAGCGGCGACCGGTCGACCAACGCCCGGGTTCCCGATCGCCTACGCTCACGCCTACGACAACAGCCCTCGACAGTTCGGGGGCCTCACGCCTGGATCAGCGACGACCGGCGGCCTTCTTTGTCGGCTCTTCGGGGACCTCGATCACGTCGAGGAAGTCCTCGATCGGGCCCTGACCCTGGCGCAGCAGCTTGATGTTCTCGCCATCGACCTCGAGCACCGTCGACGGCTCCGCCGGCGTCTGCTCGGCATCGATCAGCACGTCGACGAACGGCTCGAAGTGCTCGAGGATATCGTCGGCGTCGCGGCACGGCTCGTGGGTCTCGGGCACCATCGCGCTCGTCGTGAGCAGAGGGCGGCCGAGGCCGACGGCGAGCGCCTGCGTGATCGGGTGGCTCGGGATCCGGATGCCGACGGTCCGTCGCTTGTGATCCGTCAGCGTGCGCGGCACCGTGCGCGTCGCCGGAACGACGAGCGTGTACGGACCGGGGAAGATCCGCTGCGCGAGCCGGAACGCCGTCTGCGAGAACAGGCCGAACTCCGACGCGGTCGAGAGATCGGGGCAGATCAGCGCGAGACGCTGGTTCTTGTTCATCTGCTTCGCGCGGAAGATCCGCTCGATCGCGTCGCGCGCCTCGATCGCACAGCCCAGCGCGTAGATCGAATCGGTCGGGTAGGCCGCGACGCCACCCTTGTGGAGGACGTCGATCGCCTGCTGGATCTTCCGAGGGCTCGGATCGCCCCACTGCTCGATGACGATGCGCGCGGTCATTTCCGGAAGCCCTTGCCGACCACGTACTGCTCGATCGAGATCTGACGGCTCGACGCGGGCTTCGCGGTCTTGCCGGCCTCGAAGTTGCCGCGCACCGCCTCGATCAGCTTCTTGAAGTCCGGCCCCTGGAACAGCTTGCCGACGAAGTTGCCCCCGGGCGCGAGCGTCAGCGTCGCGATCTCGAGCGCGCGCTCGAAGAGAGCTTCTGAGCGCGCCTGGTCCATGTTGCGAATGCCGCTGGTATCGGGAGCCATGTCGGACAACACGACATCGAATGCAGGCAGCTCGCCAAGGAGCTCCTTGATGTCGATCGTCATCACATCTCCGACGACGATCCGCGCACCCGACGTGTTGCCGCGCAGCGGTGCGCGGTCGAGGCCCACGAGGATTCCCTCGTCGCCGACGCGCGAGCGTGCGTACTGGAGCCACGAGCCGGGCGAGCAGCCGAGGTCGAGCACGCGTAGCGCGTGACCGCGGCGCGGTGGCGGGAAGATCTTGAACTGCTGATCGATCTCCTCGAGCTTGAACACCGCGCGCGCGAGGAAGCCCTCCTTCTTCGCCTTCTGGTGAAAGCGATCGTGGCGGGTGCTTCGGTCGTCGAGACGCTTGGACATAAAAACAAAAGCCCGACGCGCGAGCGCCGGGCATCTACTTCCGTGAGGTACGACGGCTTAGCCGCGACCCGCTGCGGCCTTCTTCGAGGCCTTGAGCGGGTTCTTCGACCGCACCTCTTCCTTGCCGACGCCCTTGCGCTTGTACGTGGTGCGCGTCGCGGCCTTCGTCACGACGACGTACTCGTTCTTCGCGCCCGGTACCGAGCCGCGCACGAGGATGCAGTTGTCGTCCGCGAGGATCTTGAAGAGCTGGAGGTTCTGGACCGAGACCTTCTCGTTACCCATCTGACCCGCCATGCGCTTGCCCTTGTGGACGCGCTGCGGGGTGAGTCGGCAGCCGATCGATCCGCCGTGGCGGAAGTACTCGTGCGTACCGTGGGCGCGGGTCATGCCGGACATGTGGTGCTTCTTGATGACACCCTGGTAGCCCTTGCCCTTGCTCCAGCCCTCGACATCGATGGCGGCGCCATCGGCGAAGACGTCCTTCGGGCCGAGCACCTGGCCGGGCTGATACTTCGCGACCTCGTCCGCGGCGAGGCGGATCTCGCGGATGAAGCGCTGCGGCTTGCCGCCGCCGTTCTTCACCGCGCCGAGCTCGGCCTTGTTCGCGAGGCGCGCCGGCTTCTCGTCGAAGCCGAGCACGAGCGCCGAGTAACCATCGCGCTCGACCGTGCGCGTGCCGATGACGGTGCACGGGCCCGCCTGGATCACGGTGACGGGGACGGCTTCACCGTCGTCCGCGAACACCTGGGTCATTCCGATCTTCTTGCCGAGCAGGCCGATATTGAGCGCCATGGCAGACTTCACTTTCCCAAAACGAGGAGCGAATCTATACCGGCCAAGTGCTTGAGAGTCAACCACTTGGTAAGCGGTAGACCCGGTTTGCGTTCTCGGTGGTGATCCGCGCCAAGTCCGCGAAATCCAAGCCGATGCAGCTGGCGACGAGCTCGGCGGTGTGGCGGACGAACGCCGGCTCGTTACGTTTTCCTCGCATCGGGACCGGTGCCAGGTAGGGGCAATCGGTCTCGATCAGGAGGCGGTCGCGGGGGACCATCGCCAGGGCGTCGCGCAGCGGCTGCGCCGTCTTGTAGGTGACGATGCCGGAGAACGACACGTAGCAGCCCATCGCGGCGTACTCGCGAGCGTCGTCCGGCGTCCCGGTGAAGCAGTGAATGACGCAGCCGAGCTCGGCGGCGCCGCTCGCACGCAGGATCGCCCGCGCGTCCTCGTGCGCGTCGGGGCCCGCGTCCTCGCCACGTCCGGCGGCGTCGTCGCGACGCGAGCGAATGTGGCAGACGACCGGCTTTTGCACCGCGTGCGCGAGCTCGAGGAACCGGCGGAACGCGGCCTGCTGCAGGTCGCGCGGCGAGTGATCGTAGTAGTAGTCGAGGCCGGTCTCGCCGATCGCGACGACGCGAGGATGGCGCGCGAGCCGCTCGTGCGTCGCCCACCACTCGTCGGTCATCTTCTCGACGTCGTGCGGGTGCGTCGCGACGGTCGCCCACACGTCGGGATCGCGCTCGGCGAACGCGACCGCGCGCTCGGCGCTCGATGGATCGCCGACCGCACCGATCACGACCATGCGGCGAACGCCCGCATCGCGGGCACGCGTCATCACCGCGTCGCGGTCGGTATCGAACTCGGGACCGTCGACATGGGCATGCGAATCGAACAGCTCGGTCATGATCGTCCTTCGATCGCGCGGAGCGCGGCGGCGATCGCCTCGAGGAGGTCGGCACCCTTGCCCGAGCGCGCGAGCTTCTCGAGCGGCGCCTTGGCCCACGGTCCGCCGACGCCGGTCAGCTGCTCGACCGCGAGGCCGCGGACATGGATCTTGCGATCGGCGAGCCCCTCGATCAGGACCTCGCGCGCCGCGGCAGCTTGCGGCCCGTTCGGGTCGATGA
>JAEWJO010000458.1 GCA_023386455.1 Pseudomonadota bacterium | reverse complement strand
ACGCCGAACGCCAGGACCACGGCGCACGATGACTTCGTGATCGTCGACCTCGCGCCCGCGGACGGCCCGCTGCGCGATCAGGTCACCGCCTGGATGTCCAACGCGAAGGACCGCGTGTTCATGGTCGAGACGAGCGCCGAGTGGTGCCGCCCGTGCATCGGCTTCAAGAAGTACGCCGGTGACCCGGTGATGACGAAGGCGCTCGCGGGCGTGACGCTCGCGCGGATCGATATCGATCAGTTCGAGGCAAAGGACATCGAGTCGATCGGGTTGCCGTCGAGCCAGATCCCGTGGTTCGTGCTGTTCGACGACAAGCTCGAGATCAAGGACGCGATCACGAGCGACGAGTGGGACGACGACATCCCCGAGAACATGGCGCCGGTGCTCGGCCCCTTCGCTCGCAGCACGTACACGAATCGCCGCCACAAGCGTCGCTAGTCAGGTCGCGCGCGTCGTCAGCTTGAGGCCGATGATGCCGGCGACGACGAGCACGAGGCAGAACAGGCGCGCCGCGCTCGCGGGCTCCCGGAACACCGCGATGCCGACGAGGGCGGTGCCGACGGCACCGATGCCGACCCATACCGCGTAGGCCGTGCCGATCGGCAGCTGGCGCACCGCGATGCTGAGCAGCGCGAAGCTCGCGAGCATGCCCAGGATGGTGAGTGCCGCCGGAAGCGGGCGCGTGAGGCCGTGTGACGCCTTGAGCCCGACCGCCCAGCCGACTTCGAGGAGCCCGGAGATGACAACGAGGAACCACGCCATGACAGCGTCCTTTCCGCGTCGTCTTGTCCTCACCGGGTACGTCGCGTCTCGTCCGGGTTCCGCCGTGGAACATGCAATCGATAGCACGCGCCGGGACGCGAGAGCATCGGCTAGTTGCTGAAGCCGCCGAGCTGAGCGCCTGCGGTCGCCCGGACGGCCGATTGCGAGAAGACCTGGAACGCGCGGCGGATCTCCGTCGCGCTGTTGCCCGGCGTCAGGATCCAGCGATCGGGGATCCCCATCGACTTGAACACCTTCTTGAAGTCGGTCGTGCCGTCGTCGATGCCCATCGCCGCGACGATGTGGTTCTCCTGCGCGAGCATGTCGGCGACGATCGCGGAGACGTCGGCCGGGCGGCAGCGCGTCGAGCCGTAGTCGCCGCCGTCGGTGATGATGAGCGTCACGGTGCGGACGGCGATGCCGGCCTGCGCGAGCTCCTGCGCCTTCGCGATCACGGTGCCGAGCAGGACGACCGATTGATCGAACAGCGGCGTGCCGTGGCACGGGTTGTAGTTCGCGGGCGTCATCGCCACGGCGTGCTCGAGGGCGGTGTACGGGAACAGCACGTCGCCGTTCAGGTAACGCGTGTGCGCGAGGACCTCGCCGGATTGCTTGGAGCGGCCAAGCGCCTCGAGCACGAAGTTGTGGCCCTCGCGGACGGCGGCCGTGTTGTTCGCCGCGGCGATCGACTGCGAGTCGTCGGGCATCATCGTGAGGAGGACGACCTCGCTCGCGGCGACATCGTCGATCGTGACGCCGAGGCCGGCCTGGATCTGGGCGCCGACGTCGACGACGTCGAGCGTGGCGAGAGATTTCGCGGACAGGGCGCCGGTGCCGTGGGCCTCGGCGAGGAGCTTCTTGACCTTGTCGTCGTCGTCGTGGTTGCTCATGGTGGTTCCTTCAGAGCCGGATGCCCGGCCAGCTGGCGATCGGAGTGGTGGAGGTGACGAGGTGCATGCCGGCGGCCTCGAACTTCTCGAGGGCGGCCTCGGCCTGCGCGGTGAAGTCGGCGGCGAAGCCGCCCTTGCCGTCGGGAACGGTGACGGACGACATGCAGTCGGTGACGAGGTAGACCTTGCTCGCGAGCGACGGGTCCTTCGCGGCGATCTCGGTGAGGAGGTCGTCGATCGTCGACTTCACGCAGTGGCTCGCGGCCTGGCCGGCGATCACGACCGCATCGGCGGCGAGGAGCGTCTGGATGAAGTTGGTGTTGCGCTGCGCGAGCGCCGCACCGTCGAAGCGGGACAGGACCTCCGGGCGGAGGACCGAGTAGTTCTCGGTCAGCGGGTTGCCGCCCTTGACCTCGACGTTCGACTGCGACGTGCGTGCGAACGCGTGGAACAGGCGGGCCTCGTGGATCACGCCGGCGAGCGCGTGGCCGTCCGAGCCGAGCAGACAGTGCGGCGGCCACAGGTAGAGCTGGTACTTCCCGGCGCGCTCGAGCTCCTGGCAGTAGAAGAGGACCTGCTTGCACAGCCAGGTGTAGTTGCCGCCGCACAGCCACTTCGCCATCGCGGGATGGGGGCGAACCTCGCCGGCCTGGATCTCGGCGGACGTGATCGTGTGGAACGGCGCCAGCGGATTGTCGGCCTTGTCGAGCCAGAAGCTCGGGAAGAAGATCTGGTACGCGAGGTGGGTGTCGAGCGTCGTCGTGACGTCGGTCAGCGCGCCGAGGTTGCGATAGATGAATTCGGCGATCCGGCGCGAGTCATCGATCGCGCCGCGGCCGGAGCGGCCGGCGACGTAGAGCGTGCCCTCGGGGAAACAGAAGTCCTTCTGGACGTCGATGAGCAGCAGGTGGATGCGCGTCTCGTCGGCGGCGGACGGCTTGAGCCTGTGCTGTGCGCGCCAGGTCGCGGCGCTCGCCGCGAGCTGCATCGCGTCGGGGCGATACGACCAGTCGGCCGCGCGAGCCGCATCGAAGAAGCTGGGGAAGGGAAGAGTCTGCGTGGACATGGGGGGTCTCCTAGGTGAGCTGCATGCGAATGGCGTCACCTCGACGAAGGACGTCGAGGCCGCCGGAGGGAGAGAGCGCGAGCCGATCGGCGGCACCGACGAGCGGTGCGGTCTCGGCAAAGACACGGGTGGCGGTGATCGCGTTCTGTACGAGCTCGACGCGCGTCACGCCGTCGTCGGTCGGCACGAACAGAAACGGGCCCGCCGCGCAGGCACCGGCGACGCCCGCGAGCCAGGTCGCGTCGGCGAGCGTCTCGGTCGCGAGGACGTTGGCATTCGCGTCGACGACGACGCACGTGGTCGCCAGGCGCCCTGCATCGGCGGACGTGAGCCACAGCCACGCGCGGTCGTCGCCGATCGTGGCGTGTGCAGACACGAGCTGGCCACGGATCTTCGGAAGCGCGACGCGATCGTCGAGGACGCCGCGATCGGGGCGGAACGTGAAGCCGACCGCATAGCCGCCGGCGCGATAGAAGCCGATGCCGAAGCGCGCGCCGAGCCACGCGCGGGTCTGGCCGGCGAGCACGGAGCCGATGCGCTCGGTGCCGAGCGACGTGCGCCGGAGGAGCGCGCCTCCGTCGAGCCAGACCGGTGACGTGCCGGTCACCGCGGTGGTCCCGAGCTGGATCTCCGACGGCGCGATCGGCTGGTATCGCAGTCGACCATGGACGACAGCCGGCGGGACGTGCGCGAGCGCCTGGCATGCCGGGCAGCGGACGCGCGCGTGCTCCTCGCCGCACGTCGTGCAGCGGCGCAGCCGGAGCCGCGCGAGCAGATCGCCGAGGACGTCGCCGCGCAGGTCGCGCTCGAAGACGTCTCGGAATCGCTCGACCAGCTCGTCGGGCAGGATCGAGGGCGGACGCGCGGCGCGCGGGTAGACCACGCCGTCGGAGAGTACGGACAGTCGCCGCAGCGCGCGCAGGTGGGCCGCGCACGCCGTCGCGACACCGCCCCACGGCCCGACGCCGAGCAGCGTGCGGAACGCCATGACCGCGAACGCGAACCAGTCGCTGTCCGCATCGTGCGGATGCGCCGGGACCAGCGCGGTCTTCGCGCACAGCCGCGGATCGACGAATCGCTCGCTGAACATCGAGCACGAGAAGCCGCCGTACTGGTAGCTGTCGACGTCGATCAGATGAACACGCCGGCCGTCGACGAGGATGTTGAGATCGTTGCAGTCGCCGACGACGACGTTCGCGCGGTGGAGCGCTGCGAGGGCATCGCGGATCGCGAGCAGCACGGCGACGACG
>JAEWJO010000318.1 GCA_023386455.1 Pseudomonadota bacterium | reverse complement strand
CCGCCGGCGCCGGGCACCACCAGCCCGCCGTCTACCGACGAGGCGCCGCCGGCCGGCGAGGGGCCGCCGGTCGTCGGTGCGGGGCCGTGCCGGCTCGCCGTGACATCGACGCCCGCGGGCTCGATGGTCTCGATCGACGGCGCCTCGATGGGGCCATCGCCGATCACGATCGCGACCGCGTGCGGCAAGCGCAAGGTCGAGGTCCAGCACGCGCGCTACCAGACCGCGACGAAGCTCACCTCGCTCGACGAGGGCACGCCCGGCACGCTCGATGTCACGCTGCTCCGGCCGACGCACACGGTCTCGATCACGAGCCAGCCGTCGGGCGCGACCGTGCTCATCGACGGCCGTCGCGCCGGCACGACACCGACCGTGATCAGCGTGATGGGCTTCCAGAACCTGAACCTCGAGGTCAAGAAGGCCGGGTTCCAGACGACGGTGACGAAGCTCTACAGCAAGGTCCCGAAGGACAAGGTCAGCATCAAGCTCGCACGGTGGTAGCGGACGGAATCCGCTGCGCTCACTTCTTCTTCTTCATCGTGTGGCAATCGAGGCAGCCGAAGCCCTCGTGGACCGTCTCGGTCATCTCGGGCTCGTTCAGGAGCTTCGCCATCTCCGGCTTCACCGTCTTCGACATGAACTCGACCATCTCCGGGTCGCCCTTGCCGGCCTTCAGTGCATCGAAGTCGAGCTGAGGTAGCTCGGGGTTCGGCATCTCGTACTTCGTCTTCTTCGGATCCTTGCCGTGGCAGGTCTTGCAGTTGAAGGTGGCGAACTCCTTCGGGTCGAACTTCTGGAAGGCGGGCTTCATCGCCGGCATCACCTTCGTCTTCATGAACTTGATCTTGTCTTCCTGAGACAGCTTGTCGAAGTCGAAGTCCGAGGCGGCGACGGCAGATCCGCTGCCCTCCGCGCTGCCGCTGCCGTCGGCGCTGCCGGTCGCGGAGCCCGCGCTTCCGACGGCGCTGCCGACCATCGCCGAGCCAGTGCCCTCTGCACTGCCGCTTCCGCTCACCGCGGAGCCGGTCGCCGGCGTCGACGAGCCGGCACTCGTGTCCGTTGATTTGGATTTCGAACACGCAATGATCGCGATCGAGAACAGAACAACACTCACAATGCGCAACATCCGCGCATCGTAGGGTCCATACGATCGGCCTTCAAGTTCTGGCCCCGGACAAACTGCGCGGTGGACCACAGCATTTGGTTCGCGAGTGCAGCGTTTCCGCACGTGTCGATCGAGTCTCACATCGGCGACACGAGTCTTTCTTCGTAATGCGACGAACGAAGGACGTCGCGTCAGAACGACAAGATGGCGTGACTCCACTGCTTCATGAATTGCTGATGACGTCGAGAAGAACCCTTGCGCTCTTCTCCGGAATTCTTGAGTGTGACAACCATGAGGGTTCGCCTCGGCAAAATCTTTGTCGCCATCTCACTCCTCGCGTCGGGTTGTTCGACCGACTTCACATCGCAGATGTGTTCGCTCGACACCGACTGTGGTGATGGGCTCGTCTGCGAGCTGCGCGAACAGCAACCGGTCTGCGTCGCCGCGACAGACGCGCCGCTGAGGATCGGCCATCACAGCGCACTGTCGGGAACGAACCAGGCGCTCGGCACGAACATGAAGCTCGGCATCGAGCTCGCGTTCAAGGAGAAGAACGACGCCGGCGGTATCCGCGGGCGCCACGTCGAGCTCGTGTATCGCGACGACGTCTACGATCCGGCGACCGCCGAGGCCGCCGCGCGTGCGCTCGTCGACGTGAAGGTGATGACCGACGAGGCACCGCACTGTCCGACGACCGCGAATCCACCCGTCGCGCCCGCGATCTCCGACAAGCGCCTCAAGCGCGGCCCCGACGCGGTGCTCGCGATGATCGGCAACGTCGGAACACCGACGATGGTGCGCGCTGCACCCGTCGTCGTCGAGACGGGGACCGTGTTCTTCGGCGCGTTCACGGGTGCCGCGACGATCCTGCGCGACAACCAGTGCGGCGACTGCAAGAAGTACATCTTCAACGTGCGCGCGAGCTATGCGCAGGAGGCGCGCGCGACGCTCGAGTTCTTCAAGCGCAAGGCGGTCGGCGGCTCGAGCACGAACTACCGCAACCTGATGTCGTTCGACCAGAACGACACGTACGGTCAGTCCGGCTACGACGGCATCGTCGCCGCGTACAAGGAGCTCATCGGCGACTTCCCCGGGTCGGCGAACCAGACCAACCCGATCGCGCGCTTCCGCTACACGCGCGGCGACGACACGACGCTCGCGCCGGCGATCGCGAGCGCGAAGGCGTACCTGAGCCAGCTGCTCTCCGACCAGTCGGGCACGCAGACCGTCGGCATCCTCATGACCGACACGTACGGCACCGGTGACGTGTTCATCCGCGCGATTCGCGACTGGCAGTTCGACAGCGACCAGTCGCAGAACAAGGCGACGCGCCTGAAGCTCTACTTCAGCCACGTCTCGTTCGTCGGTCCGAACGCGCTCGCCGAGCGCCTGACCTCGAGCCCGCCGACGTACAACACGCCGAGCGGTCCCGTCTCGTACGCCGACGGCGTCGTCGTCTCGCAGGTCGTGCCGAACTACCAGAGCGACACGAGCGACGTCGTCGTTCGCTACAACCAGCTGATCGCCGCCTCCGGCGTGCAGCCGAGCTTCACCTCGCTCGAGGGCTACATCGCCGGGCGCATCTTCCTCGCGGGACTCGAGAAGAACCAGGGACCGTTCACACCCGACGCGCTCGTCACCGCGTTCGAGGCGCTGCCGGACCTCGGCCTCGGCATCGGCTCGACGTCGGGCTTCAACTCCGACGGTCACCAGTACAGCCAGTCGGTGTGGGGCACGCAGCTGCAGGCTGACGGCAAGTTCAAGAATCTCTACTTCTGGAGCAAAGGCATTCCGATCCAGTTCTTCGAGTGAGGTCGTCGCGATCGCAACCAGGGTGGGGAAGCCATGATCCAAGAATCCGAGAAACGTCAGGTCGCCGTCGGCCGCTATCTGCTCCACCGGCAGATCGCACGCGGTGGTATGGCGACGATCCACATCGCGCGTCTCATGGGCGACGAGGGCTTCTCGCGGATCGTCGCGGCAAAGCGCCTCCTGCCCGAGTTCGCGGAGGACACCGACTTCGTCGCGATGTTCATGGACGAGGCGCGGATCGCGTCGAAGGTGCATCACCCGAACGTCGTGCCGGTGCTCGACCTCGTGACGACGACCGACGAGGTCATGCTCGTCCAGGAGTACGTGCACGGCGTGCCGCTCCACGTCCTCCTGCGCACCGCGCACGAGACCGGCAAGAAGATCCCCACTCGCATCGCGTGCTCCATCGCGACGCAGGTGCTCGCCGGCCTGCACGCGGCGCACATGACGCTCGACGAGATGGGCGGACCGCTCGGCATCGTTCATCGTGACGTGTCGCCGCAGAACGTGATGATCGCGATCGACGGTTCGGCGCGCCTGCTCGACTTCGGCGTCGCCAAGGCAACGATGGCCGCGCACGTCACGCGCGACGGTACGTTCAAGGGCAAGCTCGCGTACTCGGCGCCCGAGCAGGTGCGCGGTCGTCCCGTCCAGCAGAGCGACGTCTACTCGCTCTCCGTCGTGCTCTGGGAGCTGGTCGTCGGTCATCGCATGCACGGCTCCGCGCAGGGCGAGGCCGAGCTGGTCGCGACGATCATGAGCGGCAACCTGCGGTCGGTGACCGAGGCGCTCGCGAACGAGGCCGACTGGGGTGCGATCGACAGCGACGAGTGGCGCCACCTCTCCGCGATCGAGCCGATCGTCGCGCGAGGCCTCGCCGTCGACGTCGCGCAGCGCTACCAGTCGGCGGCGGAGATGGAGCGAGAGCTCGCGAAGGCGGTGACGCCGGCGTCCGCGTCCGAGGTGGCCGAATGGGTCCGCTCGCTCGGCAAGGACTTCATCGAGGGACGCGACAAGATCATCGCCGCCGAGGAGGCGAGCTGGCGGCGCACGTCGCACCCGCACATGCGGCGCTCGACGATGTCGGGCCTGGGGCGCGCGCCGACGCTCGCCGACGTCTCGAACCCGCTGAACGCGTCGCATCCGTTCCCGCCGTCGCTCGTCCGCCCGGTCGCGCCACCCCACAACCCGACCACACGACTCGTGATCTCGGGGCTCCTTCTGCTCGTCGTGCTGCTCGGCGTCGGCGTGATCTGGGCGATGCAGTCCGGAAGCAATGCGGCCGCGAGACCGGCGGCGGCCGAGACCGCGCTGCCGGCCGCGGAGCCCGCTGCACCGCCGATCCGCGAGGTCACCGTCGAGCGGCCACGGACTGCGAAGGCCGCGCCGCCGATCACCGAGGAGACGCGCACCCCTCACGCCGAGCCCGAGCCCGCAGCCGAGGAGCCGGTCGCGCCGACCC
>JAEWJO010000295.1 GCA_023386455.1 Pseudomonadota bacterium | reverse complement strand
CGCGCTGGGGGCTGCGCGTGCGCGCCGCCGGCGATCGACCCGATGCCCTGCTCGCGGTCGGCGTGTCTCCCGCGTGGACGCGGTTTGGCGCGGCGCTCGTCGGCGGCGCGCTGACCGGCGCCGGCGGCGCACAGCTGTCGCTCGTCGTCGGTGGCTTCTCCGCGGACATGTCCGCGGGCCGCGGCTACATCGCGCTCGCGATGGTGATCCTCGCCGGCTGGCGTCCCGCGTACGCGGCGCTCGCGTGCGTCGGCGTCGCGTTCTCGCTCGCGGTGAGCTTCCAGCTCCAGGTGATCGGCACCGGCATCCCCGGCGAGCTGGCGTCGCTGTTGCCGTACGTGCTCACGCTCGCGGTCCTCGTCGTGTACGGCGGGAAGGGCCGACGGCCGCCCGCGTCACTCGGCAAGCTTTGAGCACAAACGTGGGCCAGGCCACGGTCGGCGTCGAGGGGCACGCGTAGGATCTCCGTCATGCGTACCCCGATCCTGGTCGCCGCAACGCTCGTCTCGATCCTCGCACCGCGGATCGCCGGTGCCGACGAGGCGCTCGCGACGACCGCGACCGCGGATGCGGAGCCAGCACGATCTCCCGGGTTCTCGCTGCTCGACCGCTTCGACGAGGATTCGCGCGCCGGCATCGATGTCACCTACGAGGCCGTCGTCGGCAATCGCTACTTCGTGCGCGGCGACGTTCACGCGCACTACATCGATCCGCGCTACCACATCGGTGGCTACGTTCAGGTCCAGCGCTAGTACACGCGTCGTCCGACGCCGATGGAGATCGAGCGCGACGACGGGACGGGAGCACCGGAGCTCGGCGCGCTCTATGCGCTACATCCGTGGTCGCACACGGCGCTCGTCCTCCGCGCGGGCGCGACGATTCCGACCGTCGGTGAGCTCGAGCACATGGGCCTCGATGCTCAGTACAGCCGGCCGACAGACCTCTACCAGACCATGCCCGGCGTCGGCGCCGTTCGCCTCGGTGTCTCGTCGATCACGCGCTCGGGCCATCTGTTCGCGCGTGCGGATCTCGGCCTCGACGTGCTCTACAAGAAGCCGAGTCCATACGGGTCCGGTGCGGTTCGTGCGAACGTCGGCGTGGGCTACGACGGAGGACGCGCGGCGGTCATGTTCGAGGTCTCGACGCTGACGTACCGCACTGCACTCGTCGCCTACGGAGGCAGCATGACGTACGTGGAACGGAGCATCGAGATGGTTCCGTCGGGCGGCCTGTCGGTCCGCGGCTCGCTCGGCCGCCTGCAGCCGTATGCCGGCATCAGCCACCCGATCGCCGCGCACGGCTTCGACTGGGCCGTCACGTTCGGAACCGACGTCTCGCTGTGAGTCGCTAGCTCGTCGCGCGGACGAGGTCTGCGAGCTCGAGCGGCTTCGGCGGCGACGACAGCTTCTCCCAGCGCGACTCGTAGTCGGCGACCACCGCGCGGTACGCGATGCCCTCGGCGGACGTGCACCACACGAGCTCGCCATTCGCGCCGAGGTCGGCGGCGGCACGCCACGCGATCGCGAGGCGCTGCCATGCGTCCTCGCTCGTGATCTTCGCGCGGAGCTTGACGCCCATCTCGGTCGTCACGAGCGAGAACGGCGCACCGTCGAGGAACTCCGCGATCGTCTCGGTACGCGAGCGGTGCGAGCGCAAAAAGCCGGCCCAGTCGTCCCACCGCGATGCATCGATCGACATCGCCCGCCACACCGCCACGAGCCCGAAGTCTGGCATCGGCCAGCTCAGATCCCCGAAGACGAATGCAGCACTCGCCATGAGGCCATCTTACGCCCGACTCACCAAGCGATCGGTGCTGTGCGGCACGCGAACGACATCGAGGGATCGGCGGGAGCGGCGTCACAGAGGTGCACGACACACACGTCACCCGTGCGGGTTACGTCGTCGCCACGCGATCTCAGCGTGCTCGTCGTTACCAACGGAACACACGGCGAGCATCGCGAGCACTACATCTGATCGGGCGCCGCGATTCCGAGCAGCGACAGGCCCTCGCGCAGCGTCGCCTGGACGGCCGCGACGAGTGCGAGACGCGCGCGCCGGACGACCGGGTCCTCGACGATCACGCGCAGCGATGGATCGCCGTTGCCGAGCGTGTACCAGCGCGAGAACTCGCCCGAGAGATCGAGCAGGTAGTGCGCGATGACGTGCGGCTCCGCGCTGTCGGTCGCGCGGACGACGGCGTCGGGAAACGCGAGCAGCTTCTTCGCGACGGCCCACTCGGCATCGTGCGAGAGCTTCGTGAAGTCGATGCCGTCGACGGACGTCACCGTCTCGTTCGCCTTGCGGCCGATCGAGGCGCAGCGCGCGTGCTGGATCTGCAGGTAGGGGCCGGAGTCGCCCTCGAGCGAGACCGCATCGTCGAGCTCGAAGTCGATGTCCTTCTCGCGCTGGGGTGCGAGGTTCGCGAAGATGACGGCACCGATGCCGACCTGCCGCGCGACCGTGTCGACGACGGCGGGGGGCAGCGTCGGGTTGACCTCGGCGATCTTCGCGCGAACATCCTGCTCGGCGATCTCGAACACCTGGCGCATCAGCACGACACCGCCGAGGCGCGTCGCCGAGCGCTTGCCGCCGACGCGGACGAGACCGTAGGGCACGTGCTGGAGCGTCGACGCCCACGGGTGGCCCATCTTCGCGATCAGCTTGAACAGCTGGCGGAAGTGGTGAGCCTGGCCGCGGTCGACGACGTAGAGCGAGCGCGTCGGGTGGTAGGTGTTCTCGCGGTACTCGGCCGCGGCGACATCGCGCGTCGCGTAGAGCGTCGTGCCGTCCTTGGTGAGGAGGAGGATCGGCGTCTTCTCGCCGTCGAGCTCGACGACCTTCGCGCCCTCGCTCTCGACGAGCATGCCGCGCTGCTCGAGCTCGCCGGCGATCCGTTCGCCGTCCTTCCAGAAGAACGACTCGCCGTTGAGGTCGTCGTAGTGAACGTCGAGGATCTTGTAGACCTCGCCGAACTCGGCCCACGAGACCGCGCGGAACTTCCGCCACAGCGCGGTGACCTCGGGGTCGTTCTGCTCGAGCCGCTTCAGGTACTCGCGGCCGCGATCCTCCGCGATCGGGGTGTCCTTGTACTTCGCGCGGAACGCGACGTAGAGCTGGTTGAGCTCGCCGACCGAGATGTTCAGTGCGTCGATCTCCTGGAGCGTCAGCGTGCGGCCGTTCAGCTGATCGTAGTAGGCCGCGACGACCATGCCGTGCGTCGTGCCCCAGTCGCCGAGGAAGTTGATCGCGACCACCCGGTAGCCGAGCGCGCGGAAGCTCTGCGCGAGCGCGTGACCGATCGTCGTGCCGCGGATGTGGTGATAGGCGAGGTGCTTGCTGATGTTCGGCGAGCCGTAGTCGATCGTGATCGTCTTGCCCTTGCCGTGGTCGCGCGGCAGGAGCGTGCCGGTCAGCGTCGCGTCGACGACCCAGCGCAGCGCGGCGTCGCGGTTCGCGCGGAAGTTGACGAACGGGCCGGCGGCGGTCGCGCTCGCGAGCAGCTCGGTCGGCGAGAACTTCGCGGCGATCTCCTGGGCGACCTGCGCGGGATTCTTGCCCTGGGCCTTCGCGATCGCGAAGCAGCCGACTGCGAGATCACCCATCTCCGCGCGCGGCGGCGCCTCGACCTTGAGGTCGGTGGCAGCGACTCCGGCGGCGGCGGCAACAGCCTCGGCCGCCGCCTGGTGCAATGGCGTGTGGTGGCTCGGCATGGCGGTCGCGCAAGCTACCCCAAAAGCCCCTCTGTTTCTAGGCAGTTGGTTTGACCGACGAACGACCGCCCTGGTACTGTTGGATCGAGCCTTTGGGAGGACCCACGTGAGCAAGATCGTTTTGTGCGTCGATGACAGCGCGACGATGCAGCAGGTCGCGGATATCACGTTCCGCGGCACTGACTTTCAGTACGTCGGAGCGCGCAACGTCGACGAAGCCTTGCAGAAGGCCAAGGCGCAGAAGCCGGCCATCGTCCTCGCGGACGCGGCGATGCCGGGCAAGACCGGCTACGACCTCTGCCTCGCCCTCAAGCAGGACGGCGCGACCGCGGATGTTCCGGTCGTGATCCTCGTCGGCAATGCCGCCCCCTACGATGCCGCGAAGGGCACGCAGGTCGGCGCCGATGCGAACCTCCCCAAGCCGTGGGACACGCAGACGATGCTCGAGAAGGTCACCGAGATCGTCGGCAAGGGCAGCATTGCGAAGCCGGGTCAGGCCGCCGCGGCCAGTGCGCCGGCTGCCGCCGCCAAGGC
>JAEWJO010000286.1 GCA_023386455.1 Pseudomonadota bacterium | reverse complement strand
CGTCGGGGCGATCGTGGGGACCGCAGCACTCGGCGGCTCGCCGCGCGCGAGAGGTGCGATCGTCGTGCATGGGTCGCGAGCGAGCCGATCGCGAGGACGCTGTGGTCGATCGCGGACCGCGATGGGGATGGGTACGCGAGCGCGAGCGTCGGCGGCGCGGATTGTGACGATCGCGATCGGCAGCGCAGCCCGGGCGCACAGGAGATCGCGGGCAACGGGATCGACGAGAACTGTACGGGCGCCGATGCGACCCTCGATCCGATCCGGACGCAGAACAGACCGCCGAGCCCGACCACGAATAGCCCGAGCCCGAGCCCGACTCCGAATCCCGCGCCCCGGCTCCGGCCGAACATCGTGCTGATCTCCGTCGACGCGCTGCGCGCCGACCACCTCGGCTCCTACGGCTACGCACGACCGACCTCGCCGATCCTCGACGAGTTCGCGAAGACCGCGGTCCGCTTCGCCTGGGCGATGACGTCGTGCCCGAGCACGCGCTGCGCGATTCCCTCGCTGCTGAGCGGCCGCTACGCCTCGACACTCCCGTTCGGCCTGTCGGAGGAGCGCGCCGCGATCCCGAACCTCGCCGGCGTCCTGCGCGATGCCGGATGGAGCACGGCGGCGATCACCTGCTGTGCACGGTTCGCGCTCGGCAAGCGCGAGCTGTCCGGCTTCCAGACGATCGACGCGTCGGCCGACTCGGTGAGAATGCAGCGCGCGGGTCAGAGCAACGCCGACGTCGTCGCCGACGAGGCACTCGAGTGGCTCGCGGCGCGAGAGCCGAGCAAGCCGTACTTCCTGTGGCTCCACTTCTACGAGCCACACTTTCCGTACGCGGCACCGAAGGACGCGACGCGATTCGGCGACGACGACGTCGACCGCTACGACGCGGAGATCCGCTATGCCGACGAGCAGATCGGCCGCGTGCTCGCCGCGCTCGATCCCGAGACGATCGTCGTCGTCACCGCCGATCACGGCGACGAGTTCGGCGAGCACGGGATCCGGTTCCACGCCCGCAGCCTGTACAACCAGGTCATCCGCATCCCGCTGCTCGTGCGCGCGCCGGGCGCGACAGGTCGCGTGATCGACACGCCGGTCAGCCTCGTCGACGTCATGCCGACGCTGCTCGACCTCGCGGGCGTCACCGGGCCAGCGGGCATGAACGGCGTGTCGCTCGCGCCTGCGGTACGCGGCGGCGAGGCCCCCGCACGGCCGGTGTTCGTCGAGCTCATCCCGGACAAGCAGATCAAGCGCGACATGGCGGCGGTGATCAGCGCGCCGTGGAAGATCGTCTGGGACCGCGAGGCGAACGCGTGGAGCCTGTACGGGCTCGACGACGTCGCCGATACGCGCGATCGCGCCGACGATCCGGCGCTGCCGGGTCTGCAGAAGCTGCTCCTCGAGACGCTCGATCGCGAGACCTGCCGGCTTCCGTGACCGCTCAGCGGTCGCGGCCGGCGAGGTGCGACTGGTGCGCGACGGCAGCCCACTCGATGCGCTGCGGGGTCGCGAGGCCGAGCGTCACGATCGCCGTCGACAGCTGCACCTTCATCGAGCGCTGGTACGCCTGCGCGGCGCGCAGACGCTCACGCGTCAGGATGCCGGTCTCGACGAGGTAGTCACCGAAGCCGGGGAGCTCGCGCGTGCTCGTGCGGATCGTCGGCTGCGATGGCGGACGACGGATCACCTGCGCCGGCTGCGGCACGGCGAGCGCGCCATTGCGATGCGTCGGTCGCTCGTCGGCGGGAGGATTCGTGCCCTTCGCGAAGCGCGGCAGCGTCTCGGCGCGCGGGTGGCGGCGCGGAGATGCCGATGAAGGAACACGACCAGCCGCGGCAGCGGGTGCCGGGAGTTTTGATGCCACCGCGGCTGGTCGAATCGAGGCCTCGGCGATCGCGAGCCAGTCGGCGGCTTCGCGGTCACCGGGATCGAGGCGGAGCGCCTCGCGGAAGAAGATCGCCGCGGACTCGTTCTGGTCGCGGCGTGCGGCGAGCTCGCCGAGGAGCCGGTACGCGAGCCCGCATTGCGGGTCGAGACGGATGATGTCGCGGAGGTCGGCCTGCGCATCGAGATCGCGGCGAAGCGCGATGTGCGATCGGGCGCGCAGGAGCAGCATCGGGACGCAGTCCGGCTCGTCCTCGAGAGCGTCGCTCACGAGCGCGACTACCCCGGGATAATGACGAGACTCGAAGAGCTCGCCTGCCGTTGCCAAGACGCCGCGGTCCACGGCGGGCAGAACAGCAAGGGATGGGCCACAGCGCGAGCGGCGCAACCATCGAGAAAACCAGCGAATCAGTCCGATCCCCGCGGAGGGTTGGGACCCCAACGCGGGGCCCAGCGGTAGCGGACGTAAGGAAGCACGCGACGCGGGCGCGCGGCCGACTCCGCCTGGCAAGCCCGCGTTTGCACCGGCATACTTGCGACGTGACCCGGCTCGCGTTCGTGGCGGCGGCGGTGGTGACCCTCGCGGTCGCTGCCGGGACACCCGCGCGGGCCGAGGTGATCGACATGCCGCAGCCGCCGCCCGACCCCGATCGCGGCAACTTCTGGCGCGACCTCATCAGCCCGCACAAGGACGAGGTCGATCTGATCCTGACCCGTGCGCGGCAGGCGCTGTCGACCGCGGACATGGCGCTCTACAGCGACTACGACCCGACCGGCCTCGAGCGGACGCGCTTCTACAAGGAGGTCTACGGGATGCTGAAGTACGCGCGCAAGCTCGCGCCCGACAACCTCGACGTGTTGCGACTCCTCGGCCAGACCGCCGACGAGCACGGCAGGACGCGCGAGGCGATCGAGGCGCTGCAGGCCGCGATCGATATCGCCGGTGCCGACAAGGTCGGCGCCGAGGTGACCGGCCGGCTCGGGATCATCTACCTCCGCCTCGGCAAGCTCGACGACGCGATCCGCTATCTCCACGCCGCCGAGGGTCCGCTGATCGCGGGCCAGCCGGTGACCGCGCACGTGCTCGTTCACCTCGCGAACGCACTCGCGGCGCGCGGCCAGATGGGCGAGGCGATCGACGTGCTCTCGAGCGCGATCCCAACGCAGGTGCCGTACTACTCGAACGAGCTCGTCGTCGTCAGCTTCGCGCTCGCCGTGATGTACGACCGCGACGAGCAGCGCGGTGCCGCGTTCGAGATCCTCGATCGCATGCAGACGATCCTGCAGGGCCAGCTCGCGACGATGGTGCAGATGCAGCTCGGCGGCATGCGGTTCGCGCCGGCCGAGGATCGCCACTACTTCAACGGTCTGCTCTACGAGGCGGCCGGCCACTACGCCGAGGCGCGCACCGAGTGGGCTCTCTACGCCGCGAACGGCCAGGCGCCGTACCGGCGTCGCGCGCTCGATCACGTCGCCGCGCTCGATG
>JAEWJO010000604.1 GCA_023386455.1 Pseudomonadota bacterium | reverse complement strand
AGCATGCGCGCCGCCCGGTCCTCGCCCGCTCCCGCGCGCGCGGCACGCCTCCTCGCGCGCAGCGAGCCACGCCATCGCCGCAGCGTGGCGGCGAGCCACAGCGCGAGCACGGCGGCGATGATCGCGACGAGGATTTCGCTCTCCACGCGTCGATCGTCGCGCCCCGATCTGACATCGTCAGCTTATATATGCCGCGGATCGAGGTCATCCAGGGCGACATCACGCAGCTCGAGGTGGACGCGATCGTGAACGCCGCGAACACGTCGCTGCTCGGTGGCGGCGGGGTCGACGGAGCGATCCATCGCGCGGCAGGCCCCGCGTTGCTCGAGGAGTGCCAGGCGATCCGCAACCGCGAGGGCGGCTGCAGGACGGGCGACGCGAAGATCACGGGGGCAGGGCGACTGCCGGCGAAGTGGGTGATCCATGCGGTCGGCCCCGTGTGGAATGGCGGCGACGGAGGCGAGCCCGAGCTGCTCGCGAGCTGCTACCGCACGGCGCTCGCGCTCGCGGCGGAGAAGGGCGCGACGGCGATCGCGTTTCCCGCGATCTCGACCGGCGTCTACGGGTATCCGCTGAGGGAGGCGTGCGAGATCGCGGTCGCGACGATCACGGAGCATGCAGGGGAGGAGATGAGGGTGGTGCTGTGCATGTACTCGCGGCGGGACTTCGAGGTGATGCAGAGCGTCGTCGAGGCGGAGGACGCCGGCTGGGAGCGCGGCGGCGAGGACGAGCCCGCGACCGCTGCGGTGGATCCGGATGCGCTCGAGGCCGTGAAGGTCCACGTCCAGCTCGCGCTGTTCGCCGATCCGCCGGCGCCCGGCTATTCGCCCGAGCCCGACGACGCGAGGGCCCCCTTCACCGAGGATCCCGACGACGAGGAGCCGTGATGCCGCGCATCGAGTGGGTGCAGGGCGACATCACGAAGCTTCGCGTCGACGCGATCGTCAACGCCGCGAACGAGACGCTGCTCGGCGGAGGTGGGGTCGACGGCGCGATTCATCGGGCCGCCGGCGAGGAGCTCTACTACGCGTGCCTGAAGCTCGACGGTTGTGACACCGGCGAGGCGAAGGTCACGAAGGGCTATCGCCTGCCCGCGAAGCACGTCATCCACACGGTCGGCCCGGTCTGGGAGGGCGGCCGCGAGAACGAGCCGGCGCTGCTCGCGAGCTGCTATCGCAAGTCGCTCCACCTCGCGGCGGGGCTCGGCGCGCGCACGCTCGCGTTCCCGGCGATCTCGACGGGCGTGTATGGCTATCCGATCCGCGAGGCGACCGAGATCGCGGTGAAGACGATCGCGGCGCACACGCTCGCGCTGCCCGAGGTCGTCATCCTGTGCACGTTCGACGACGAGACGACCGAGATCACGCGCGACGTCGTCGCGTCGATCCTCGCCTACTGATCGGCTCTCGTCGCCGTCTTGCTCCGACAGGATCTCCTCGAGCCGCGACAGGTCGGCCGGCTTGAATGCGGCTTGTCGGTCAGAAGGAGCCTGCGGCCCTCGATGCCGCGCGGACGTCCTACAGGAGGCCGGAGACGAGGTCCGGCCAGTCGCGGATCGCCGCGCTCAGCCGACCCTCGGCGCGCTCGGCGCGACCGCCGCCGCGACCCGGGATCGTGGCCGCGAGCTTCTTCCACAGCGCGCCGCAGTCGAGCGTCGAGCCGGGCGCGCGAAACAGCACGACGACCGCGCCTTCGCCCTCCGGTGCCGACAGGATCGCATCGCGACCCGCCGAGACCAGCTTGGCCGCGACGCTGCGGAGGAGCTCGGCATCGCCATCGATCGCGGCGACCGCGGCGCCCGTGCCCGGCAGCGACGCGACGATCGCCGATGCGAGCCGGCTGCGCAGCGCGGTCAGCTCTGTCGAGCTCGCGTCGACGTCGCGGCGCAGCTTGTCGATCGCGGCGGGGACCTCGGCCGGGCCGCACGAGAACTGCGTCGCGAGCGCCCGCAGCACCTGATCGCGCGAGAACAGCTCGGCGCGGCCGCGTCGCCCGGCGGTGAACGTCACGCGCGTCATTCCCTTGTAGCGCTCCGAGCCGGTGATCCGGATCGTGCCGAGCTGCGACGTCCGCTCGCAGTGCGTGCCGCCGCACGGCGAGAAGTCGAAGTCGCCGATCGCGACGACGCGGATATCGGCGCTGACCTTCGGATCGCGGCGGAGCTTCAGCCCGGCGAGCTCGTCGGGCGACGGGAACCACGCGCGGATCGCGAGGTCATCGTCGATGATGTCGTTCGCGAGATCCTCGGCCGAGGCGAGCTCTGCATCCGGGATGCGATCGCGCGCGACGTCGATCGTCAACGCGCTCTCGCCGAGACGCGCCGAGGAGGTCGCCGCCTGCGCGCGATCGAGCAGCGTGCCCGAGAGCAGGTGCTGCGCGGTGTGCTGCGCCATGTGCTGGCGGCGGCGTGCCCAGTCGAGCTCGCCGGTGACCGCCGTGCCGACGGCGGGCAGCTCGCCCGCGACGAGGTGGACGATCGTGCCGTCGTCGAGCTCCTGCGTGTCGGAGACCGCGAGGCCGCCGAGCGTGCCGCGATCGCCGAGCTGGCCGCCGGCTTCGGGATAGAACGCGGTCTGATCGAGGACGAGCGCGGGCTTGTCCTTGTACGTCGCATGCGCGACGACGCTGGCATCGAAGCGACGCAGGTATGCGTCGTCGTGGTAGAGGCGGCGGGTCACCGGCGCAGGTTACTTCAGGATGCGCTCGACGGCACCGCCCGGAACCCACCCGGCCGTGCCATTCGGCAGGCGAATCTTCGTCCAGGAATCCCGGCGCTCGACGAGCGTGACCTCGGCGCCGCGCGGCAGCGGCTGGGCGAGCGCGGCCGGGGCGCCGGCGCTGTCGGCCGCGCGCAGGACGACCGCGTCCATGACGACGGCGTCGTCGCCTCGGCGATCCTCGACGATCAGAGATACGAGCATCGCGAGCCAGATGGCGGTCGGAAGAACCGCGAGGCCGGTGAGGCCGCGGCGGCGCCGCCCCGACCACGGCATCACGAGCAGGATGGCGAGCGCGAACGCGAACGCGCCGACGAGGATCCGGCGCGTGCGGGGCCAGCTATGGAAGAAGAACAGCGTGTCGGCGGCGGTGCCCGCGGCGGGACGGAACGAGTCGTTCTGGCGGCCGCGCAGCCAGTTGAGGTTCTTGCGGGCGCGGGCGTTGTCGCCGTCGATCGCGAGTGCGCGGCGGTACGCGAGCGTCGCGGTGCCGACGTCGCCGGCACCGAGCGCGGCGTTGCCCCAGTCCGCGAGCAGCTCGGGGCGATCCGGCATCGCACGCGCGGCCTCGCCGAGCGACAGCGTCGCGCGCGCGAACGCGGCCTTGCGCGCGCTGGCATCGGTGAGCGTCATCGCCTGCTGATAGGCGGCGCGCCCCTCGGCGAGCGCCTGATCCGCGGGGGCGGCATCCGCGGCGTGAGGCGCGAGCACGGCAAACAGGACGAGCGCGGCCGCGGTGGCGCGCGGCGACTTCTTGCGTCCGGCCTCCGCGGTCCATCGTTTCATCAGATCCTCGGCGCGCCCCTGCAGGTCGGCCGACAGCGGCGAGCTCGCGGCCTTCGGCGCGAAGCTCTCGGTCTCGATCTTCGCGGCGAGGCCGCCGTCGTCGTCGGGATCGCGGTCGAGCGCGCGGCCAAACGCGCGGAGCGCGGTGACGAGGGCGCCGGCGGTATCGCGGGCGGGCTCGCGTGCGGCGCGCATCAGCTCCTGCTCGACGCGCGTGCGCGCGGCGCGAACCTCGGCGGCCTCCTCGCGATCGCCGGCGGTGCGCAGCCGCCACGTGCGCAGGCCGAACAGCGCGAGCGGGATCGCTTAGAGCGCCGCGACGAGGATCCACAGCAGCGTGCCACCGAACGGACGATCGCCGGCGGCGCCGGGTGCCGACAGCGCGAGGTCGACGCCCGCGCCGAGCGCGACGCCACCGTCGGCCGGCGCGTCCACCTGGGTCTTCTTCGTCGGCGACGCGGCGACGACATCGCCGGCACCGACGATCGTGCCGCCCTTCACCGAGACCGCGATCGGGTCGGAGTGGATCGTCTGGTAGCGACCCTTCACCGGATCGAAGTACGAGAACGCGATCGCCGGGATCTCGGAGGCCGGTCCGGTCACCTGCGCGGTGACCTTGAACGTCTTCGTGTGGCCGTCGTCGGCGAGCTCGCCGGTCGGCGTCTCCGCGGGGACCGTGAACCTGTCCTTCGGCAGGCCGCCCGGGCCATCGAGCCGGCCGAGCGACAGCGTGTCGAGGCGCTGGTCGCTCTTCACCGTGACCGCGAGCTCGCCGGGCTCGCCGAGCTGGACGACCGATCGGCTCGTCGCGACCGCGATCGAGAACTGCGAGCCGACGGCGCCCGCGAAGCTCGCCGGCTTGTCGGTCTCGGGCAGCGGCTTGACCTCGAGCGTGCGCGGCGTGTCGCTGACGCGGAACAGCTTCGTCGGCGCGTTGCCGAAGAAGTCGGCGCGTCCGACCGCGAGTGCAGCCGCGACCGACGCGGCCGGCAGCTCCAGCTTGCCGGCCTTCTTCGGCGCGACGTAGAACTTCACGACGACGCGGTTGAGCTTACCGGCGCCCGGCACGTCGATCTGATCGATCGCGTACGGCAGCTGCAGCGTCTTCGTCCCGGCGGGAAACTCGAGCGCCTGGCTCGGGTCGGTCGCCGGTGGCGCGCTGACGAGGAAGTCGTCCATCGTCATCAGCGGCACCGAGAACTGGGGATCCTGCTGCGGCCGGCGGCGGAACAGCCAGGTCAGCTTCGCCTCGATGTTCTCGCCGACGAAGATCGGCCGCTCGGGGAGCTGGAGCGAGATCTTCATGTCGTCGGTCGTCGGGATCGACTCGACCTCGAATGCGCCGCCGGCGGCGGTCGCCTTCTTGCTCCCCTGCACGACGGTCAGCGGCGGCACGTTCACGCGGCCGGTCTTGTTGACCTCGATCTTCCAGCGGAACACCCAGGTCACGCTCTTGGACACCGACTGGTGGCCGTTGACGATCGAGATCGACTGGCGGACGTTTGGCTGCGGCTGGAGCGGTGTCACGACCGCATTCGGCAGGTCGAGCTTCGGCGTCGCCGGCGGCGGCGCCTCGTCGAACCCGTCGGCGACGAGGCCGAGCGTGAACGGCACGCCGACGTGCGGCTCGTCGTCGAGCTGGAGCCGCGCGCGCGCCTCCTGCGCGGACGCGACGCCCGCGAGCGAGAGCAGGATCAGACACGCAACGACGAGACGACGCATCACCAGTCCTTTTCTACCGCATCGCCCTGCGACTCGCGCTCGCGACGCTCGCGCTGACGCCGTGCATCTTCGTCGCGGGCGCGCTGACCGGCGCCGCCTTGCTGCTGTTGCTGCTGCTCCTGCTGCTTCTTCTGCTGCTCCTGCTGCTGCTGCTTGTCCTGCTGCTGCTGCTTGTCGTCCTTGTTCTGCTGGGGCGGCTGCAGCAGCTTCAGTGCGTTCTGCAGGTGCTCGATCGCGGTCGCCTGCGTCTTCAGCGCGGGCTCGAGGCTGACCGACTGGTTCGTCGTCGAGACCGCCTTGTCGAGCGTGCGCTTGGCATCGGCCATGTCGTTCTGCGCGAGCCGGACCTCGTCGGCGGCGGCGGCCATGTTCTGCGCCGGAATGCCGGCCCGGGGGGATCCGGGGGCAGAGCCCCCGGATGTGGGATCCTGCGCCTTCGCCGCGGCATCGGCCTGCGCCGCGAGCGCGTCGGTGATCGCCTTCGCGAGCTGACCGTGCTGGTCCTCGCGGCCGGCGAGGCCGGGCAGCTTCGGCGCACGCTCGTCGTCCGTCAGCGCGTGCGCCTGCGACGTCTGATCGCGCGTCTCGCCCTGCTGGCGAACGAGATCCTGGAGGTGCTCGATCACCGAGAAGAATAGCCGGCGCAGCTCGTCGAGCTTGGCGTCGGCGGCCTTCGCCGGCGTCACCGGATCCTGGTTCGCCTTGATCGCGGCGGCCGTGTCGGCCACGAGCTTCTCGGCCTCGCCACGAAGGCCTTCCGCCTGCGCGAGCATCTGCTTCTGCTGCTCGATCTGCTGCGCCTGCGCCTCCGCCTGCTTCTTCTTCTCCTCGTCCTTCTCGTCGGGGTCGATCGGCGGCGCGACGAGCTGCGCGACCTCGTCGGCGATCAGCTCCTCGATCCGCGTCATGCG
Source organism: Pseudomonadota bacterium (assembly GCA_023386455.1). Classification (GTDB taxonomy): domain Bacteria; phylum Myxococcota_A; class Polyangia; order Haliangiales; family Haliangiaceae; genus JABFXX01. The sequence goes on along the minus strand of JAEWJO010000604.1, from coordinate 4,500 downwards.
CGCGAGGTTTGCCGCCAGCGAGTCCTTGCTCTCCGCGTTCTTTGCCTCGAGCTGCGCGACGAGCTGCTTCTGTGTCTCCGACGTGAGGTCGATCGTCTGCTTGAGATCCGCGAACTGCTCGATCGCCTTCGCGAGCGCGATCAGTGCCTCGCGCTCGGCGAGCGCTGCATCCGGCAGCTTGTCCGCGATCAGCTTGTCGTGGCCCTTGTCCATCGCGGCCTTCGCCTCGACGACAAACGGCAGCGCGACCTTCACGCGCTCGAGTAGCTTCTGCTGCTGGGCCGCCTTCGGATCCTGCGGATCCGGCGGAGGTGCCGGGTTCTCGGTCGCCGCGGCGAGCCGCGCGCGGACCTCCTCGACGCGCTGGACGAGCCCGATCTGGCGCTCGGCGAGGGCAGGGCCCTTCATCCACGCCGGGATCACCGGCGCGGGCGGAGCCGCGCTGCCGGCGGCGGGCGCCGCACCGAACGTCAGCTTCTTCGCGGTCGCCTCGGCGACAGCGGACGTCTCCTGGAGCAGCTGGAGCTGCTCGCCGGCGACCTCGCGCAACACGGTGATCGGATCGAGCAGCTGCTCGCGCGCACGCTTGAGCGCGACGAGTGCCGCCTCCGCGCGCGCGACGCCGTCCTCGGCCGCGAGGTCTTGCAGCTTGCGGCGCGCCTCGGCGATCCGGATGCGCGCGTCGCCGAGGTAGACGGCGAGGTTCTTCAACACGATCAGGCGGACCTTCTCCTCGTCGGTGCGCTTGCCTTCTTCCTTCTTCGCGATCTCGTCGACCTCCGCGTCGGCCAGGTCGCCGACGACGCCGGCCTCGGCGACGATGCCGCGCTCGGTGTCAGCGAGGTGGGTCAGCGTGCCCTGCTGAGCGAGCGGATCGGTGCCGCCGGTCTGCTTGATCGCGACCCACGCACCACGCGCCTCGTCGAGCACGCCGCGCTGCTCGCCGATCAGGGCGTCGAGCCGCGCCTCGAGCTTGCCCTCTCCCTTGCGCAGCTCGTCTGCAAGCGACTGCGCGCGCGCACGCACGATCGCCAGGTTCTGCTGCGTGTCGGCGTCGTCCTTGCGCAGGCGCGACGCGTCCGAGAACCACGACACGGCCTGCTGGGTGAGCTCGAGCGCCTTCGCGAGGTCGGGCTTGTCGCCGGCCTTCAGCTTCTCGGCGTGAGCGGCGTACGCCATGCCGAGGTCGTACGCGGCGCGGAACCGCAGCTCGGGATCGACGCCTGCGCCGCTGCGCGCGTCGAGCAGCGCCTTCTCGGCGCCCTCGTGGTCGCCCTTGACGAGCAGGCCGACCCCTTCATTGTACTTCTCGCGTGCCGCGCGATGCTCGCCCTTGGTGCACGCACCGATCGCGAGCAGCGCGACGATGATCCAGTGCGCCTTCATCGGGTCCTCCCGGCGCCGACCCACAGGGCGCCGCACAGGCAGATCAGCGCGGCGAGCACGAGCCACGGCCAGCGCTCGGCCGGCACGTAGCGCACCGACGAGTCGGCGGCGGCGCGCACGATCGGCTGGACGTGGCTCTCCATGATCGAGTCGAGATCGATCGCGCTCGTCCCGGCGGGCACGTACGCGCCCTCGGTCGTCAGCGCGATCTTGCGCAGGGCATCGCCATCGAGCTTGCTGATCACCGGCTTGCCCTCGTATACGAGCGTCGTCTTCGCGCCGGTCTGCGGATCGGTCAGCGTGATCTGGCTGCCGGTCTCGCTGCCGAGGCCGACGACGACGATCTTCACGCCGGCGTCGCGCGCCTTCTGCGCCGCCTCCTGGGTGTACGCGTCCTGATCATCGCCATCGCTGATCAGCACCATCAGCTTCGCCCCGGTGCCGCCCGGGAATCCCCGGAGCGCGGTCTTGATCGCCTCGCCGACCCGCGAGCCGCCCTTGCCGGCGCTGCGCGTGTCGACCGTCGACAGCACGGTGTTGAAGTAGGAGTGGTCGGGCGTCAGCGGGCATACCGGGACGGCGCGGCCGGCGAACGCGACGAGGCCGACGCGGTGGCGATCGAGCCGGCTGACGAGCTGGCTGATCTCGGCCTTCGCACGGGCGAGCCGGTTCGGCGCCGCGTCCTCGGCGAGCATCGAGCGCGAGACGTCGAGCACGAACATCACGTCGGCCGACGCCTCGGACACCGTGACGGTCTCGGTCTCTCCGCGCACGCGCGGCCGCATCAGCGCGCCGACGCAGCAGAGCAGGGCGACGAAGATCAGGCCGAGGCGCACGAGCGACCGCTCGAAGCTCGCCTGCGCGGTCAGCCGGCGCTGCATCACCGGCGACAGGAACGACGTCAGCGCGCCGCGCGAGCGCAGCTCGAGCACGTACAGGCCGCCGCACACGGCGAGCACGAGCCACACGAGGTGGACGAGCTCCTTGTGAGCCCAGGAGAAGTCCGTCACGGCAGCCTCCTCAGCACGGTGCCGCGCAACAGCATCGCGAGCACGATGAGGATCATCGCCGCTGCGACGAAGTAGTAGTAGTACTGGTGGTAGTCGAGGAAGCGCTCCTCCTCGATCGTCGTGCGCTCGAGCTTGTCGATCGCGGCGTACACGCGCTGCAGGCCCGCATTGTCGGTCGCGCGGAAGTACTGACCGCCGGTCCGCTCGGCGATCCGGCGCAGCGTCGCCTCGTCGATCGAGACCGACATCTGCATCAGCTCGCTGCGACCGTCTCCGCGATCGACGCGCACCGGCGCGACCCCGGTCGTGCCGGCGCCGATCGTGTAGACCTTCACGCCGGCCTTGACCGCGTCATCGATCGCGGTGTCCTCGTCGATGTCGTGGACGTTCGACTCGCCGTCGGTGAGCAGGATGACGACCTTGCTCTTCGACTTGTAGTCGGCGAGGCGCTGCACCGCGAGCTCGAGGCCGGCGCCGATCGCGGTGCCGTCCTCGTCCTGCCGCGCGAAGTCGAGCTGGCGCGCGGCGACCGCGAGGTTGCCGTGGTCGAGCGTCAGCGGGCTGCGCGTGTCGGCGTAGCGCGCGAACGCGACGAGCCCGATCGCGTCGTCCGGACGACCGCCGAGCGACTTCGTGCCGAGCACGAACTGCTCGAACGTGCGCTTCACCGCGTCGAGCCGGGTCAGCTCCTGGTTCTTCGCCGAGAGATCGAGCGCGCGCATCGAGCCCGACACGTCGACCGCCATCACGATCGCGATGCCCTCGCGGCGAATCCGCGCGCTCTTGTCGCCGGCGCGTGGGCCCACGAGCGCGATCGCGAATGCGACGATCGCGAGCGCGAACAGGGCGTCGGGCAGCCACGCGATCGCGGTGCGCCACGTCGTGCCGCCGCCGGGCAGCACGCGCAGCGACGAGAACACGACGCGGCCGGCGCTGCGCTGCGACCACCACCACGCCGGGATCGCGAGCAGCGCGAGCAACGCGAACCACGGGTGCGGCAGCTGGATGCCGAACACGCTGACGGCGGCGACGCTCATGCGGCCTCCCTCGTCGTGTCGTCACGCAGGCGCGTCTCCTCGAGGAACGCGCGGGCAGCGGCAAGCGTGTCCATCGACTCGTCGGACTCGGGGCGATAGCCGGCGAACTTCACGCGATCGCACCGCTCGAGGAACTGCGACAGCTGCGAGCGGTTCGCGGCCGTCAGCTCGGGCGCGCGCGCTGCGACCTGGAGGAACTCCTCGGTCGTCAGCTCGGGCGCGCGGATGTCGAACCGCCGCTCGAGGTAGCCGCGGACGATCGCCGACAGCTCGACGAACCACGCGTCGACCTGGTCGGCGTTCGGCGCGCCGCGTGTCTCGAGCGCGCGCAGCTTGCCGATCGCCTCGTCGTAGGCCGACTTCTTCACGGCGACACTGCGGCGCGCGCGCATCGCGCGGAGCACGAGGAGCGAGCCCGACAGCAGCACCGCGACGGCGCTGCCGATCAGCATGATCGTCAGCCACGGCGTGCCGCCGACGTCGGGATCGAGCGTGCCAGCTGCGGGCTTCAGCTCCTTCGCGATCGCCGCGGTCGAGACCGGCGCGATGTCGAGCGGGACCTCCTCCGTCAGGATCTCCTGCGCGCCGGTCGGCTTGCCGGCGTCGCGCGTGTCGAGCATCTCGAGGCGCAGCGGCGGCACGCGGTGCTTGCCGCTCGACGGTGCCTCGAGCGTGTACGTCTGCTCCTGGTGCTGCGAGCCGTCCGGCTTGCGGTGCGTGTCGCGCACGAACCCGACGACCTTGAACCGGCCGAGCCGCTGGTCGCCGGCCTCCTGGAACGGGGCGTCGACGCTGATGCCGGCGGGCGCCTCGACCTCGAGCCGCAGGTAGATCGACTCGCCGAGGTTGGGCTTCGCCGGCCACACCGTCACGGTCGCCTTGACCGGCCCGTTCTCGGACGTCTTCGCGATCGCGTCGTTCGGCGGCGCGAGGTGATCCGTCTGGGAGCTGTCGAGCACGCTCGAGCTGCTGCACGCAGCGACGAGGGCGATGGCGAGCAAGCGCTTCATCGGTGGATCCTCCGCTCGCGCTCGCGGAAGAACTTCAGCAGCGGATCGACCATCGAG
>JAEWJO010000603.1 GCA_023386455.1 Pseudomonadota bacterium | reverse complement strand
GCGGTCGCTGCCTTCGCGGTCGCTGCCTTCGCGGTCGCTGCCTTCGCGGTCGCTGCCTTCGTCGGCCTGGCGGAGACCGCACGTCGCGCCTTCGTGGGCGACCCCTTGCTCGGCTTCCTCGTCGTCGCCGTCGGCATCGGATCCAGCCTACACGGGATGCGTGTGGGATGGCGGCGACCCGCTCGATGGGCTCAGCGAGCGCGGGCGGCTTCGCCGCGGCGGCGCAGCTCGGCGATCGTCGCGGCGTAGTCCTTCGTGCCGAACACGCCGGAGCCCGACACGATCACGTTCGCGCCCGCCTTCACCACCGCCTCGATGTTGTCGACCTTGATCCCGCCGTCGACCTCGATCTCGACCTGGTAGCCACGCTCGTCGATCATCCGCCGCAGACGCGTGATCTTCTCGAGTGCGCTCGGGATGAACGACTGGCCGCCGAAGCCCGGGTTCACGCTCATGATGAGGACCGAGTGGATGTCGCGCAGCACCCACTCGACGTGCTCGAGCGGCGTCGACGGGTTCAGCACGACGCACGGCAGCTTGCCGAGGTCGCGGATCTGCCCGACCGTGCGATGGAGGTGCGGCGCGGCCTCGGCATGCACCCCGATGATGTCCGCGCCGGCCTTCGCGTAGGTCGCGACCCAGCGCTCGGCGTCCTGGATCATGAGGTGGACGTCGAGCGGGAGCTTCGTCGCGCGCTTCACGGCCTCGATGACGACCGGGCCGATCGTCAGGTTCGGCACGAAGTGGCCGTCCATGACGTCGACGTGGACGTAGTCCGCCGTCGAGATCGCTGCGATCTCCGCGGCGAGGCGGCCAAAGTCGGCACTGAGGATCGACGGGGCGATACGGATCGGCAGCACGCCGGGACCCTACCACCCGCAGCTGTCAGTAGCCGCCGAACAGATCCGTGAGACGCACGTCGAGCGCCGTCGCGACCTTGAACAGGCTCGACACCGAGGCGCTCGACTCGGCGCGCTCGATCTGGGAGAGCAGAGATACCGAGAGGTTCGTACGCCGCGCCATCTGCTTCAGGGTCAGGCCCCGCGCCTTGCGGAGGTCGCGGATCTGGCGGCCGATCGCGGCGTGGAGCTCGTCCTCGCGGCGGAGCACGAGGCCCTTCTTCTTCGCGATGCGCGCGATGACGTCGCGGAACTCGGCCGGCGTGAATGGCTTGTGGATGTACGCCGAGACCTCGTGCTGGATCGCGGTCGTCGCGGTGTCGAGCGACGGGTGGCCGGTGAGAATGATGACCGCGATGTCATCGTCGACGGCGCGGATGTGCGCGAGCAGATCGAGGCCGGAGACCTTCGGCATCATCAGGTCGAGGACGACGAGGTGAAACACCTCGTCGCGAATGCGCTCGACGGCGAGGCTCGGGTCGCCGAGGGTCGTGACGTCGAAGCCCTCGGCCCCGAGGAAGTCCTGGAGGTACTCGAGGATGTCAGGATCGTCGTCGACGACGAGGACCGACAACTTCGACGATGTTTTCAACGCTGCCCCGCTCACCACGATTACAATGGTACCGCGGACGGGCGCCGAAAAAACAAGCGCGGAGGACCTTGTGGGGTTCCTCCGCGGTAGTCGGGGCGACAGGATTTGAACCTGCGACTCCTTGGTCCCGAACCAAGTGCGCTACCAGGCTGCGCTACGCCCCGGAAAGGGTGTGGTTAGGTACCCCGCGCAGAGCCAGCTGTCAACGGGTCGAGCGGGTGTCGGCGCGTACTATCTCAGCGTCGGAGCACGGGCAGGGCGATGTGGAGGCCGATCTCCACGAATCCACCCAGATCCTGCACCGCTCCGACCCGCACGAACGGGGTCACACCGACGAACGCCCACAGCCCGACGGAGCCACCGACGCGTGGGTGCGCCAGCTCCGAGAGCTCGAGCAAGGGGCCGGCGGAGATCCCGACCATCCGCCCGGCGCGGGTTCCGACGAGTGCATCGAGCCAGAGTCGGCCGCCGCCGCGCACGGTCCATCGGCTCGCGCCGAACGAGCCACCGATCGCGCCGAGCAGCGAGCCTTCGCGAACGCGAACGACGCTCGCCGAGCCTCCGATCGTGGAGTCCCAGTCCGACTCGATGTGACTCGCGGCCCCAGTCGGTCCGAGCCATAGATAGAGGCCGTCGAGGTCCCAGCTCGGCCGATGGTGAACCGGCGGCACCGCGGGACCACCCCTTCGAGCGGGCGGATCGGGCTCGATTGTCGTCGGCGTGAATGCGTTCGGATCGGCGTGCGCAACATTCGTACTGATTACTTTCAAGAAAACCGCGAACATGACCGCGGTCCCACCGGGGAATCGTCCCCCCAGGTTCGAAGGCGCCACCGAAACACTTTTCGCACGCATCCGTGTAGAATCAGTCGGTAAACGAGTTTGGGACGGGGCGGGCTCGTTGTTTGCTACTGCAGCGACGACGGGTCTACTGATGTTCGTTGCGCAAGTACCTGGCGAGATGTCGAACTTGGCCATCCAGCAGAGCGTCCCCGGCGGTGCGGGCGCAATGGTACCACCCGGCCTCGAGCGAGCCTACGCGCTGATCCGCGGACTGCCGCTCTTCGAGGGGATTCCAGACCAGGATCTGATCGCGGCGATGAGCCAGGGCGGGATCGCGCATCGCCAGCTCGAGCGTGACATGTTCGTCCTCGATCCGATCGGCCTCGCGCACGGACAGCCGGCACCGGTCGTCTACGTCGCGCGCGGCCAGGTCGCCGCCGGCGTGTTCCCCGAGCACGAGCTCGCGGAGCGTCGCGCGGCACAGCTCGCGCACGAGAACGCGACCAAGGAAGAGCGCGAGGCGGAGTCGCTCATCAAGCCGCCGCCGCTCGCCCGCATCGCGCTGAAGAACGTCGCGCTGTTCATGGAGGGCGACCTGTTCAACTCGGGCGCACTGTCCGCGGCGCGCGGCCAGCCGATGGCGTTCTACACGTCGGCGCCGTCGATCCTCGTCTCGCTCGATCATCGCTGGATCGCCGAGCTCGCAGTCCGTCATCCGCCGTTCGAGGCCCGCCTGCGCCGCGCGCTGTCGATCTCGCGCGAGCGCCTCGCGTGGGTCTCCGGCGTGAAGCAGGAGCTGCTCGACTTCTTCGTTCGCCAGGGCATCAGCGTGTCGGGCGAGATGGTGCGCGTGCGCCAGCTCGGCCTGTGCATCGACTGCAAGCTGTGCGAGGAGGCCTGCGAGGACCGCTACGGTGCACGCCGGCTGACGCTCGGTGGCTACCAGCTCGGCATGCTCGATTTCATCTATACGTGTCGGACGTGCACCGATCAGCGGTGCATCGACCCGTGTGCGTACGACTCGATCAAGTTCGACGAGGAGCGCAAGGAAGTCGTCATCAACGAGTCGACCTGCACCGGCTGCACGGCCTGCGCGCAGGCGTGCCCGTACGGCGCGATCGACATGGTCGAGATCGAGTCCGATGCGCCGACCTTCAAGCACGAGTTCCTCCAGCGCCTCGAGAAGAAGAACGCGCTGAAGTTCGGCCCGGGCACCGGCCGCGTCGCGCGCGCCCGCCGGATCGCGAACAAGTGCGACCACTGCTTCGCGTACGGCGACCAGGCGTGCGTCTCGGCGTGCCCGACCGGCTCGTTGATCGAGATCAACGCCTACGATCTGTTCCGCGAGCGTTCGCCGGCGATGGCGCAGCTCGCGCGCCACGGCTTCGACGCGGATCTGACGAAGCGCGACCGCAAGGAAGTGCTGCCCGTCCTGCCGTTCACGGAGGGCCTCGACGTTCGCTCGGGCGGCCTGGCGAAGGTGAAGCGCGGCCGCTATGCGCCGCTGTTCATGTGGCTGCTCGGCCTGCTCACGTTCATGGTCGCCACCGGCGAGATCCTGCTGCGCCTCTACGCACCGGCGATGTCGTACGAGTACTCGGTGCTGAAGGCGAGCCCGGCGTTCGCCGACCTGCCGGAGGCGGCGATCCTCGAGCAGATCAACTACCGCGCGGGACGTGGCCTCTCGGTGTGGTGCGGCGTCATCGGCGTCGGCCTCATGATCATCGCCGCGATCTATCCGATCTTCCGGCGCATGAAGCTGTTCCGGTGGCTGGCCTCGAACACGATGTGGTTCGACTTCCACCTGATGGCCGGCACCGTCGGGCCGATGTTCGTCGCCCTGCACTCGGCGCTGAAGCTCGATACCTGGGTCAGCGCCGCGTTCTGGAGCATGGTGATCGTCGTCATCTCGGGATTCCTCGGGCGCTACCTGTACACGCAGGTGCCCGAGCTGTCGTCCGGCGTCGAGCTCGAGGAGCTCGATCACCAGCGTGCGTTCGAGAAGGCGAGGCCGATGTTGCCCGTCGCGCTCGCCGAGCTCGATCGCGAGCTCGCCGAGCATCGCGCGCAGGCCCAGAAGGTCGCGATGACCCCGAGCGTCGGCTACGCGCTGTTCTGGCTGCTCGGCCAGGATCTCCGGCGGCTGCCGTTCATCATCCCGTTCGTCGATGATTTTGCAGGTTACAGACGCCGGCACCGGCTCAAGCAGCTCGGCGTCGAGGACCGTCGCCTCCGCAAGGATCTGTCGCGTCGCACGGCGCGCATGATCGTCATCGGACGGCGGCAAGTTGTCGCGCCCAAGGCGCAGCTCCTGCTCAACTCGTGGAAGAAGGTCCACGTCCCGTTCACGATCCTCTTGACCGCGTTCTCGGCCGTTCACATCTGGGATGCGTGGTCGCGTGCCTGGTAGAGTCATCGCGATGCGCGCCGTCTGGGTGATCGCGCTGGCCGTGGTCGTACTTCTCGTGCGCCCAGCCGCCGCGGACTTCTTCTCGAGCTCGCCGGGTCAGCTCTCGCAGAGCCACGCGGCGCTCGATAACGCGAACCAGTGCAATGACTGCCACGTCAACGGCACGAAGGACCTCGACGACCGCAAGTGTCTCGACTGCCACGACCACAATGACCTGAAGGCGCGGATCGCGTCGGGCAAGGGCTACCACGCGTCGAGCGCGGTGAAGGGCAAGCCCTGCAAGAGCTGCCACCTCGAGCACAAGGGCCGCGGCTACGACATCATGGGCTGGAAGTCGGTCCAGGGCGGGCAGAAGCAGTTCAACCACGACCTCACCGGCTGGCCGCTCAACGGCAAGCACTCGCAGACCGACTGCGAGGAGTGCCACAAGATCAAGAACCAGCAGGGCCTGAAGACGTACATGGGCACCGACAAGCTGTGCGGTTCCTCGGGCTGTCACAACAACGACCAGCCGCACAAGTTCGTCCGCAAGGACATGCTCGCGTGCGAGCGCTGCCACACCGAGAGCGTGTGGAAGCCGACGAAGTCGGCGTCGAACATGAAGTTCAACCACGACGACAAGAAGGACGCGGCGATGCCGCTGTTCGGCAGCCACAAGGATGTCGCGTGTGCGAAGTGCCATGCGAAGTCGGTGTTCGATCTGCCGTTCGCCAAGCCCGACGCGTGCGGCAACAGCGGCTGCCACACGAGCCCGCACGACGGCCACCTCTACGGCAAGCGCGACTGCGAGTGGTGTCACTCGCCGACGTTCAAGACGCTCAAGGAGCAGAACTTCGACCACACCGAGAAGACGCGCTTCGACCTCGGTCCCGCACACAAGAAGATCAAGTGCTACGACTGCCACACGAAGGCCCTCGGCGAGACGAAGCCGAACGGCGCGTGCGAGAACTGCCACGCCAAGGACAGCCACCACGAGGATCGGTTCAAGCAGTTCGGTGATCCGCCGAAGTGCGCGGTGTGCCACCCGTCAGGCGGCCCGAAGTTCACGCCGAAGGTGTTCAACCACAACCGGAACACGAACTTCAACCTGACCGGCAAGCACGGCGACGTGCCGTGCCGCGCGTGTCACCGCGGCAAGAGCCCTTCGGACTTCGAGCGGTTCACGAACATCGTCAGCGCCGGCGGCAAGGTCGAGTGCATGAGCTGCCACGAGCACAAGAACGTGCACGAGGGGAAGTACAAGGATAACAAGTGCACCGACAAGACCGGCGCCAAGGGCTGTCACAGTGACGCCGGCAAGCTCGAGTTCGACTACAAGAACCTGACCGAGCGCTATCACGGTCCCCAGTCGAACTTCCCGCTCGTGAAGGGTCACAAGGGCGTGCCTTGCACCGACTGCCACACCGGTCGCAAGAAGAAGGGCACGACGACGTTCGACAAGATCCCGACCGACTGCAACGCGAACGGCAAGTGCCACGAGGACTCGCTGCACAAGGGCACGCTCGGCGAGGAGTGCGAGGCGTGCCACAGCTCGGGCACGTGGGATGCGCTCAAGTTCGATCACAACGAGCCGTTCCCCGACGACGCCAAGGGCGAGGTGAAGAGCTTCCCGCTGAAGGGCGAGCACCTGAAGAACGAGTGCGAGGACTGCCACGGCCAGAACCGTCAGTTCGCGCAGACGCCGGCGCAGTGCTCGGCGGCGGGCTGTCACGCCGACGACGACGCCCACAAGGGCCGCCTCGGTGACAAGTGCGAGAAGTGCCATGTCGAGACCGGCGACAACATCTTCAACCACAACACGATGAGCGTGTTCCGGCTCGACGGTAAGCACCTCGACGTCCGGTGCGCCGACTGCCACCCGTCGATCACGTTCAAGCCGCGGCCGGCGACGTGCTTTGGCTGCCACCCGGAGCCCGCCGTGCACAAGGGCCAGTACGGCACCGCGTGCGAGCAGTGCCACACGACGCGGACGTTCACCGACGTCAAGCCGCTGCACGACGTCGGCGACTTCTCGCTGCGCGGCATGCACGACAGCGTCGCGTGCGAGCGCTGCCACAAGGACAACCGGCCGCTCGCCGGCTCGGGCAACCTCTGCATCAACTGCCACCGCCAGGACGACGTGCACAACAACTCGCTGTCGCCGAAGTGCGGCGAGTGCCACACGCAATGGTCGTTCACGCCGGCGCGCTTCGATCACGCGAGGGTCGGCTGCAACCTGACCGGCTTGCACCGCACGTTCGCGTGCGCCGATTGCCACCGCGCGGGCAACTTCGTCGGTCTGTCGGCGCAGTGCGTGAGCTGCCACCGCGACGATGCGGCGCGCAAGGACGCGCTGCACAAGGCCTACACGACCTGCGCGAACTGCCACAACCCGAACTTCTGGGCGCCGCAACAGACCACCGGTGTGTTCGGCCGAGAGAGCGTGTGCCGGTGAGGCGCGCGCTCGCGCTCACGCTCGTCCTCGTCACGCTGCCACCGGCGGCGCGTCACGCGTTTGCCAAGGCCGACAAGGACGACGAAGAGGAGGCCTCGGACGACGACGAGGACGAGGACACCGGCGACGACGAGGAGGAGGACGAGGAGGAGTCGAAGCCAGCCAAGAAGGACGAGGACGAGGAGTTCGACACCAACGCCGGGCTTCGTCCCAAGCAGAACCTCACCGGCCACGACGAGGGCACGAACAAGCGCGCGAACGAGTTCGAGCGCGACCGGTTCTTCGTCGACAAGGTCGACAGCGCGAAGACCGAGAAGGGCACGCTCGTCCAGGGCAGCCTCGCGTCGAGCACGTTCTTCTACGGCGAGAGCGGCGGCGCGTATCCGAGCATGACGAGCGTCGGCGGAAACACCGGCGTGTCGCGCATGTTCACCGAGCTGCGCCTCCAGACCGACTTCCGCCACATCGCCGCGAGCCGGTGGGACGCGCGCGTCGATGGCCGCGCGCGCTTCGTCAACCTGCCGGGAAACGCGGTCCTCACGCCGCAGAACACGATCCAGTCGGGTCTCACCGGCGAGAACGAGTACGAGATCCGCGAGATGTGGCTGACGCGCGTCGGCAAGCGGAGCGACATCTTCATCGGACGCCAGTTCATCCCCGATCTCGGCGGCGTGAAGATCGATGGCCTGCGCATCGACTACGCGAAGTCGCCGAAGCTGACGCTGATCGGCTTCGCGGGCCTGTTCCCGGTGCGCGGCTCGCGTTCGATCGAGACCGACTACATGGACCTGAAGGGCACCGACGGCAGCCCGGCCGGGCGACTCGTCGCGACCAGTGGCTTCGGCGGTGCGTATCGCACGGTCAACGCGTACGGTGCGATCGGTGGCGTCGCGCAGGTCCCGCTCAAGGTGGAGCAGCCGCGGTTCTTCGTCACGACGAACGGCTACCTGCGCAGCGGCAGCAAGCTCGACCTGTACCACTTCGCCATCCTCGACCTCCTCGGCAGCGCCGCCACCGAGTCGTCGACGCACATCCAGCTGACGAACCTGTCGGCCGGCGCGAACCTGAAGCCAAGCCAGCGTCTGCGTCTGACGGCGAGCTTCAATCGCGTCGATACCGAGACGCTCAACGTCCAGGCGGGCGCGTTCCTCGGCGCGGTCGACTACGTCCAGGGCGACGTGAACTACGGCGGCAACAAGGTCGTCCAGAACGAGGCGTTCCTCGTGCGCCTCGCGACGAACTCCGCGCGCGCCGGCGTGTCGGCGGGGCTCGGCAAGCAGCAGCGGTTCGAGATCTCGACCGCGGTGTCGTACCGCTACCGTCCCGCGTTCGCGCTCCGTCTCGGCGATCCGAATGCGCCGGCGACGAACCTGCCCGCCGCGAAGAGCGTAGAGGTGTGGGGCTCGATCGTCGACCGTCAGTCGATCAAAGACGCGCGGATCGGCGTCGACGTGTCGCGATCGTTCGGCGTCGGCGATCTCGCGTACCAGCGCAGCGAGGCACTGATCGTCCGCGGCAGCGCGCAGCGCGAGCTCGCGAGCGGCAAGGGCGAGTGGGAGGCCGAGGTCTCGTACTCGCAGATCATCGACAGCGTGCTCGGCATGGGCCTGGGCTGCACGTCGGTCGCCGATTGCTACGGCTCCTCGAACAACACGCTGATCTCGGCGGGCGGTCAGCTCTTCTATCGCCTCAAGCGCGACTGGTTCACGATCGCGACGCTGCACGTCCTGCGGATCACGAACACGCGCAGCGACGGCGCCGTCGATCCCGCGATCCTCGGCGCGACCGGCTTTCTCCGCATCGCGAAGCGGTTCTGACCGCAACCGCGTTGGGGCAGTAGGGCCGGGCCCTGTAACACGCGGCGTAACAGGGCCGCGGTGCAGGTGCGCGGAATCGCGTGGCCTTTGCCAGGTACGCGCCTTGCGATAGGTCCTGCCGAACCCACAGGGAGGGCTCGTATGAGACTCGTTTCGCTCGCGCTCGTTATCTCCACGCT
>JAEWJO010000250.1 GCA_023386455.1 Pseudomonadota bacterium | reverse complement strand
GCTCGCGGGCTTGCTCGAGTCCTTGCAGCCGAACGCGAACGCGAGCACGAGGACGATGCGCATGCCGCGAGCGTCGCACAGCTTCCGTGCGAGCACCCGCTACGGCGGAGGCGACGGCGCCGGATCGCTCGAGGTGTGATCGTGCACGACCTTCCAGCCCTCCGCCGTCCTCGCGAGGACGACCGAGAACACGCCGCTTCCCGCCTGCGGCGTATCGGTCAGCGTCCACCGCCCGAGCACGACCGCGCCATCCGCACCGAGCGCCTGGACTCCGAGCACCTCGAACGACAGCCTCCCCATCGTCGACGGATCGCTGCCGTACTTCGCCTTGTACTTGTCGTGCGTCTCCTGCCAGCCGCGCCGGATCTTGCTGCCGCTCGTGAACACGAGCTCCGGGCTCTGCGCGTAGCCGGCCATGTAGCCCTCGAGATCGCCCCTGTTCCACGCGTGCTGCTGCGCCGAGAGCACGCCGCGAACGGCGCGGTCGTCGCCCGGACCGAACGCACGCGAACTGGCGCAACCGGACCACAGCGAGGCAAGGACGAGGACCCAAACCGCGGCACGAGGTGGCAAGAGCCCGCAGGACGTGGATTGCACGCCTGTTGCTACCAGAGGCCGCCATGGAAACAAACCGTCTGTCCCAGCTCATGACGTTCACGTGCGGAGGCGAGCTCGCGAGGCCGGCGACGCGCGCGCAGGAGACCATGCTCGCGATCGTCGCGCTCGCGCTCGGCCTCGTGCTCTCGTCGGTCTGGGGCATCGCGGCCGGCAGTGCATCCGCGCACCTCGCCGCCGCGAACGCGTTCAAGGTGCCGATGGTGATCCTGCTGTCGGCGCTGACCGCGCTGCCGGCGGGCCTCGTCGCGCTGAGGCTGACGAACGCGCGCCTCGCGCCGACGCAGCTCGCGAGTGCGTTCGCGACGTCGATCTTCGGCGGGACGCTCGTGCTCGCCACACTCGCGCCGCTCGTCGCGATCTACTATCACACGAGCAACAAGGCCGGCGTCCCGCTCGCGCTCGGCTCGGTGTTCGTCGCGCTCGCCACCGCGACGCTCCTGTTCGGCCGCGCGGTCGCCAGGCGCGTGCGCGAGGCGACCGGCAGCGAGACGTCGGGGCGGACCGCATCGCTGATCGCGGTCGTCGTGCTCGTGACGATCTTCGTCGCCGCGCTGCTCCAGTACGTCGCGCTCGCCGCGCCGATCATCGGCCAGGTCGGCACCGCGTTCGACGGCGGCTTCGACGGGGTGTTCCGGTGAACGGGCTCGGCGGCCACGATCCGTCGTACCTGCGGCTGCTCTGGATCGCGGTGTCGCTCTGCGGGCTCGCGGCGCTCGCGATCCTCGTCATCGTGTATCGCCACGCGAAGGACCGCGCGGAGCTCGACCACGCCGAGCAGGTGCTCGCGGACGACGAGCAGCGACCCTAGCGGCGGGCCTGGCGTGTCGCGCCGCCGCGGACGTACTCCCAGTGCCACGCCTCGCGCTTCACCGTCTTCTTGAAGCCGAACTTCTTCGCGTTGCCGCGCAGCCACTCGTAGACGCGGTAGTCGTCGATGTAGATGTCGACGGCCTTGCCGTTCTGGTGGTTCGAGTAGCCCGGGCGCGCCGCGAGGTGGCCCCAGCCCTTCTTGTACTCGCGGTACAGCTCCTTCTGCTTCTCGTGGCTACGGAAGCCGGAGCGGATCGACAGCTCGATCCCCGCCTTCTTCGCGGCCGCCGCCATCGTGCGGAACGCCTTCGCGGTCGCCGCCTCGAGCTCGACCCCGCCGACCCATACGAGCTGAACGCGCGTCTTCTGGCCGTGCTTGTACCCGGTCACCGTGCGCGCGTCTGCGGTCGCAAGGAAGGCCGTGCAGAGGATCCCCCAGATCCAGAGCAACTTCATGGAAGCGAAATGATGCGGCCACTTGGGTGTTCGGGCAACTCTTCTTGCGGTGGAGGCCGGTTGCAACCTCGGCAATCCTCCGAGATCCTCGCGGCATGTCCGATCTCGCCCAGCGGTTCGCCGAGGCGCAGGCCCGTATCAAGCCGGTCACCGGCCTCGGCAACGACGTGATGCTCGAGATGTACGCGCTGTACAAGCAGGCGACCGTCGGCGACGTGGCCGGCGACCGTCCCGGCATGATGGATCTCCGCGGCCGCGCGAAGTACGACGCGTGGGCAAAGCGAAAGGGCATGACGAAGGACGCGGCGATGGAGCAGTACATCGCGGTCGTCGGCAAGTACGCGAAGTAGCGCCGTGCTCGCGCGCGTCGCCGATAACGAGACGATCAGGACGATCCGGGACGAGACCGAGATCCGCAAGGCGATCGAGAGCGGCCAGAACATCTGGATCGAGCTCGAGTCGCAGTGCAAGGAGGCCGACGACCTCCTCGTCAACGTCTTCGACATCCACCCGCTGACGATCGAGGACATCTGGGCGAAGCGCTCGGCACCCAAGCTCGAGGACTACAGGAAGTACCTCTACCTGATCGTCCACGTCGTCAAAGGTCCCAAGCGCGTCTCGGTCGAGCTCGCCGAGCTCGACGTCCTGATCGGCAAGACGTTCGTGATCACGCACGACCCGACCGGCGAGATCACGAAGGACGTCGTCGAGGAGCTCGAGCGAGACTGCCTCCTGCTCCAGCGGGGGCCGGCGTGGCTCGCGCACTCGATCCTCGATCACGCCGTCGATCGCTACCTGCCCGTCGTCGACGACCTCGACAGCCAGCTCGAGTCGCTGACGAACGAGGCGCTCGAGTGCGCCGGCACTCCGAAGGGGCCACCGGTGCTGAAGCGCATCCTCAAGTACAAGCGCCTCCTCCAGGACCTGCGCCGGATGAGCGTCCACCAGCGCGAGATCTTCCTCCGCCTGTCGCGCGGCGAGTTCGAGGAGCTCCCGCGCGAGACGATGCCGTTCTATCGCGACGTCTACGATCACTTCCTCCGCATCAACGATCTGATCGAGAGCTATCGCGACCTCGTGACGAGCGCACTCGAGGCGTACCTCACCGTCCAGTCGAACCGGATGAACGAGATCATGAAGACGCTGACGATGATCTCGACGGTGATGCTGCCGCTGACGTTCATCGCCGGCCTCTACGGGATGAACTTCAAGCACATGCCCGAGCTGAGCTGGGTGATGGGCTACCCGTTCGCGCTCGCTGTGATGGCGGTCACCGTCGGCGTGATCCTCTGGTACTTCCGCCGCAAGCGATGGATCGGTGGCGCGCCCGAGGAAGAAGCGCCACCGACGAAGGCCGCGAAGACCACACCGAAACCGAAGGCCGCGAAGAGGTAAGCTCGGCCATGCGCCTGGCCCTGGCCCTGCTCGCGCTCGCCGCGTGTGCCGAATCGGATCTCGACCGCCTCGAGGGCCTGCTCGCGAGCCATCCGAAGGTCTGCGCGGAATACGAGGACGGCTACACCTCTCACATCTCGTCGGACGAGATGCTCGCGTGCATGAACGACGCGTACGCGACCGGCACGCTCGCCCTGACGAGGTCGTCGAGGCAGGACGCGTACGGGTTCTACGTCGACACGTTCCTCATCGCCGTCGATCATCAGGTGAGGATCTTCGAGCGAAACCCGGACGGAGACGACGGATCGCCGGGCGAGCCGTCTGCGCGCGAGCGACCGACCTGCACGGGGCCGTTTCACCTCGGTACCCCTGACACCACCGGTTTCTCGGCTCTGATCGTCGAAGGCTGCCCGTAGCGCCTCAGCTGCAGGGACCGACGACGACGCCCGACGGCGTCGCGCAGTACGTCCCGTGCCTCATGTCGTCGATCGGCGGCGTCGCCGGCCGCGACAGGATGCGCAGCTCGCAGCGCGCCGTCGCCGCGGGCGTGCGCTCGAGTGGGATCACGACCGGGCCGTACACCGACGCGCCTGCCGGCATGCGCTCGAGCGCGAGCACCGGCAGCGTCGCCTCGCCGACGAGCGTGCCGCTGTCGTCGGTGCAGCGGACCTGCGCGACGAAGTGGCGTCCGCTCTCGAGCGGCAGCGTCATCGTCCACAGCGCCGTGAACACCGCGGTCGACTCGCGGAGCTCGAGCGAGGCCTGCGCGAGCTCGACGTCGTTGCGCGACTGGCGCGGCGGCGGCGGGAACGAGCCCGCCGGGCAGATCCCATCGGCGATGCGGTCGCCGGTCACGCAGGCGGCCGCGATCATCCGATCGTCCGCTCGGAACACGACCTCGCACGGCGAGCCCTGCGCCGCGAACGGCTCGGGCCGGAACACCGCGACCTGGCGGGCACCGGTGCGCCCGCCGGGTAGCGCCGGGTACACGACGTTGTAGCCGCCGACCCGGCACTTGATCTCGCCGGCGACCGGCCCCGCGTTCGCGGTCTCGACCCGGTAGCCGACCTGCAGCGCGGTCTTCACCCACGTCGCCTCGACGCCGCGGATCGCGTACGCCGGATCGCGACTCGTCACGTCGATCGAGTGCCGCGCCGAGCCGACAGTGCCGCTGCCCGCTGGCGTCCGGCGGTCGTCGCGCTCGCCTCCGCACGCGGCGATCACCGCGGCGATCACCAGCGCAGACATCGGTTTCACCAAGTGAATCTTACGCAGTGGCTGATCGACTGGCCAGGTCGACGAGCCCGTGGGTACGACGTGCCCGAGACCAAGTACGCGAGACGTCCGGAAATCGGTCTGGCCAGCTGCTTGCTATTGCACTGCGCCACGATGCGCCGTTCCACCTGGTTCCCGGTCATGTCTCTCCTCTGTGGTCTGGCGGGTGCTTGCAGCACGGAGGTCGGCGCCGAGTCGTTCCCGGCGGGAGACGACATCGACGCGTACATCGCCTCGTTGCCGTACCTGCCCGTCGAGCCGCCGCAGGTCATCCAGGGTCCGACGAGCGATCCGGCGCGCGACGGCGACTACCAGTGCACGACGGAGAACCTGAAGGAGACGCGCCAGTACGACCGGATCGTCGCGTACGCCGCGAACTCCGACTCGCTGTGGCCGGGCGCGCTCGTCAGCGCGGACTCGGTGCTCACGGGCCTGTTCACGCAGCAGGTCTTGCCGCGCAAGCCCGAGACGATCTCGGTGAGCCTCGAGAACCTCGCCGGCTCCAAGCAGGCGACGATCGAGGCGCCGAGCCTGTCGTCGTATCGCGAGGCGCTCGCGGGCATCCTCGATACGCAGATCACCGGCTCGACGCCGGCGAACCTCTACTCGGAGATCGAGCAGGTCCACTCCGAGGAGCAGCTCAACATGGCGCTCGGCGTCCAGGCGAGCTGGGGCCTCGGCGTCGCGAGCCTCAAGACGGCGTTCAATTTCTCCAATCAGCAGATCCGCTCGCACTACCTCGTCCGCTACACGCAGGCGTACTACACGGTCGATCTCGACGCGCCGCAGACGCCGAGCGCGCTGTTCCACGACGGCGTGACACTCGACGACGTGAAGCAGCACATGGACGAGACGCGCCCGCCGGTCTACGTCTCGTCGATCACGTACGGCCGCATGGTCGTATTCACGTTCGAGTCGGAGTACTCGGCGGAGGAGATGGGCGCCGCGCTCGAGTTCGCGTACTCCGGTGGCGCCGACGTCTCGGGCCAGGTGTCGGTCACGTACAAGGACATCATCAGCAAGAGCAAGATCACCGCGTTCATCCTCGGCGGTGATGCCGGCACGGCGGTGCAGACGATCGACAGCTACGAGAAGCTGATCGCGTTCATCAAGGCCGGCGGCAACTACTCGAAGGAGTCGCCGGGCGCGCCGATCGCGTACAAGCTGAACTACCTGAAGGACAACTCGCCCGCGCGCATGTCGGAGACCACCGACTACGATCTCAAGACCTGCACGCGCGTCTCCCAGAAGGTCCGCATCGTCCTCAACTCGATCGCGGTCGACTCGGCCGGTGGCGATGCGGGCTCGGATCTCGAGCTCTACGGCAACATCACCGCCGAGGGCTCCGACGCGGCCGTGCTGTTCAACAAGAGCAGCTCTCAGTACGCGGTCATCCGCGAGGGCAGCCAGTTCGGCCAGCCGATCGCCGACAGCATCCTGAGCGTCGTTCCCCAGGCCGGCCAGGCGATCAAGCTGCGCGCGAACCTCAAGGATGAAGACGACTTGTCGCCCGACGACACGATCTGCAGCGACCTCGTCGTCCTGCCGTTCGAGACCGGCTGGCGCCGCGACGCGACCATCACCTGTACCGGCGACGACGCCCGCGTCCGTATCAATTTTTCGCTATCCCCCATCTGACCGGGGAAATGCTAGGGTTCCTGCAAGTAGCCGAAAGGTGCTCGTAGCCGGATGTTCCGGCGCGGGACACGCGACGTAGCGAGCTACACGAAAACAGAAGAAAGGTCGGGCGGAATGAAGACCCAGAAGGTCACCATCCACACCCTCCGGCAGATGAAAGAGCGAGGCGAGAAGATCGCCGTACTGACCGCGTACGACGCGACGTTCGCGCGGTTGCTCGACGAAGGCGGAGCCGACGTGCTCCTCGTCGGAGATTCGCTCGGCATGGTCGTGCAGGGTAACGACACGACGCTCCCGGTCACGCTCGAGGAGATGGCCTACCACTGCCGCGCCGTCGTACGGGGCGCCAAGCGCGCGCACGTCGTCGGCGACATGCCGTTCATGTCCTATCAGTCCTCGATCGAGCAGGGCATGGCGAACGCCGGCCGGCTGATCAAGGAGGGCGGCTGTCACTCGGTGAAGCTCGAAGGCGGCGCGCAGTACGCCGACCTCGTCCGCCGCCTCGTCGGCGCGGGCATCCCGGTGATGGGCCACATCGGCCTGACGCCGCAGAGCTTCCACCAGCTCGGTGGCTTCAAGGTCCAGGGCCGCGAGACCGGTGGTCGCGAGAAGCTGCTCGCCGATGCGCGCGCGCTCGAGGAGGCCGGCTGCTACGCGATCGTCCTCGAGGCGATCCCCGCGGACATCGCGCGCGAGATCACCGAGGCGCTGACGATCCCGACGATCGGGATCGGTGCCGGTGTCGCGTGCGACGGCCAGGTGCTCGTCAGCTACGACATGCTCGGGATGGACGAGACGTTCAAGCCGCGCTTCGTGCGCCGGTTCGCGACGCTCGGTGCGACGATCAAGGACGCCGTGTCCCAGTACGTCGGGGAGGTCCGCGGTGGATCGTTCCCGTCGGACGCCGAGTCGTTCGCAGTGACCGAGAAGCAGGCGCAACAGGCGCCGCTGTACTCGACGGTCGCGGGCAAGAAGTGAGTGCTCCCCTCGCGGAGGGGTAACGGCCTCCCGCAGGAATGCTAAGAACGTCGCGATGGATGTCGCGACCCTGGCCCAGCTCGCGCGCGGAAAGCGCGTCGTCGCGCTGACGGGTGCCGGATGCTCGACGTAGTCCGGCATCCCGGACTATCGCGGCATCGACACGCCACCTCGTCCGCGCGCACCGATCCAGCACCGCGAGTTCGTCGACAAGGAAGACAACCGCCGCCGCTACTGGGCGCGCTCGCTGCTCGGCTGGCCCCGGCTCGCGGCCGCACAGCCCAACGACGGTCATCGCGCGCTCGCCACGCTCGAGCACGCCGGCGTGATCGAGGGGCTCATCACGCAGAACGTCGACAGCCTGCACACGGTGGCCGGCAGCCGCGACGTCGTCGAGCTGCACGGCGCACTCGCGCGCGTGCGATGCCTCCAGTGCGGCGCGATCACGCGACGCACGGACCTGCAGGATCGCTTGCTCGCCGCCAACCCGACCTGGCCGGCGCGGGCGCGGATGGCGACAATCGCCCCGGACGGCGACGTCGATCTGCCCGACGAGCTCGTCGAGAGCTTCGTGTTCGTCGCGTGCACGGAGTGCGACGGCGTGCTGATGCCGGACGTCGTGTTCTTCGGCGGCAGCGTGCCGAGGCCGACGCTCGACGCGGCGTGGGCGCTGTTCGATCGCGCGGAGCTGCTGCTCGTCGTCGGCTCGTCGCTCACCGTGTTCTCGGGCTACCGCTTCGTGCGGCGCGCGGCCGAGCGCGGCGTGCCCGTCGCGATCTTGAATCGCGGACCGACGCGCGGCGATCCACACGCGACGCTCCTCGTGGACGCGCGGTGTGGAGATGCACTACCTCGTCTCGCAACGTCACTGACGTGAGCGCGGATACAGGTGGAGCGGCGGGTGGGGAAGTCGCGTTAGGATGACCGGATGCGCAAGCTCGTGATCATTGCCATGCTCGCGTTCGTCTCGGTTCCGACGACGGCGCGGGCGGAAGTCGGCATCGGCGCGTTCTTCGGCGAACCTACCGGCCTCGACGTCAAGCTCGACCTCTCCCACAACTCGGCACTCGACCTGCTGTTTGGCTGGTACAGCCACTGGCGCGACGTCGACCACGGCGCGTACGGCCACGCGACGTACCTCGTCACGCCGCTCGTCTCGCGCGGCCGGAGCGTGCTCGTGCCGCTGCGCCTCGGCATCGGCGTCGCGATCTTCGACGACGATCGCTTCTACCAGGATGACATCAACGTCGCCGTGCGCATTCCGGCCGAGCTCGGCCTGCGGTTTCGCCGCACGCCGCTCGAGCTGTATTTCGAGATCGCGCTCAAGCTGACGGTCATCGACACCAACCGGAACCACGACACCGCCGACCTCGACGGTGGAATCGGCCTGCGGTTCTACTTCTAGAGCGGCGCCGGCGAGACGGTCCCGCCGATCGACGTCGCCTGGAACAGGCGGATGACACCGACGCTGCCGCCGCCGGCACCGCCGCCGTTGGCCGCCGTGACGCCGGGGTCGCCGTTCTTCGCGGTGCCCTGCCCGCCGAGGCCACCCTCGCCGCCGTTCTGGTTGAAGTTGCCGCCCGCCGCGCGCGCGTTCGGATCGAGGCCCGATGCGCCC
>JAEWJO010000225.1 GCA_023386455.1 Pseudomonadota bacterium | reverse complement strand
GCCAGCGGCCGAGCGGGCTGTACGGCCGCAGCGCGACCGGCATCGCCGCGGCGGCGATCTCCGCGGCGCTGCCGAACAGCCGGCGCAGCGGGAACCCGAGCCCGAACGCGACGAGCGCGATGCCGGCGATCAGGAGGCCGCGGAGCTGGACCTCCTGGTAGTGGAGCGTCGCCCACACCGTGCCGCGCTGGACGATCAGGCCGACCGCGCCGAGCGTCGCGAGCGTCGCCCACAGGCGCGGGACGCCGGGCCGCACGCCGGCGATGGCGGGCGAGGGGACGAACCAGCCGATGCCGCGCGCGTGCGCCGGGGAGAACGTGCCGCGCGCGAGCCGGCCGACGATCATCGCGGCGCTCGTCGCGACCACGAGCGCGAGCCACAGCCACAGCGTCAGGGTCAGCGTCAGCGCGATCAGCCGGAGCTTGCTCGCGAGCTCGATCGACCCCGCGTACGCCCACAGCGTCAGCGCGTACTCGACCGGCGCGAACGCGAGTGCGCCGCAGGTCGCCATCGTGATCGCACGGCCGACGTCTGCGACGATCGCCGAGCGCGCGCTGCCGTAGCGCGGCATGCGGACGCCTCGCGTCGCCTGCGCCGGTTCGTCGCACGGATCACGCACGGCAGACCGCAGTGTCGAACAGCATCGATCCGGTGGTATCACGTTCGTGGACCACGTGCCCGACGTGCCGCCCACGCGCATCGCTCGTCCCCGGCAACTGCTCGCGCAGTACGGCTGGCTCGCGGCGATCGCGGTCGCGTACCTCTGGGTCGTTCCGTATTTCCCTCGGATCCAGTCCGCGAACGAGCTGCCGCGCGTCTACCTCGTGAAGGCGATGGTTCACGACGGCACGTTCGCGATCGATCGCGGCGTCGCGCGCTGGGGCGGCACCGCCGACGTGTCGCCGCACGCCGGCCACCTGTACTCGAACAAGTCGCCCGGCAGCTCGCTCCTCGCGGTCCCGGTCTACGCCGCGGTCAGCGCGGTCGCCGGCGAACCGAGCCTGGCCGTCTCGCTCTGGATCTGTCGTGTCGTCGCGGGCGTCTTGCCGTCGCTCGCGTTCCTCTATCTGCTCTGGGGATTCCTCGCGCGCTTCGCGCCCGATCCCGCGGTGCGCCGTCTCGTCGTCATCGCCTACGCGCTCGGCTCGATGGCGATGACGTTCACGCTCCTCTATTACTCGCATCAGCTCGCGGCGATCTGTATCGCGAGCGCGTGGATCCTCGGCGTCGAGGTCGCGGAGGGCAAGCGCTCGCTGCGCGCGATGGCGGCGGTCGGCTTCCTCGCAGGCGCGGCTCCGCTCGTCGACTACCAGGCGGCGTTCGCGGGCGTCCCGCTGATCGTCCACCTCGTCTACCTGATGTGGCCGCGCCGGGCCGAGCTGCCGAAGGCACTCGCGATCGCCGCGGTGTTTGCCGCGATCCCGATCGCGTTCTTGCTCTGGTACCACGCGCAGTGTTTCGGCGGCCCGCTGAAGACCGGCTACGACGCGTCGACGACGTTCGCGCACTTCCACAAGCAGGGCTTCCTCGGCATGAGCCACCTGCGCAGCGACGCGTTCTGGGGCTCGATGTTCGCCGCCGACAACGGCCTGCTGTCGCTGTCGCCGTGGCTCGCGCTCGCGATCCCGGGCGGCGTGATCCTGTGGCGGCGGTCGCGCGCCGTCGTGATCACGTGCGCATCGATCGCGGTGATCTACATCCTGTTCGTCACGTCGCTCGCGATGTGGCGAGCAGGGTGGGGCATGGGCCCGCGCTACATCACCGCGATGCTGCCGTTCATGCTGCCGCTGGTCGCGGCGTGCTTCACCGCCGCGCACGATCGGCCGCTCGTACTCGGCGCGCTGTTCGGAACGGCGCTGTCGGCGATCGCGATCTACTCGCTCGGTGCGGCGACGTTTCCGTACTGGCCCGACTCGCTGAAGAACCCGCTCTACGAGGTCACGTTCCGGCTGCTCGGCGACAACGCGGTCGCACCGAACGTCGGCGGCGCGCTCGGCATCGCGGGTATCGCCGGCATCGTGCCGTTTCTCGCGGCGACGCTCGGCCTCGCCGGCTGGGCGATCCAGCGCAGCGCGGGCTGGCGCGGACTGGTCGCGGCGATCGTCGTCTCCGGTGCGATCCTCGGCGCGTTCGCGCTCGTGCCCGGCACGGGCCCTCACGCCGAGCGCGCGTACACGAACACCGTGTACCCGGCGGTGACGAAGTGAGCGCGACATCGTGGTACGACTCGCGCCGATGAACCGCGCGATCCTCGTGGCGATCCTCGCGACGCTGACGCTGGTGGCCTGCAGCAAGCGCAAGAGCGCCCGTCACGACGCGGGAGGCGATGCCGGCGGTGTCGACCCGAGCGAGCTCGCGGGCAAGTTCGACAAGAAGTGCGTCGCCGGCGATCTCGAGGCCTGCCGCAGCCTCGGTGTCATGTACACCGAGGGCACCGGCGTCTCGCCCGATCTGCGCCGCGCGGCCGCGCTGTTCGGCCAGGCCTGCAACGGCGGCAACCTGTCCGCGTGCAATCACCTCGCGCTCGCGATCGCCGAGGGCATGGGCGTGCCGAAGGACGTGCCGCGCGCCGTCGACGTCTACCAGAAGGCCTGCGATCGCGGCTTCGTCCTGTCGTGCAGAAACCTCGGCCTCATGCTGCGCGATGGCCGTGGCATCCCCGCCGACCTGCCGCGCGCGGCGAAGCTCCTCGACGCTGCCTGCAAGGGCAAGGTTCCATTCGCGTGCACGAACGCCGGTGACCTCGACACGCAGCTCGCCGTGAAGAACGGTGCGTCTCACGCGAAGGCCGCGATCGTCCACTACCGGCTCGGCTGTGACTCCGGCGATCCGACGGCGTGCCGCCAGATCGGCATCGCGTACCTCGAGGCGCGCGGCCTCCCGCGCTCGACGAGCGCAGCCGCCGTCTGGCTCGAGCGCGCGTGTACGGGAGATGACGCGATCGCGTGTCGCGTGCTCGGTGCGATGGCGATGGAGGGCGTCGGCATCCCGAAGGACCCTCGTCGCGGCCAGGAGCTCCTGCAGCGCGCGTGTGACCGCAAGGACGACGAGGCGTGTCGCCTCGTGAAGCTCGGCCAGGAGCCGTCTGCGAGCGATGGCGGCGTTCCTGATGCGTCCGGCGCGGTGTCCGCGGACGCCGGTCCTGCCGGCGCGCCCTGAACCCCAGGGGGCGGGTGCCGCCGATCGATGCACCTTCAGTTTGGCGCGCGAGTCGACCTCAGTGAGCGTGACTCTCGCGCTCGCTCCCGATCGACTCCGGACAAACTCCCGACCGGGAGCGCGTAGGCCATCACACGATGTAGGTGGAGCCTCCACCTCGCGCCACATATAGCCTAAGTTATTGAAGCGCCGTCGCTCCCGGAACACCCCGGCACACCGGGATCACAACTTGTTCACAGGGCACCCTCCGATCTCGACCCCTCCTGATAAATCGGGACGTTAGGTGCAAAGTCGCTTGTGAATAACCCGGGCCTGCGAGGCACTTGTTGACAGGCCTTTCAACAGCACCTCGGGTCGTCCCGGCGAGCTCGTTTCGAGTGTAGCGACACCGCACAGTGTGTCGAACAAGTCCGCCGCTCGGACCCCTGGGTCCGCAGCACGGACGGCAGGTCCGGCTCGCGGACGTACGTGGTCTGACGCACGGTCCGTTTGGCGGACTATGGGGTCCGATCGACGGACGCTCGGGGCAAAACGAAGGGTCCGACCAACGGACTCTACGGGGACCAAACTGTCCGTCGAACGGACTCTCGAGTCCGTCGCGCGGACGTACGACGCGTTTTCTCGTCGAGAACACGTCTCGTCCTTCGCGATCTCCGTGCAGCGATTTGCGGCATGCACGACGATTGAAACGCAAACGAGTCGTGTTCGTCGAGTGGCAATTCGATCAGCTACCGCTCGCTACGTACTGCAACAAAACGCTGCACCACGCGCTCGCGTACGTCGCGCGACGTACGTCGTTCGCGCGAGATCTACGTAGTGCACGGG
>JAEWJO010000221.1 GCA_023386455.1 Pseudomonadota bacterium | reverse complement strand
GCGCCGGCGGCGGAGGCGGCGGTGCGATCACGCTGCCCGTCAGGTCGAGACCGTACGGCGCCGCGTGCGTGCTGATGCTCGCGGTCGGCTCGCGGCGATACGGCTCGTACGTCGTCGCGCGCTCGCGATCGGTCATCGCGCGCTCGGGCTGGGCCGGCGCGATCGCGGTGACGACCGAGGTCGTCAGCTCGGGTCCGAACCGATGGTGGTGCTCGATGACGACGGTCGCCGTGCGCTCGCCGATCGGCAACATGTCCAGGTGCCCGGGCGTGCCCTCGCCGAAGTCGCTCGGCGCTGGCTGCACGCTCGCGAGCGAGCCGCTCAGCGAGCGCGTCGACGGGCGGACGGGCGGCGTGTTCGCGGACACCGACATCGACATCGTCGGCGTCACGCCGGCCTTCGGCACGCTGACCGATGCCGGCGTCCCGTTCCACGACACGCTCCCGCTGCCGGCGCGCGTATCGAGCTCGCCGAGCCACGCGGCGAGCTGCCGCGCACCCGACGTCATCGCGACGCGCGAGCACGCGGCCGCGAGATCCGCCGCCGTACCCCGCAGCGGTGGCTCGCGGCTCAGCGCCGTCGCGATCGCGTCGACGATCTCGGGCGGCACGTTCGGGTTCATCCGATCGACGCGCGGCGGATCGGTGCGGCGGACGGCCTCGAGGATCGACTTGACGTCGTGGCCGCGATAGAGCGGCAGCCCGGTGAACAGCTCCCACGCGATGATCCCGAGCGCGAACACGTCGGCCTGCGCGGTCGGCGGCTCGCCGAGCGTCTGCTCCGGCGCCATGTAGCGCGGCTTGCCGCGGAGTCGCCGCCGCTCGAGCGCCGACGAGAACGACGCGCGCGCGATGCCGAAGTCGAGGATCTTCACGTAGCCATCGGCCGACAGCATCACGTTCGACGGCGACACATCGCAGTGGACGATGCCGAGCGTGCCGCCGTAGCCGTCGGTCTTGCGGTGGGCGTAGTCGAGGCCGGCGGCGACCTCGCCGATCACGTACGACGCGACCGGGATCGGGCACAGAAAGTCGCGGGCGACGGCCTGGGTGATCGCGGTGCGCAGGTCGCGCCCCTCGATCAGCTCCATCGCCATGAACAGCTCGCCGTCGGCCTTTCCGAAGTCGAACACCTGGACGATGTTGCGGTGCGTGAGCTCGACGGCGATCCGCGCCTCGTCGATGAAGCTCCGGATGAACCGGCCCTCGCGCGCCGACGAGGGCAGGATCCGCTTCAGCGCCTGGATCTTCTCGAACCCGGCGATGCCGATGGTCTTCACCTTGTAGACCTCGGCCATCCCGCCCTGCGCGATCTTCTCGAGGACGTGGTACTTGCCGAAACGCTCGCGCAGCGCTTCCACGGGTGGATCCGAGGGTATCATGGGTCGCGTCGTGGCCGACTACTCCGCGCTCGAAGCCGTCCTCGGCTACTCGTTCAAGGACCGCGCCTTGCTCGAGACGGCGCTGCGCCATCCGTCGTGGTGCAACGAGCAGGGGGACGTGCGGCCGGAGGACAACGAGCGCTTCGAGTTCCTCGGAGATGCCGTGCTCGACCTCGTCGTCAGCCACCGCGTCATGACGCGCTTCCCGAAGGCGCACGAGGGTGACCTCAGCGTCACCCGCCAGCAGATCGTCAGCGAGGCGGCGCTCTCCGAGGTCGCCAAGCAGCTCGAGATCGGGAAGTGGATCCTGCTCGGCAAGGGCGAGGAGAAGTCGGGCGGCCGCGACAAGCCGAAGATCCTCGCAGACATGTTCGAGGCACTGATCGGCGCCGTCTACCTCGACGGCGGCTACCACTCCGCGTGGGACATGATCGACCGCGTGCTCGGCGCGAAGATCGCGAGCGTCGAGCTCAAGAACTTCTACGACTTCAAGACACGCCTGCAGGAGACATCGCAGGCGCGGCTCAAGGCGACGCCGACGTATCACGTCGTCCAGGAGCTCGGCCCCGATCACGACAAGCGGTTCGTCGTCGCCGTGACGATCGGTACCGACGAGTGGGCGCGCGCGGTCGGCAAGTCGAAGAAGGAGGCCGAGCAGATGGCGGCCGCCGAGGCGCACTTCCGGCTCGAGGCCAGCGACGTCGGCCTGCCGATCAAGAAGCGTTAGCGGCGCGTCCGGACGAGCGCGAGCACGTCGTCGCGGCTCGGCATCGCATGCCACGGCCCGAGCTCGCGCAGCGACAGCGCGGCGGCGGCCGATGCGAGCTCGATGCAGCGTCCGAACGGCAGCTCGCTCAGCAGCGCCGCGGCGAACGCGCCGTGGAACACCGAGCCGGCGCCGTACGAGTCGAGGACGTCCGACGGAAACGCCGGGCAGCGCACGACCTGATCGCCGTGGCGGCCGATCGCGCCCTTCTCGCCGAGCGTGATCACGACGGCGCGCGGGCCGAGCTGGACGATCTCGGCGAGTGCGTCGGTCAGCTCGCCGCGCGGGGCGAGGTCGCCCGCGGCGCGCTCCGAGATGATCAGGATATCGCTCGCCGCGATCAGCTCGCTCGTGCCGTCGCGCAGCTCGCCGACGTCGAGGATCACGGGGAGCTTCTGCGTCTTCGCGAGCTCGGCGGCGCGCAGCTGCTCGACCGGCGCGGTGCCGTCGATCAAGACGGAGGACGCGCCCGCGATCGCGACGGCCGGATCGAACGCGACCGCCTCGCCGGTGTCGCCCGCGTAGCGCGTGCGGAGCGTGCCGTCACCTGCGACCGTCACGATCTCGCAGGCGGACGTGCCGACCGGGCGGAGCAGCTCGGTGTCGATGCCGGCGTCGCGCAGGGCAGAGCGGGCGAGCTGGCCGAGCAGGTCCGCGCCGTGGGGGCCGACCGCGCGGGCACGACAGCCGAGCCGGACGACCGCGCGCAGGGCGAGGTAGCGG
>JAEWJO010000164.1 GCA_023386455.1 Pseudomonadota bacterium | reverse complement strand
GAACTGGTTTGTCGGCGCTCTCGATCGTCTGCGTCTCGATCTCCGACGCTTGCTCCGGCGAGACGGGCGTCGTGTCGAGCTCGGGCTCGGATAGCGGCGGCGCGACGAACGGCGCCGGCGGCTCGGGAGGCGGCTGAGAGGCCTCGGGCAGGACCCGGCGCCGGAACTCCTTGCCGCCCTCCGAGAGCGGCAGCGGCGGCGCGGGCCGCATCGGCGCCATCGCCGGATCGTCGGCGAGGATGTCGGTTGCCTTGGCCGCGTGGACCTCGGCTACCGGATATTGCTCCGGGTACCCGGACTGCCAGGCATCCGCGAGGTGGCCGAGCGAGCGATGGCTCGGCTCGGGAACAGGAGAGCGCGGGGGCAGCCGAGACTCGGCGCACGCGCTCGAGAGCAGAACGAAGCCGATCGCCGTCGCTAGACGAGATCGACGAGGAGTCGTGTCGCGAACCATCCCACCACCCCCGAGGTTAAAGCAACGACCGCAGCACCGGTCATGACCAACGTGAGTCGACGCATGATCGGGTTCACTAGCATGTGCCATTCCACCGTGTCGACCTATTGAGATCGACTAGTTGGGATACCGATCGGGTCGCGAGACACGATGGCTGTGGTGGGTTCTGGCGACGACACGCGACCCAGCGTTGACACCAGCCCCACCCACAGCGGGCTACCTACGGGCTAGCCGAAGACTTTCTTCTTCAGCTCGCCCGACGTCGCTGCGTTGACGAGCTCGGATCGCCCGCCGATGCACTCGCCGGCGATGAACACGACCGGCAGACGGTGACCGTTGCTGTCGCGCCGCACAGCGTACTGCGCCGCAGGGTCTTCCTGGATGTTGGTCGCGGTGTACGTGACACCGTTCGCATCGAGGATCTCCGTCAGCTTCGTGACGTCGCGCTTCTGCTTGTCCATATAGAAGACGAGCACCGGGGCAGCCTCGCGGGTCGACGCCACGGGCGCCGCAGCGGCAGGCGCCGATGCGCGGTCGACGAATGCGCGGCGGTCGTCGAGCTCGTCCGCATCGGCCAGCGGCCGACCGAGCGTCTCGTTGAGACCGCGCAGCCTGTCGCCGACCTTGCCCGGAACGCGCTCGAGCGCGGCATGGGCCCGCGCTCGTACGGAGTCGAGAAGACCCATGGCCTCAGTTCACGACGCGGAGGCTCTTGCGGCCAGCCGGAATCGGCGGCGCCGCCTGATCTTCCGGATCGACGGCCGGAGCCACGGAGACGACGCTGTTCTTCTTGCGCGTCTTCGCGGCCGCGTTGCGCGCGACCTGGAGCAGCTTGATGTGCGCCTGCTCGTGCTCCTTCGTCTCCTTGCCGGTGACGAGGGCGACGACGCGCTCCTTGAGGAACGACAGGCGGTTCTTGCGCGCGCCCACCTCGTACACGAGGTCAGCCGCGGTGCAGCCGGCCTTGTGCGGAGAGCGGTGGAACGGGTGCATCAGCGCCGGGTGCTTCTTCAGGTAGGCGCGAACCTCGTCCATCGTCATGCCGACGTCGGCGAGCGCCTTGTCGACTTCCTTCTGGGCGAGCTGCTTGGCCTTGAACAGCTGCATCTGGACGCGGCTGTAGACGTTGACCGCGCCATCACCGTTCGTCTCGATCGGCAGGAAGATGCCCTGCGGATAGAGCTCGGTGATGAACGACTGGATGCCGTCGGAGACCGACGAGGACGGCATGCATCCGAACGGCTTCACCGAGAGGGTCATGTTGACCTTCGAGTAGGCGACGTTCTGGATCAGCTTGCCGATCTCCATGTGGCCTTCGCCGCCACGGAGGTTGTTGTCGTAGAACGCGTGCGAGACCTCGGCGATCTCGTCCATGTTCGGCAGGTGGTAGTCGGCAAGGCCCATCGCCTTGGCGATCGTCTGGAACAGGCCGTGGAGGACCTTCTCGCCCGCCCACAGCGAGGCCATGCGCTTGCGCACGTCGACGCCGGCGAGGCTGAACTTCGAGCCACCGACCGCCTGCTTGCCGTCGGCGTCCTTGAACGCCTTGTCGGCGCCGCGGAGCTTCGCGCGCAGGCCGGTGTCGTAGCGACCCTGCCAGATCATGTAGAGCAGCCACGCGGTGACGATCTGGATGTCGGGCTCGGCGCCCTCGGCCTCGAGGAAGCGCTGCAGGCCGTAGTTGCCGTCGCCTTCCGTCGTCATCGCCCAGAACTCGCCGATGATGCCGACGCGCGGCTTGGCCTTCGTGCGGTCGACCTTCACCTTGCCCATCACGCGGCGCACCTTGTAGAGCGCGACGGGGAGCGAGGTGTTGTTCTCGAACGCGTCCGAGATGATCTTCTTGCTCGTCTCGAGCGCGCGGTCGGCAGCGCCGGGCTCGACCTCGTACGGACGGATGCGGTAGCCGAGCGCGTTCAGGCTGTCGCCGATGAGGATCGCGCGAACGACGCCCCAGAAGAACGTCGGGTTCATCTCGAGACCGACGCCCTCGCCGGTCGCCTGCTTGAGGCCGCCGGTCTGCTGGAACAGGAGGACGCGGAAGCCGTCGAAGCCCGAGTCACGGAGCGCCTTGCGGTACTCGGTGACGTACGTGCCGAAGCGGCAGGGACCACAGGCGCCGGCCGTGATGAACACGTGGTTCTTCACGATCTCTTGCTTCGACATGCCGCGGTCGCGAAGACCGTCGAGGTACTTCACGAGGTTGCCGACCGTGAAGTACGTCGGGTTGCACTGGCCGCGGTTGCCGTACTCGCGTCCGTACTGGAGCGCGTCGTTATCCGGCGTGTCCATCGCGAGGACCTTGTAGCCAATGCCACGCAGCGCGGCCTGGATGAACAGGTCGTGCGCCATCGTCAGGCCCGACACGAGGATCGTCGTGTGCTCGCGCTGATCACGAGTGAACTCGCGCGGGACGGCGTCGAACCAGTGCTTGGAGTTCTCGACGGGCAGGCCGAGGCGCTTGCGCTCCTCGAGCTCGAACTTCTGCAGCTCCGCCTCGATCGCCTCGATCGACGTCGGGTCGAGGTTGCTTCCGTTCTTGTCGTTGGTCGTGCTCATGGTTATGCCTTTTCCTTAGTCCTGCTCGCTGCGTGCTTTTGCGAGGGTGTTCGCGCGTCCTGATAGACCGGCAGCGCTGGAGCCAGCGCCGCTTTCCTTGATCACATTGAGAGAGGCCAGCTTCCGGGCCTTCGGGTTCTTGGCGTTTTCTTCGGCCAGCCACACGGCGACCTGCTGCTCGAGCGCCTTCACTTCGCCGTCGAGCTTGTCATCGGTGCGACCGACGCCTGCGAGCTTCGCCTGCAGCGACCGCATCAGATCGAGCTTCTTCGTCGTCACCGAACGATCGAGCTCGACCTTCTTGGCCGACTGGTCCTCGAGCTTCTCCTTGAGGAGCATCAGCGTGTACGCGTACGTCTTCACGCGGATCTTGATCGAGCCGGACGGCTTGTTCGCATCGATGTCGTGCAGCGCCGAGTAGGCCTTGCTCGCCGAGGCGATGATCGAATCGATCAGGCCGTAGGTCGGCGCGTCGTGGCCACACTTGAAGCTCGAGAGATCGAGACAGGCGAGGTTCGGGTGGCGCGCGGCGTACTTCGCCGCCCACACCTTCTGCACCGAGTTGGTCGAGTAGTTCTCGGGCCACACGTCGGTGACGTCGAGACCGCTCTCGATCACGCCCTTCGCGATGTCCTCCGCGAACAGGCGATCCATCGTCGCCTTGTCACGCGGCAGCGAGCGCATCGACAGGATCGGGTATCCGAGCGCCTGGAACTCCTCGAGCACCGAGTGGTTGAGGCCCGGATCGTTGTGGTACGGGCGGCCGAGCATGACGAGCGCGACGCGGTTCTCGCGCGTCACCTCGTCGAGGATCTCGCGACCCTTGCGCTCCATCTCGTCCTCGAACGCCTGGACGGCCTTGAACGCCTCGTCGATCGCGAAGTCACTCTCGTCCTGCGTGAGGCCGAGCAGCGGGCCGAACTCGTCGAACATCTGCTTCTTGCACATCAGCGGCTCGTTGAGCGTCACCGCCGTGTCGAGGTAGCTGATGCCGCGCTCGGCGAAGAAGTCGGTCTCCTTCGTGAACGCGGCGCGGATGACCTTCGGCGTGCCCGAGACGACCGGGCAGCTCGCCGTGTCCATCTGGTTCACGATGAACGTCGGGATGTGCGTGATCGCCGGGAAGAAGATGTAGTTGAGCGGCTTCTTCTCGTGGTGCTTGAACAGGAGGTTGTGGATGTGCGCCTGGCACACCTTGCTCGGGTAGCAAGGATCGACCGAGCCGTACTTGCAGCCGGCCTGCCACATCTCCTCGGACGTCTCGTCGCTGAACACGACGTTGCGCGAGTCGACGCCGATCGTCTCGAAGTACGCGCGCCAGAACGGACCGGTCGAGTACAGGTTCAGGACGCGCGGGATACCGACGCGAACGTCACGGCGCTTGGCCCACACGTCCGCGCTCGCGCGCTGGAACGGCCGCTCGACCGGCTTGTGGCGGACGGCGCCGAGCAGCGTGCGCTTCACGACGATGTCCTTCACCGGCGTGCCGTGCTCCGGCATCGGCGCGTGCTCGTAGAAGCTCTTGAACGCGAGCTTGGCCTCGTAGTCGACGAGGTTCGGGTACTGCTTCATGCGCTTGCCGCGCTCCTTGTTGAGGAGCTTCAGCGCGTCCATGTTCTCGACGGTGCCCTTCTCGCACGAGAAGCCCGAGATGTAGCGAGCCGTCTTGCCGTCGAGGGTCTTCGTGTCGATGAACGTGCGCGAGCAGTTGTTCGGGCAGAAGTTGCAGCGCGTGTTCTCGTCGTTGGTCGACGTGTACGCGATGTCGATCGCCAGATCGAGGCCGACGAACGTCGTCTTGCCGAGGCGGCGCGTCTTGCGAAGTGCCTCGAACGCGGCACCGATCGCACCGGCCTCGCCGGTGTGCGGGTGGAGGTAGACCTCGGCGTTCGGGACGCGCTTCTCGATATAGTCGACCTGCGCCTTCAGCGCGGCCATGTTCTTCTGCGTGCCGCCCTGGAGGACGAACACGCGGCCGAGCTCGGCCATGCGGGGGATCTGGACGACGTACTGCCAGATGTTCTTCGGCAGCACGAGCGCGAGGCCCGCGAGCAGCTCCTCCTTCGCATAGCCTTCCTTCTGGAAGTTCACGCGGTCGGAGTCGAGGAACACGGCGCAGCCGTAGCTGAACTTCGGCGCGAGACGCGCCTCGAAGGCGACCTCGGCGTACTTGCGAACGTCGATGCCGAACTGATCGGCCATCGCCTGCAGCAGCATGCCGTTGCCGGCGCTGCAGCTGTTCGACAGCCGGAAGTTCTTCACGTCGCCGTTCTGCATGAACATCACCTTGATGTCCTGCCCGCCGATGTCGCAGATCACGTCGACCGCCGGGAACCAGCGCTTCGCGCTCATCATGTGCGCGACGGTCTCGACGATGTTCGCGTCCGCGCCGAGCGACTTCTCGAGCACGTCGCCGGCATAGCCGGTCACGCCGAAGCCGAGGACCTCGAGCTTGGCGCCCTGGTCCGTCGCCCACTTCCGCATGTCCGTGAACATGTCCTTCATGTCCTGGATCGGGTTGCCCTTCGACAGGGTGTAGACCTTCTTCAGGATGTTCTCGTTCTCGTCGATGAAGACGCACTTCGAGGACGTCGATCCGCCGTCGAGGCCGATCACGCCGCGGTAGGTCTTGCCGGCCTCGAGGACGGCGTCCTCGTAGTCGGGCGTGCGGTACTTCTCGACGAACGCGTCGCGCTGCTCGGGCATCTCGACGAGGCCCGGGCCGGCCGACTCGCCGAGCTTGGACTTGCGGCCGTGGTTGATGAACTCCTCGAGCGGGTCGAGGCCACGGTACGCACCGATGTGCTCGGGCTCGTAGAGGCCGAACAGCACCGCGCCGTACGCGGCGTAGAGGTCGGAGTTCTTCGGGACGAAGATCAGCTCCTCGATCGGAACCGTCTTGTCGTACTCGTAGCCGCGCTCGGCCCACGCCTCGGGAATGCGGAGGCGCCAGCACTCCTGGAGGAACGGCAGGTACGTGTTCGGACCGCCGAGCAGGAGCACCTTGCTCTTCAGCGTGTTGCCGCGCGTGAGCACGGCGAGGTTCTGGCTGACGATCGCGTCGGCCAGCGAGTTCATGATCTCGTTGCGCGGGATGCCGCTCTTCACGAGGTTGACGATGTCGGTCTCGGCGAACACGCCGCACTTCGCGGCGACGTGGTGGAGCTTCGTCGGATCGAACTTGAGACCCGGGACCTCCTCGCGCGGCATGCCGACCTTCAGCACGCACTTGTCGATCGTCGCGCCGGTGCCCGACGCGCACTTGTCGTTCATCGACGTCTGCGCGGTCTTGTCACCGGTGTCCTTGTTCTCCTTGAACATGATGATCTTGGCGTCCTGGCCGCCGAGCTCGATCACGCTGCCGACGTCGGGGTGGAGCTTCTCCACCGCCATCGTCACGGCATTCACTTCCTGCACGAACTTGGCGCCTAGCTGCGGCGCGATCGGCGAGCCACCCGATCCGGTGATGAAGACGCGGATCTGGTCGTTCTTCAGCGTCGGAAACGCCGCGTGAATCTCGCGCAGCATGTCGCGCGTCATCTCGGGCTGACGCGTCTCGTGGCGCAGATACTTGCTCCACAGGATCTCCTTCGAGCCCGGATCGACGACCGTCATCTTCACGGTCGTGGAGCCAACATCGATTCCGATCACGACCTTGTCTGGAACATTCGCCATGAGATTCCTCGCCTGAGACACAGGGCTAGACTGACGCGTCAGTCTATGAATGGACTGACGCGTCAGTCCAGTTCTAAATAGCGGCAAGAACAGATCTCTTTTCGGATACTCCGATTCGCAGTGCGCACCGGGTTACGCACGGGAAGATCCCGCCTTGGCACCCCTGAGTTAACCCGCCTTACGGAAAAAAACCGCTCAGAGCCGTCTTTGGGCCTCGACGCATCGGGTACCGTGGACGAATCAGCCTTTTGTCTCTTGCGGAGGGCGTTTCAGATGCAGTGCCGAATGTTGTTCTTGGGGTTGGTGATCGCGGGCTGTGGCGTCACTGAGCCGCCGTCAGGTAGCGGCGGCTCGGCCTCCGACGTCGAAGCGATCGCGCTGACCATGGGCGGCATCTACACGAGCTCGAACTTCGTCGGCGACGGCACGGCGCAGGCACCGCTCGACCTCGCGTCGAAGATCACGTTCCCGGCGGCGAACCTGACGTTCGGCGTCGCGCCGGCTCCGCTGCCGCCGGCGCCGACCATCACCGAGGACTGGGACCCCTGGGGCACCGGTAAGCGGACATCGCTCGTTCGCGTCGTCACGGCCCAGAAGGGCTCGATCCTCGGCGGCCTCGTCGGCGGAAAGGTCGGCGACATCGTCATCCTCGAGAACCACGGCGACGGCTCGGGCTCGTACGGCGCCGGCGATCTGAAGATCGTCTTTCGCCGCACGAACGACGTGACGAGCTCCGTCGCGAACCATATCTACCAGCCGAACCTGACCGATATCGTGATCCCTTACACGGGCGCGATCGTCCTCTACTACGACGCGACGAACGTCGGCTGGATCCCGATCTCGATGTCGGTCGGCGGCAAGTTCGAGCGGATCGCGGTCGACGAGATCAGCATCGCGCACCCGCTGTCGCCCCCTGCCCTCGCGGCCGGCGTCCTCGCCGACTTCGATCCGCCGGGTGGTCAGTTCGGAAGTGGCCAGAAGACCGCGTCGTGGCTGCGCCTCAAGGGCGACCCGGCGGGAGGCACGCAGATCTCGGGCATCGTCCCGTACTACCAGTCGGGCCCGGGCGGCATCGCGGCGCAGGGACCGATCAAGATCATCGAGAACCTCGGCGGTCCCCTGACGCTGCTGTCCGAGGACGCGAGCTCGGAACCGACTCATCGCTTCGCGTTCCCGAACGGCTCGATCGTGATCCCGCCGAACGGCATCCAGATCCTGCTCTACGACACCCAGGGCGGCGGCGTCGTGAACCAGGCGCGCTGGCGCACGCTGTCGAGCACCGGCATGTTCTCGAAGCTCACGCTCTACCGGGCGGTCACCGACAGCGCGCTGCCGCCGGTGCTCGACGACTACTGCCCGCCGAGCTTCGACCAGATCACGCGCCTGCGCCTGACTCCCGCGACGTTCCAGACGCAGCTCGGCGGGATGTGCGCGCAGGAAGATGGCGCGATCCGCACGATCACCGCGTTCGGTCGCAACCTGACGCTGCGGCACCTCGCGACGTCGAGTGCCGCCGGCAACCGGTTCTTCATGCCCGGCCAGACCGACTACACGCTACCGGTCGGCGGCTCGGTCACGCTCGTCTACGACAACCAGTTCCACGCCTGGTTCGTCCTCGCCAGGAGCTAGCGCGCGTCGCTGCTGCGAATCCGCGTTGCGCGGGGAGAGCCGCCGTGTCGTAGTCCAGCTGCATGTCGGTGCAGGCGAGACGCTGGGTGCTTCTGGGTTGTGCGGCGGGGCTCGTCGTCGCGGCGATCGTCCGCGCGTGGTTCGAGATCCCACCGGTTTCGATCGGACTGTGGGGCATCGAGGTGTGCGACCAGGGCTGCCACGGAGTCCGGTGGGACGACGTGCCCGGCGCGGAGACCGACCTTTACCTGATCGGGTACCTCGCGGTCGCGGCGTCGCTCGTCACCGCCGTGCTCCTCGCGCTGGTCGCGTTCGCGCGTGCGCAGGCGGCGACCGCGCGCAAGGCGACACTGGTGACGGCGGGCGCGATGGCGTACTTCGTCCTCCGCGGTCTCGCGCTCGATGCCCTGCCGTCCGGCGTCGAGATCGGCTTCGCATTGCCGCTCGGCCTCGCCGCGGCCGTGTGCGCGTACGTCGCGCTGCGTCGTCGCTAGCGTCGAATCGATCACGTCGAATTCCGCCAGTCCCACATCGAAACGACGGCGGCGAGTCGTGCAGGATGCCGCGCGTGCGAGTGCTGCTCCTCGTCGTCCTCGGGTTGGTTGCTTGCAGCACCAACCATCACATCAAGGTCCCTCCGTTACCGCCGCAGCCGACGCCGCAGCAACGGCTCGACATCTGGCAGCACTGGCACTCGCGCGCCGCACAGACAGAGCGCGTGACGACGTGCAGCCGCGTCTCGTGCGACACGCGCGAGCACGCGATCGTCGTGCTCGAAGGCGGCGTCGAGGTCCGGCACGTCGAGGACCTCCTGCCGATCGTCGCGCCGGACAGCACGTCCGCGCGAGCGGCGCACGAGGTCCTTCGGCTTCGCGACAAGCGCCCGAAGTACAACTGGATCATGGGCCTCGGCGCACTCGTCGGCACCGGGGTCACGATCACCGGCGCGAAAGAGGACAGCATGGCGATCGCGTTCAGCGGCGTCGGCATCATCGCGGTCACGGCGATCGTCGGCGTCGTCGCCAAGCACTTCATCGACAAGGACATCGATGCGGCGACGAACCGCGGGCTCGATGCCTACAACGACAGCCTCGCCGCACGACTGAACGTCTGCGTCCAGGGCTATGCGATCGTGCCGTGCGAAGCGCCGGGAACGATCTCGGTGCCGCTCGTGGATCCAGATCCGGCGCTGCAGGGATTGCCGCAGCGATGAGGGCCGCCGTCCTCGTCATCGCGCTCGCGGCCGCGTGCGGAGGCCCGGCGCACGTCCAGCTCGCACCCGTCACGTCGCAGATGTCGCCCGCCGAGCGCGTCGCCCGGTTCAACGCACTCCGCCCCGAGCAGGAACGCACGCTCAGCAGAAACGGCGAGCAGGTCGAGAAGTGGCTCGTGCTCGCCGACAAGACCGAGGTCGACTACCCCGAGGACCTCTCTCCGGTCCTCGACGAGACCAGCGAGACCGCGCGCGTCGCCCGCCAGAGCGCCGCGATGCGCAAGCGCAAGAAGATCATCGGAATCCCGGCGACGGTCCTCGTCCTCGGTGGGCTGGCGCTCGCCGGCGTCAGCTTCCAGACCGACGCGAGCGTCGTCGGTCAGCCGTGGACAAGCCTGACGATGATCGGCACCGGCGTCATCCTCGGCCTGTTCGCGCGCCACTACGGCCAGGAGGATCTCGACCTCCGTCGCAAGGCGTTCTCGACGTACACGCGCGACCTCGGCGCGAAGCTGAATGTCTGCGCCCACGGGTTCCAGGTCGTCGCGTGCGAGGCGCCGATGATTGCCCCGCCCCCGGCGCCGTAGCTACACGACGTCGCGCGCGAGCTCGATCGTCTGATCGAGCGGCGTGCGCTGACCGCGCTCGCGGCCGACGTCGAATGCCTGGCCGATCTCGTCGACACCGCGCGCCTCGGTGCTCGCGATCATCGGCCGCTCGCACGCGGGGACCGGCGCGTCGATCTGCTCGCGGATCGCGTCGGCGGCACCGAGGTAGACCGCACCGCGGGCCGGCCGGCCGCTCGCGACGGCGACCGCGGCGAGTGCCTCGAGCACGCTCGCGCAGCGCCACCGATCGCCGAGCCGCCGGTGGACGCGCAGTGCTGCCGCGAGCTGGGCGCGCGCCTGGACGAGCTCGCCGCGCTCGAGCGAGACGCGCCCGATCAGGTCGAGCGACCACGCGATGCCCTCGTGGAAGCGCGCCGCGATCGCCTCGGCGAATGCACGGCCGAGCACGTCGCGCGCCGCCGGGTCGCCCTTGTAGTGGAGGATCGCGCCGCGATCGAGCAGCGACCACACGATGATCTCCGGATCGCCGAGTGCGCGCAGCTCGTCCTCGTCGGTCTGGTCCCACCACGCGAGCAGCTCGTCGCTCGGCATGCCGGCGTAGTCGCCGATCCACGCGGCGAATGCGAGGTAGTTGCGCGCGCGTGCGGCCTCGCGCGGGTCGCCGATCCGCTGCCAGATCTCGAGGCTGCGCGCGTGGAACGCGTGCGCACGCTCGTACTCGCCGCGCTCGCGCGCGACGCTGCCGAGGAGCTGGTCCGCGTTCGCCTCGCCGCGCAGATCGCCACGTGCGAGCGCGATCGAGCGCGCGCGTTCGAGGAGCTCGGCCGCCCGGGCGTAGCGACAGGTCAGGAGCGCGAGCCGGCCGGCGCCGAGCAATGCACGTGCGAGGGACTCGTCCTCGCCGCCGCCGCTCGCCTCGATCGCGGCCTCGAGCCACTGCATGCCCTCGAGGTAGTTGCCGCGCAGGTACCAGTAGTAGGCGAGCCGACCGGCGAGCTCCATCGCGGCGGCAGGTTCGGCGCGCAACAGGTGCCCGAGCACGGCGCGCACGTTCTCGTACTCGACGTCGACGAGCGCGAGCCACGCCTCGGTCGAGCCCTGCTCCGAGGCCGTCGCGATCGCGAACACGTGCTCGCACGCGAACTGCCATAGCGCCGGCTCCTCGCCCGCGGTGCGCGCGAGCTCGCGCGTCAGCTCGCGCACGGTGTCGAGCATGCGGAGACGGCGCGGCGAGTCGGTCGACCACGTCGCGAGGTGAGTCTGGACGAGCCGCAGCACCGCGTACATCGGGTCGTCGCTCAGGTGCGAGAGCTTGCGCTTGACCTGCTCGAACGTCAGGCCCGCGGGAAGGATCGACAGCTGGCGCAGCACGCGCTGCTGATCGGGCGCGAGCAGCGCGTAGCTCGACATGATCGCGTGATGCACGGCGGTGCCGGCCTGCGTGCCGTCGTCGAGAGATGCGGCGATCTGCGCCGGCGTCGCGGAGGCCACCTGCGCCGCGGCGAGCTCGATCGCGAGCGGCGAGCCCTCGACCGCGCGGCAGATCGAGACGACGTCGACGACGTTCCTGGCATCGAGCACGAACATCGGGGCGACCTCGCGAGCGCACGCGACGAACAGCACGACGCCCGCGTAGGTCTCGGCCTCCTCGACCGACATCGTCTCGGCGCGCGGCACGTCGAGCGCGTCGACGGCGTACCTGCGCTCGGCGGGCAAGACGAGCGCCGCCCGGCTCGTCACGAGCCAGCTGACCGCCGGACACCTCGCGACGAGCTTCTCGATCGCGGCCGCGGCGTCGGGCACGTGCTCCGCACCATCGAGGATGACGAGCATGCGGCGATGCGCGAGGCTGTCGACGACGTGGTCGAACAGCGAGCGCGTCGCGTCGTGCACGATCTCCAGCGCGCCCGCGATCGCGCCGAGCACGGCCTGCTCGCCCTGCCCCGCGACGAGCGAGACGAACCACACGCCATCGATGAAGCGCTCGCCGAGCGTCTCGCCGATCGCCTGCGCGAGCCGCGTCTTGCCGATACCGGCGGGTCCGGTCAGCGTGACGACGTGTCCGGGCGCGAGCAGCTGGTCGACGTCGCGATACTCGACCTGGCGACCGACGACCGGCGTGCGGTGCCCGGCGAGCCGGACGACGCTCGGCGTCGGCGTGCGTGCCGCGAGCGTGCTCGCCGCGACGAGTGACGGCGGCGGCGTGCGCTGATCCGGCGCCTTCACCCCGCGGAGCAGCTGCGCGAGCTGCGCCGCCTGCTCGGCGACGTTGTGGAAGCGCCGCTCGGGCACGCGCTGCGTGCTGCGCAGGAACCACTGGTCGAACGCCTCGGTCAGCCACGGCCAGCGCACCGAGGGCTTGCTCGGAACGCTCGACTCGATCTCGCGCATCACGTCGTCGGCGGACGTCGAGCTCCAGTAGGTCTCGCCGGTCAGGAGCGTCAGCGTGACCTGCGCGATCGCGTAGATGTCGGTCGCCGGGCCGATGCGCGTCAGCTGGCCGCGCACCTGTTCGGGTGCCATGTAGAGCGGCGTCCCGCCGAACGCGTCGCGCATGCGTTCGGTCGGCCCGCCGGTGTCGACGACCAGGCCGAAGTCGAGCACCTTCAGGATGCGCTTGCCTCTCGGGTCGTCGCCGGAGAGCTCGTGGAGGAACAGGTTTGCCGGCTTGAGATCGCGGTGCACGATACCGAGGCCGTGCGCGAGCTCGAGCGCTGTCGCCGCCTGCGCGATGTAGCGGCCGACCCTCTCGGGCTTGAACGGTCCGCGCTCGGCGATCACCTCCTGGAGATTTCGGCCGTCGAGCCGCTCGAGCACGAGGAACGGCAGGCCCCCGTCGTCGGAGCCCGCCGAGATCAGCTCGACGACGTGGGCGCTCTGGATCACCGCGAGCGCGGCGGCCTCGCGATCGAAGCGCTGTCGCACGCTGACGAGATCCTCGAGGCCGGCCGCGATCTTGATCGCGACGCGGCGACCGGTCTCGCGATCGATCGCCTCGTGAACGACGCTGAGGCTTCCCCTGCCGACGCGCGGTCCGAGCTCGAAGCGCTGTGCGACAGGCCCCGTCACCAGGACGAGATTAACCCGCGAGCACGCCGCGGAGCGCGATCATGAGCACTTCGCTGACCACGACGTCGACCGCCGGCGGATCGGGGTCGCGAATCAGCTGCTCGATGACGCCGCGGATCAGGCCGAGCATCGCCGAGGCGGCGAGATCGGGCTCGACCTTGCGGAGCAGGCCAATCTCCATGCCCGACTCCATCGCGCGTCGCAGGAGGTCGCGGACCTCGCCGAAGAACTGGTCGAGGCGCTCGGCGGCCTCGGCATCGGGCGTGTGGCCGGCCGACAGCAGCAGCGTCGCGAGCGGGCGGTCGCGGACGATGTAGTCGAGCGTGCCCATCACCTGGTCGCGCAGCTGGACCTGCGGCGCCGGCGCGCTCGCGTCCTCGACCTCGATGCGATGGATCCGCGCGCGCAGATCGTTCATCGCCTGGTCGAGGATCGAGTCGAACACGGCGGCCTTGCTCTCGAAGTAGAGATAGAACGTGCCGCGCGCGATCTGAGCCTTCTCGATGATCGCGTGGATCGAGGCGCCGTGATAACCGGCCTCCGCGAACACGTGCTTCGCCGCGTTCATGATCTGGCGACGGCGCTCGAGCTTCGCGCGTTCGCCGGGATCCGTCGTCGTGGCCATCAGCCGCCCCGGCGCGACTGGTAGTTCATGATCGCGCGCTCGAGCCCGGAGTACATCTTGCGGTAGCTGAGGCGCGAGTCGGCGACACGGCCGTCGGCGCAGTGCGACTCGATCTCGGCCTCGAGCGCGCGCGCGAACGGCTCGCAGTCGGCGTAGAGGTTGATCTCGTCGTAGACGCCGTGCGACAGCGACGTGAAGTTCGCCGAGCCGACGTCGCTCCAGCGGTGGTCGATGACGACGACCTTCGCGTGGACCATGCGCGGCAGGAGCACGATCGTCAGGTTCTGCGGCGCACCGGTGAGGCGCATCAGCGCATCGCACGTCGCGCGGTTGATGTTCGCGAGCACGTCGGCCTGCTCGGAGGTGACGACCTTGACCTCGACGCCGCGCTGGACCGCACGCGCGAGCGCCGCGGTGAAGCGGTGGTCGCCGAAGTAGGCCATCTCGACGGTGATCGACTGCTGTGCCGCGTCGATCAGCGCCAGGCGGTGGCTGATCATCGGGCAGCTCTTCTTGCGGTGCGCCTCGCGGCTGTGGACGAGGAAGTCGAGTCCCCGCGAGGGATCGAACTCGTCATGGCCGACCATGCGCTCGCGCAGGCGCGCGACGTGCTCCTCGCCCTCGGCCTCGATCATGACGTCGAGCCACTCGTGGCGGTGGTTGTCGCCAATGCCCATCGAGCCGAGCGCGAGGATGCGATCGTCGATGATGTAGAGCTTCGAGTGATCGAAGCGCTTGCGCTTGTGCTCGACGGTGATGTTCGGGTGCTCGAGGATCCGCTGCGCGAGCTCGTTCGGCTTCTGCTTGAACGATCCGGGCGCGCTGTAGACCGCGCCGAGGAACCACGCCTGGAGGCCGCGGATCGGATCGACGCGCTTGTGGAAGAAGCTCTGCTTGTTGCCGCCCGTGTACTCGTACACGGCCGCGATCCGATCCTTGTGGATGATCACCTGCGCGCCGCGGTCGGCGGCCTGCAGCACGGCCTCGCCGAGCATGTTGCCGGCCTCGTCGTCACGCCACAGGAACGCCCGGATCTCGACCGACTTCTTCGCGTTGCGAACGCGCTCGAGGATCGCCTGGAACGCGACCTCGCCGGAGCCGAGCACGCGCAGCGAGCCGCCATCGATCGGCGTCGACACGGAGTGCAGCGGCGCGGGCAGGCCGACCGCCTCCATCTGCCTCACGCGACGTGCCCGCCTGCGACCAAACGAACGTCGAGGAACAGGCCGTCTTGCCATCTAGATCCCATACGGTTAACTCGTTCCCGAGGACGGGTCAATTAGCGGCAATCTGACCGTGAGGCGGGGCCGCGTAGGACGTTGCGCATCCCACCTCCGCTCGTTGTGCTTCGCA
This sequence comes from Pseudomonadota bacterium, assembly GCA_023386455.1. Lineage (GTDB taxonomy): Bacteria > Myxococcota_A > Polyangia > Haliangiales > Haliangiaceae > JABFXX01. The sequence continues at coordinate 2,875 of JAEWJO010000164.1, read as the reverse complement.
ACATGGCGGCCGGGACGTCCCACGATCACGGGTACTTGCGGTGGCGTGAAGGTTGCTCCTCGCGGACGCCGTGTGCGACCTCGAGCTGAAGGGCATCCGCAAGCTGTACGACGGCGTTGCCCGGCCGGTGATCCCGAGCCTCGATCTGACGATCCCGGCGCGCAAGATGGTCGTGCTCGTCGGCCCGAGCGGCTGCGGCAAGTCGACGACGCTGCGCATGGTCGCCGGCCTCGAGGAGCCGACCGCCGGCACGATCGTGATCGACGGCCGCGACGTCACGCACCTGCCGCCCGCCGAGCGCGACATCGCGATGGTGTTCCAGAGCTACGCGCTCTACCCGCACATGACCGTGTTCGAGAACATGGCGTTCGGCCTGCGCATCAAGAACGTCGCCGAGGCCGAGATCAAGCGGCGCGTCGTCACGGTCGCGCAGTCGCTCGGCCTCGAGCCGTACCTCGAGCGCCGGCCCAAGGCGCTGTCGGGCGGTCAGCGCCAGCGCGTCGCGATCGGCCGCGCGGTCGTGCGCCAGCCGAAGGTGTTCCTGTTCGACGAGCCGCTGTCGAACCTCGACGCGAAGCTGCGCGGCGACATGCGCCGCGAGATCGCGCGCATCCATCAGAGCTCGCAGGCGACCGCGATGTACGTCACCCACGACCAGATCGAGGCGATGACGCTCGCCGACCAGATCGTCGTGCTGAAGGACGGCGTCGTGCAGCAGACCGGCACGCCGGTCGAGATCTACGAGCAGCCCGCGAACCGGTTCGTCGCCGGCTTCTTCGGCACGCCGACGATGAACTTCCTGTCGGCCGACCTCGCGCAGACCGGCGAGCTCCACGCGGCCCGCGGTCCCGGCTTCGAGATCCCGCTCGCGCTGTCGCCGTCGCTGCGACCCGCGCAGTCGGCGGTCGATCGCATCGTCGTCGGCATCCGTCCCGAGCGGCTGTCGCTCGAGAAGCGCGGCGGCGAGGTCAGCCTGTCGGGCGCGGTCGCGATGCGCGAGGTGCTCGGCGCCGAGGTCGTGCTGCACCTCGAGTCCGATGCCGGGCCGCTGACCGTTCGCACCGATGCGGGCTCCGCGCCGCGCCCCGGCGACACCGTGCAGGTGTGGCTCGACCCGCGCGCGATCCACGTCTTTCACGGGCAGACCGAGGTCCGGCTGTGAAAGCAGCGCTGCTCGTCCTCACGCTGGCCGCGTGCGGCCCGGCGAACGAGAAGGGTGTCGTCCTGTGGCACGCCTACAGCGGGCTCGAGCGGATCGCGCTCGAGACGACCGCGGCGCAGTGGAACACGGCGCATCCCGACAACCAGGTCTCGCTCGTCGCGGTGCCGTACGACTCGTTCGCCGACAAGCTGACGAGCGCGATCCCGCGCGGCAACGGCCCCGACCTGTTCATCTATCCGCACGACCGCATCGGCGACTGGGCCGACGCCGGCACGATCGAGCCGATCGAGTTCTGGGTCGACGAGACGCGCGCGGATCGATTCAGCGAGCAGGCGATCGGCGCGATGGCGTATCGCGGCTCGCTCTGGGGCCTGCCGCTCGCGGTGAAGTCGCTCGCGCTCTACACGCGCACCGATCTGGTGCCGACGCCGCCCGAGACGACCGACGAGCTCGTCGCGCTCGCGCCGGCGATGAAGGCGAAGTCCGGCTTCGCGCTCGCGTACGCCAACGTCGACCTCTACGGTCACGCGCCGTGGCTGCACGGCTTCGGCGGCCGCGTGATGGACGACGACGGCACCATCGCGATCAACTCGCCCGAGGCGGCGGCCGCGATGGTGTTCGCGCGCCGGCTCGTCGCCGACGGCGTCGCGCCCGCGGACGCGCAGGGCCCGCTCGTCGCGAGCCTGTTCAACGAGGGCAAGGCGGCGACCGTGATGTCGGGTCCCTGGTTCGTCACCGACATCGCGTCGTCGGTGAAGTGGGAGGTCCACACGCTGCCCGTCGTGTCGGCGACCGGGAAGCGCGCCTCGCCGTTCCTCGGTGCCGAGGGCATCCTGATGAGCGCGCATGCCCGCGACAAGCAGGCGGCGTTTGCGGTGATGGACGCGCTGACGAGCGACGCGAGCGCGATCGTCCGCGCACGCACGGCCCGGCAGGTCGTCGCGAACATCCGCGCGTACGACGACCCGGACGTCGCGAAGGATCCGGCGCTGCGCGCGTTCCGCGCCCAGCTCGACCACACCGTGCCGATGCCCAAGGCCGGTGCGATGCGCATGGTCTGGACGCCGTACAAGACCGCGCTCGGCGAGGTCCTCGCCGGCCGCGCCGAGCCGAGCGCGCAGCTGCAGGCCGTCGAGCGCGAGGTGAAGAGCTACGTCACCCACGGCGCCGCGCCGAAGCCGACGGCGAAGGCACGATGAGCGAGACCTCGTACACGCGCGTGCCGGTGCTGCAGCGGCAGCTCCGCGACTTCGCGATCACGGCGATGGTGTCGATCGTGATCGCGACGGCGGCATTCGTCGTCGTCCGCAACACCGAGCTCGCCGAGCAGCAGATCGGGCTCGCGACGCGCGCGTCGGGCGGAGAGTCGCTCGCCGCCGTGCAGGTCGTGCGCGTCGGCGCTGCAACGCCGTCGAAGAAGCACCCCTACCTGCACCGTCGCAAGATCCAGGACGGCGATGCACCGTGGCGCGCGCTCGGCGGCTCAGCGGTCGGCGCCAACGACAAGCTGTTCTACGACGCGGCGACGCGCTTCGATCGCGAAGGCGCGTTCGCCGAGATGCTGCCCGATGCGAGCGGCCGCGCGATCTCCGCGGTCCAGGCGGGCGCCGGGACGATCGCGATCGCGATCACCGCGCCGGCGGGTCCCGCGCCCTACCCGTTCCTCGTCATGATCGGCGTGCTCGGTCTCGGCGCCGCGGTCGCCGCCGCGGG
>JAEWJO010000116.1 GCA_023386455.1 Pseudomonadota bacterium | reverse complement strand
CCCAGGTTCTTCAGCGGGCCGAACGTGTCGCACTGATCGATCAGCTTCTGCGCCGGCGCCGGATCGGACAGCGGCACCCGGAGGTCGACGACCGTCGTGCCCGCCGCGATCGAGACCGTCACTGGCCCGGCGATCGACTTCGCGAGCTCGTCGGCGGACACGCCCGGCGCGAGCGGCATCGCCGGCACGGCCTGGAGCAGCGGCACGACGTTCAGCACCGCGAAGCCCGACGTCCTGTCGCCTTCGGTGCGCGGCTTCGCGTTCGCCATCATCTTCAGCGCCTTCGCAGGCACGCCCTTGACCGCGCCACGCACGACGGCGGTGCCGCGATCGATCTGCATCACCGCGCCGACGAGCACCGGCTCCTGCTCCGGCAGGTTGACCGCGACCTCGATGTCCCCGCGCGCACCGGCCAGATCGATCACCTGCTGGCGCAGCGCGCCCTTGCTCGTGCCGAGCTGATCGAACAGCGCGACGTTCTTCGCGCACGCGTAGACGCCCTTGACCTGCTTGCACGATGCCTTGCCGACCTGGTCGATGCCGTCGGCGCCCTTCGTCCCCTTCGTGACCGCGATGAACTTGTCGCGATCGGCGAGCGGGACGATCATCACCGAGTCCTTGTCGGTCAGCGTCGCGAACATCGCGGCGCCCTTGCTGCTCGTCAGGCCGGCGGCCGCGAGCGTCGGCGACGATGTACCGAGCAGCTCCGCGACCTCCTTGTCGAAGTCGGCCTTGTACGTCGCGAGCTCCGGCGCCATCGCGGCGAGCTTGTTCAGCTCGGTCACGGTGCCCTCGATGTGGCCGACCGCCTTCGGCGAGAACACGACGCCAAACCGCGCACCCTCGGGCGCGAGCGCCCACAGGCTGTCCTGCGCCGCCGTCGAGACCGGCGACGTCGGTGTCGGCGTCGGCGGCTTGCGCTTGTCCTTCTTGCACCCTGCCGCGGCGATCAGTGCGGCGACGACCACGACCCGATGAGCTCGCATCGGGCGCGTATACCAGAGCCGCTACGGCAGATCGATACCCTCGCCGGCGCACACCCGCGACACGCGGCGCTTGACGTCGCCGGTCAGTGGAGCGGCGAGCGTCGTCGCACGCGCGGGATCGCGGCGCCGGCACGCGGCCATCACCGAGCGGCCGCGATCCTCGGCACGCATCTCGATGTGGACCTGGTGGGTCTCGGGGATCGCCGACGGATCGGCGCGCTCGGCGCCGGCGGCCATGCTCATCATCAGCGGGTAGACCTCGGTCTTCGCGAGACCCTTTGCCATCATCTGCTTCGCGTTGTTGATGTGGAGATCGATCACGCGATCGAGCGACGTCTCGTCGCGCGAGCCGACGAGCGGCAGCCCGTTGATGAACAGCGTCGGCGTGCCATCGACGCCGAGTGCCTCGGCGGCCGACGCCTCCGCGACGATCGCGTTGTGGTAGCGGCGCTCGTCGAGCGCGGCGTCGAACGCGGTCATGTCGAGACCGGCGGCCTTCGCGAAGTCGTCGAGGTCGGCGCGCGACAGCTTGCCGAAATGCGCCCACACCTGGTCGTGGAACGGCCAGAACTTGCCCTGTGCCGCGGCGGCCGCGCCGGCCTCGGCGGCGAGCATCGCGTCGCGGTGGAACGCCATCGGCATGTGGCGATAGACGACGCGGACCTGGTCGCCGTACTTCTGGCGGACGTGCGCGAGCACGGGCGCCTGCTTCATGCAGTACGGACACTGGAAGTCGCTCCACTCGACGATCGTGACGGGCGCGTCGTCGGGGCCGAGCTGGTGGCCCGGCAGGCCGAGGCCGACGCGATACGCGACCGCGGGATCGAGCTGGAACGGCTCGTGGTCGGCGTCGGTCGGCTCGGCGGCGGGCTTGCCGCTCGCGACGAGCGCGTCGTAGAGGTCGGCCGGCTTCGACTCGCGCATCTTCGCGGCGCGCGCGAGCTCGTCCTCGACGGTGTCGACAAAGATCTTGAGCGACTGGCTACCGGTGACCGGGCGGCCGTTGATGAAGAACGTCGGCGTCCCGGACACGCCGAGTGTCTCGGCGTCTGCCATGTCCGCGGCGATCGCCTGGCGGTAGGTGCCGGCATCGAGGTCGCCGCGAAACCGGATCATGTCGAGGCCGATCTCGCGGGCGACGAGCTCGGCCTCCGCGCGCGTGACGCGGCCGCGCAGCGCGAACAGGCGGCCGTGCATCGGCTTGAACTTGCCCTGCGCGGCGGGGGCGAGCGACGCCTCGGCGGCGAGCGTGTAGTCCTCGTCGAGGGGCAGCGTGCGGTGGACCCAGCGGATCTGCCCCGGGTAGAGCCGCTCGAGGCGATCGAGCGTCGGCTGGACGCGGTTGCAGTAGCCGCACGCGTAGTCGCTCCACGCGACGATCGTGATCGGTGCATCGGCGGGACCCTCGCTCGGACCGCTGCCGCGCGGCACCTTGTAGACGAGCGTGGGATCGAACCCGGGCTTGTCGGCGAACGCGGTACCGGCGAGCGAGAGAGCGATGACGACACCGACGACAGCCGAGCGCATGAGCCGCAAACCTAGCACCGGCCGCCCTCGCCTGCTGGCAGAACTACAGCCCGGCGGCGAGCGAGCTGCCGCGCGGGCCGGTGCCGGTGACGATGGCGCGCCGCGCCGTGCCGACGTGCATCAGCTCCAGCCTGAGGTGGTCGCGCGGCATGACGTCGAACTTGTCGGCCCACTCGACGAGCGCGATGCCGCGGCGGTCGCCGACGATCTCGTCGAGCCCGAGCTCGCGCAGCTCGGCCTCTCGCTCGAGCCGGTACAGATCGACGTGCCAGACGACGAGCCGCCCGCCGGTGTACTCGTTGACGAGCGAGAACGTCGGGCTCTGCGCGGCGGGGCCGCCGAGCGCGGCGACGAGACCGGCGACGAGCGTCGTCTTGCCCGCGCCGAGGTCGCCGACGAGCGCGATCGCGTCGCCGCCCTCGACGAGACCGGCGAGCCGCACGCCGAGCGCGGTCGTCGCAGCGGCGTCGGGCAGCTCGATCACCCGTCGCATGTCACAGCGACGACAGCTTGTCGTCCCAGTGATCGGCGGTCTGCGCGATCGAGTGGACGAGGTCCTCGAACTCCTCGTAGTCGAGGCCTTCGAGGCCGCGCAGGATCCGCAGGTAGAGATCGCCGGTCTGCGGGTGCAGCGCGAACGCGGCGTCGCCGGTCTCGGTGAACGACGCGGCGAGCAGCTTCTTGGCCTTCGTCTCGTCGAGCACCGGCTCCTTCGCGATCCGCGACAGCAGCAGCAGCACGTTCTTCTGCTCGAGCACGTGGATCGTGACGAGCGCGGAGCCGCGCTGGATCGATCCGACGCCGTCGTCGCCGAGCGGCGGCAGGTTCAAGTTCCGTTCGCGCCCGAACCGATCGAAGAACTCCGCGATGCGGGCCCGGTGGTCGACGACCTCTTCCATGGGCGCGAGCCTACACCGAACCCCCGAATCCGGCTGGGTTGATCCGTAGGCGTAGGCGCAAGCGTAAGCGTACGCGACTACCCGATCATCTTGGTCAACATCGAGACGATTCCTGACGAGGAGAGCATCGCCATCCGAGGCTTCGGTCGAAGAGATTCCGACCGCAACCATCGCGTCGAGTACCGCCGCGCACTCGAGTGCCGCCCCCCGCGCTGTCACGAGGAACTTGCGCTGGTCGCGGTCAAACCGGCCGGTTCCCTCGGCGATGTTCAGGTTGATCGATAGGGCCGCGCGGCGCAGCTGACTTGCCATCTCGCCGTCGAGCAACTCGGCAATGGCATACGCCTTCGGCAGAAAGGCTACGGCGCATCTGTACACGTCGAGGCTGCGGAAGTGGAGCATGCCCCGGTCTCGACCGGCTACTGCCGCGGTTGCCAGCGCCGCCTACGCTTACGCTTGCGCTTGCGTGGTCAACCCGGGCGCTCCCTGGGGTTAGGTCGACTTCGTGGTCTTGTCGTCGATGATCTCGACCGGCGCGGACGGCTCGGTCTGGGTCGTGAACTTGAACGGCGGCGTCCACTTCGGGCGGCGGACACGCGCTGCCTCGCGCGCGACCTTCGCCGGCGGCTCGGCGAGCGCCTCGGCGATCACCGACAGCTCGACGCGGACCTCCGCGATGCTCGGCCGATCCCAGCGCTCCCACGCGAGCATCTGATCGACGAGCGCGGCGAGCTGCGGCGGCGCCTCGGGACAGCACTCGTGCGTCGGCGCGAGATCGGGCGTGCGCGTCGCGACCGTCGCGCCATCGAACGGCAGCTCGCCGGTCAGCGCCTGGAACGCGATGACGCCGAGCGCGAACACGTCGGCGGTGTCGTCGACGGCCTCGCCGCGGACGAGCTCGGGCGCGGTGTAGTCGGCCGGCCCGGCCGCATCGAGCGGCGCGCTCGTGTCGTGAATGCGGGCTCCGCTCCAGCTGGCGATGCACAGCGGGAACCCGCGCGCGCGGCCGGTGACGACGATCCGATCGGGGCGCAGCCCGCAGTGGATGACGCCCCGGCGGTGCGTGTGCTCGAGGATGTCGGCGATGTCGCGGAGCAGCGACGTCGCGGTCGGCGCCTCGAGCGGCGCGGTCATCAGGAGATCGCCGACGGTCGCGCCCTCGACGCGCTCGTGCGCGAACCACGGCCGGCGATCGGGCAGGAGGCCCGACTCGTAGACCCGGATGATCCCGGGGTGCTCGAGCGCCTCGAGGATGCATGCCTCGCGGAGCAGCTGGATCGCGGCCGGGCGGCGATCCTCGTGCATCACCTTGAGGATGGCGCGGCGGGGCAGCACGAGGTGGTGCGCCTGGTAGACGACACCCACCGCGTCCCTGCTTCGCTCCCCGTCGATGCGGTAGTTCCCGATCCGGTCCACGACCGCGGGTTTCATACCCCGCGTTCCCTCGGCGGACTAGCCCTTTCTGATATAGAGAGACGTGCTGCGCAGCGCCGTCGTTGCCCTGACCGTGCTGGCGGCCTGTCGGCCGGACCACGGACCTCCACGAGTGAAGAGGCTTCCGAAGCCCGATGCCGTACCGGCGCTTCGCGGCGGCGGCGCACCGCGGTCGCCGCGGATCGCCAGCTACAAGATCGACGCACGCCTCGATGGCTCGCGCCACTCGATCACCGCGACCCAGACGCTCATCTGGACCAACGCCGGGGCGAGCGCGGTCGATCGGCTGCCGTTCCACCTCTACCTCAACGCGTTCAAGAACGAGTCGTCGCTGTTCATGCGCGGCTCGCACGGCCAGGTGCGGTCTGCGACGGCGAGCGACAGCGGCTGGGGCTGGATCCAGGTCGAGTCGCTGCAGATCGCCGGCGTCGAGCTGGTCGGCAAGCTCGAGTATCCGAACAAGCCCGACGAGACCGTCGCAGAGGTCCCGCTTCCCGAGCCCGTGCAACCGGGCACGACGATCGAGGTGAACTTCAAGTTCACCGCGCAGCTGCCCGAGGTGTTCGCGCGCACCGGCTACAAGGGCGACTTCCACATGGTCGGCCAGTGGTTCCCGAAGATCGGCGTGCGCGTCGGTCCGCCGGGGGCCGAGCACTGGGAGTGCTCGCCGCTGTACGAGACGACCGAGTTCTTCGCCGACTTCGGCACCTACGACGTCACGCTGACAGTGCCGAGCACGCATGCCGTCGCCGCGACCGGCGTGCTGGTCAAGGCGCTCGACATGCCCGGCCAGATGCGCACGTTCATCTTCCACGCCGAGGACGTGCACGACTTCGCGTGGATGGCCGACCCGTACATGGAGCCGCCGCTCGTCGGCAAGGCAAAGGTCGAGGGCGGCGAGGTCGAGGTCCGCGTCTACGCGCGCAAGGAGCAGGCGACGTTCGCGCGCCGTCACCTCGATGCGGCGATCGGCGCGATCGAGAAGTACAGCGCCTACTTCGTGCCGTATCCGTGGCCGATCATGACGGTGATCGATCCGCCGGTCGACGCGGCAGCAGGCGCCGGCGGCATGGAGTACCCGACGCTCGTCACGACCGGCGGGGACAGCGTCTACGCGCGGCCCGGGATCCGGATCCCGGAGATGGTCACGATCCACGAGGTCGGCCACAACTGGTTCCAGGGCATCCTGGCGTCGAACGAGCCCGAGGAGGCCTGGCTCGACGAGGGTGTCAACGAGTGGGCCGAGGCACGCGTGATGCGCGACCTCTATGGCGCGCGGACCAGCGCGGTCGACTGGAAGGGGCTGCAGGGCGAGTACGGCGCGCTGCGCGCGGCGCTGGCGAGCGATCCGGCGTCGCTGCCGTCGCCGATCGCCGCGGCGGCGTACGCGTTCTCGGACTTCAGTGCCTACGGCCAGGCAACGTACGTGTCGACGCCGGCCGCCCTGTCGACGCTCGAGGAGTACGTCGGCAGCGCGAAGCTCATGGCGGCGATGAAGGCATACGCGACCGAGTTCGCGTTCAAGCACCCGACCGGCCGCGACTTCTACGCGACGCTCGAGCGCGAGCTCGGCGAGGACCTCGGGTGGTTCTTCGGTCCGGTGTTCCAGCAGGTCGGCGGTATCAAGCTCGCCGTGCGGACCGCCAAGTGCCGCACGGCGCACGCCGCGCGCGGCGTGTGGGGCGAGGGGCCGACGCGCAAGGTGACGACGGAGACCGAGGCACCGGATCTCGGGACGTACGTCTGCGAGGTCGTGATCCAGAACACCGGTGTCGTCCACATCCCGGTCGAGATCGAGCTCGAGTTCGCCGACGGCGCTCGCCAGCGCGTCACCTGGGACGACAAGACCGGCGGTCACTGGAAGCGGTTCGTGATCGAGCGATCGAGCCGGCTCGTCTCGGTCACGATCGATCCAGACAAGAAGATCGCGCTCGCGAACCCGACGCAGCATCGCGTTCGCCTCGACGGCGACGGCTCCGCCTCCCTGCGCGCTGCCGCGCGAATCTCGTCGTGGGCACAGACCGTGATGCAGGTGGTGGGACCGTGACGCGCCTGGGCTTTGGCGACATGTGGGCCGCCGGCACGCGCGCGGTCGGCCGCTACACCGGCACGCTGCTCGCGGCCTTCGTCGTCCAGTCGATCGTCGCGCTCGCGTGCATGACCGCGGTGTGGGCGGTGCTCGCGACGACGTTCGCGAAGCTGCCGATCTTCGACGAGGCCGTCGACGGCGACCTGCTCGCCCTCGTGTACAGCCTGCGCCACGGCAAGGCCGCGCTGTTCGCGAGCGGCGGCATCATCTTCGGCGCGGTGCTGCTGTGGCAGCTCGCCTCGTGGTTCCTCGTCGGCGGCATCACCGGCGTGCTCGCGCAGCGGCCCGAGGGTCGGGGCGACACCGCGCGCTGCTTCGGTGCGAGCGGCACCGCGACCTACCTCGCCTACGCGCGGCTCGCGCTGTGCTCGCTGCCCGGGCTGCTGCTCGTCCTGTTCGTGTTCGGCGTGTGTCTCGATCTCGCCGAGAAGCGGCTCGAGTACGCGCTGACCATCCCGCAGCTCCTCGGCCCGCTCGCGCTCGCGATCCTGCCGGCGCTGCTGCTGCTCCACGTGATGTGGACGATCACCGACTACGCGCGCGTCGAGCTGTCGCTGCGGCACGAGTCGCACGATCCGAGCGTCGTCATGACGTACGTGCGGACGATCCTCTACGTGCTGCGCCGGCCGATCACGCTCGTCCACGCGGGCCTCGGCTGGCTGCTGTTCCTGATCGTCAGCGTCGGCTACGCGTACCTCGCGCACGGCCATCCGATGTACGGCGCGGAGGGCGCGGTGACGCTGTTCGTGATCCGGCAGGGTGTCGCGCTCGCGCGCATGGCGATCCGGTTCGGTGTGATCGGCGGCCAGGTCGAGCTGGGCAAGACACGTACACTGCCACCTCGCCGCGTGGTCGAGGTCAAGGTCGAGTCGAAGAAGGCGTCGTAAGCAGCGCCGATCGCTCGGTTCGCGAAGAAAGCTGCGACCGTTTCAGCGAGCCCTCTCACCTGATCTGGTGATGAGGAACTTCAGTACGCCACTGTCCTACCTTGTTCTCTCGACGCTTGTTCTCTCGACGCTCCTCTGCGCGGCGTGCAGCAGCGACGAGGTCGACTCCGACGAGGAAGCGCGGCGCGCCTATCTCGCGATGGATGCGTCGATCGGCACGTCGATCACGCTCGGCTTCCAGGGCTTCAACGCCGCGTCGAGCGCGAACATCGACGCGCAGACGACGACCGCGACGAAGGCCGGCATGTTGACCGTCACCGGTCAGGTCGACCAGGGCAGCTCGTCGAACAAGGGAATGCGCCTGCGTGTCGGCATGGTCGACTACGACGACGGCCCGGTCGCATACAACGACGACGGCGACAGCGTGCACGTCGTGTTCGATACCGACACCGACCCGGCGACGCAGCCCGCGCTGTCGATGCAGCTGAAGGGCATCCCGACCGGCACGCTCGACGGCACGCTGATGGGCGTCTATCACCTCGACGGCGACATCATCGGCGACCTCACGCTGAACATCTCGTTCGCCGGGACGCTGATGGCCGGCAGCGGAAGCGAGGTGCTCCGCGTGCCCGGGTCGACGACGGTCACCGGCACGGCGACCAACGCCGACGGCGGCGTCTACAACATCACGCTGACGCTCTGATCCGTTCGCTGACCACCGAGCGCGTCAGGGACCAGCGTCGTCGAGGAGGACGCCGGGATTCATGATCGCGCGCGGGTCGAGCGTGCGCTTGACCGCCGCGAGCGCCTCGCCGAACAGGGCCGGGCGCTCGCGGTCGTACCAGGGTCGATGCGTGCGGCCGACGGCGTGATGGTGCGTGATCGTGCCGCCCGCCGCCGCGAGTGCCTCGCTCGCCGCTGCCTTGAGCGCGCGCCACTGCGAGAGCTCCGCGCCCGCGCGCGCCGCCCCGACGAACGTGTAGTACGGCGCCGGCCCGTCGGGATAGACGTGCGTGAAGCGGCACGACACGATGCCGCCGCCGCACTGCTCGGCGAGCGCGCGCTGGACGTCGCCGACGACGCGCGCGTGGAGCGCCGGGAACTGGGTCCACGTGCACGCGGTCTCGAACGTGTCGCTGATGACGCCGACCGAGAGCAGCGCCGACTGCAGGTACGGCGCGTCGAAGAACGCCTGCCGCCACGCGCCGGCCTCGCCGGTCCTGCCGGCGTCGTCCTTCTCGGTCGGCCCCGACACGACGGTGCCTCCGTGATCGCGCGCGAGCTCGAGCGCGCGGACGAGCCACGCGCTGACCGGGTGATCGGCCGACTCGAAGCCGATGAGGAGGACCGCGGTGCCGTCGAACCGCACGCGGTGAAGCTTCGCCTCGTTCGGATCGAGCAGGCGCGCGTTCGCCGGGTAGAGGCCCGACTGCGCGAGCGCGCGCGCCGCGGCGACGCCGTCCTCGAACTTCTCGAACGCGACGTTCGCCGAGCCTCGCCAGCGCGGACGCGGCACGATCCGCATCCACGCCTCGGTGATGATACCGAGCGCGCCCTCGGAGCCGATGACGAGGCGCGCCGGCTCGGGCCCCGCGCCGGATGCGGGGTGGCGATGCGTCGCGAGCGTGCCGCTCGGCGTGACGAGCGTGACGGCGTGGCAATGATCGTCGATGTGCGTCGGCCCGGTCGCGTAGTGGCCACCGGCGCGCGTCGCGAGCCAGCCTCCGAGCGTCGAGAACTCGAAGCTCTGCGGAAAGTGGCGAAGCGTCACGCCGTGCGGCGCGAGCTCGTCCTCGAGGCGAGGTCCGAGCGTGCCGCCGCCGATCCGCGCGAGGCGACTCGTCGCGTCGATCTCGTGCACGCCGGAGAGCCCGCCGAGATCGAGCGAGACGACGCAGCTGCGGTCACCGCGCGCGAGGCCCGCGTCGACACCACCGACGACGCTCGTGCCGCCTCCGAACGGGACGACCGCCCAGCCGCGCGCGTCGCACTCGGCGAGCAGGCGGACGACGTCCTCGGCGGTCCGGGGCCGCGCGACGAGATCGGGAGCGGTCGCGTAGTCGCCGGCGAACCCGGCGAGCACGTCGGGGAACGCCCGGCCGCGCGTGTGCATCGCGCGATCGCGTGGTGCTTGCGACGCGAGCTCGCCGAACGGATTGGCGACGACCGGCGGCGGCACGCTCGGCTCGTCGCTCGGCAGCGCACGTACCGCCGCGGCTACGCCGGGCACGAGTGCACCGATCATCCCGACCATGCCCTTGCGTGCACTCTCGTCGGGGAACTTGTCCTGCCATCCCCAGGCCCACAGACTTCGCTGTCGCTCCATCGCGCCTTCGATAGTGGTGTATCGTGACGCGCATGTCGACTACGCCCACGCTCGAGAGCCTCCTCCAAGACAGCGGCCTGGCGGACAAGGCCCAGCAGATCGAGGCGAACCTCGTTCGACTGCAGTGGGGCTCGGCATTCGTGATCGTCGGCGTGTCGGGCAGCGCGATCGTCGCGATCGCACCGCTGTTCCGCGAGGTGCCGCACGACAAGGTCACCGCGTTCTACAAGAAGCTGCTCGAGCACAACGCGTACATGGGCGGCATGGCGTCGTTCGCGATCCAGCCGGACGGCTGGGTGATCCTGCACGCGGGTCGCGCGCTCAAGGGCATCGACGCGCACGAGTTCGCGGCGATGGTCGCCGGCGTCGGCAGGTTCGCCGATCAGTTCGACGACCAGCTGATCGGCGAGTTCTACGTCGACCAGCCCGAGGCGACGAACCAGGCCGACGTCCACTAGCTCGTCGACGCTTGGCGCTTCGCGGTTACTACCTCGGCTGTCCCGGGTGGGGCATGAAGTCCTGGGTCGGGCGGCTGTTCCCGGCGGGGACCAAGGACAAGGACTTCCTCGCGCGGTACGCCGAGGTGTTCAACTCGGTCGAGGGCAACACGACGTTCTACGCCCTGCCCTCGGCGGAGAACGTCGAGCGCTGGCGCGATCAGGTGCCGGCGGACTTCCGGTTCTGCTTCAAGTTCCCGCGCGAGGTCACGCACGACCGGTTGTTGATCGATGCCAGCGCCGACGTGCAGACGTTCCTGGCGCGCATCGCGCCGATCGCAGAGGCTGACAAGCTCGGCACGCTGATGCTCCAGCTCCCGCCGCGGTTCACGCCCGACCAGCTCGATCGACTCCGTGCATTTCTCGCCGCGCTGCCCGCGGATCATCGGTATGCCGTCGAGCTGCGCGAGGCCGCGTTCTACCGCGCCGGTCCGGCGCAGGAAGCGGCGCTCGATCTGTTGCGCGAACGCGGCGTCGATCTCGTCATCATGGATACGCGCGGCATCCACACGAGCAGGAGCCTGACCCACGCCGAGACGCGCGCTCGCAAGCCGAGCTTCCCGCCGATCGTCCGCGCGACGTCGGCGCAGCCGATCGTCCGGTTCGTGCCGCACGAGACGCTGTCCGAGAGCCACGCGTTCCTCGAGCCGTGGGCGCCGCAGCTCGCGACCTGGATCGCCGAGGGCAAGCGGCCCTACTTCTTCATGCACGCGCCCGACGACACGTTCGCGCCGGAGAACGCGTACGCGTTCCACGCGCTCCTCGCCGCGCGCACCGACGTCGGCGAGCTGCCGGCATGGCCGGGTGCGCCGAGACAACAATCTCTGTTCTAGAGCCGGACGCGCTCGAAGTGCGCGAGCTCGGCGATCTCGTCGAACCGCTGCTGGATGCGCGTCTGCGTCAGGTCGCGCAGGCCGTCGACCGAGAACTTCTCGACGGCGAAGCTGCCCATCACGCTGCCCATGATCATCGCCGTGCGGATCGTCGACGGCGACAGATCGCCCGCGTACGCGAGATAGCCCATGAGGCCGCCCGCGAAGCTGTCACCCGCACCGGTCGGATCCTTGACGTCGGCGAGCGGCATCGCCGGAGCGGCGAACGCGCCACCGCCGTGGAACAGCAGCGCGCCGGCATCGCCGCGCTTGATGATGACCGACGACGGTCCCATCTTGAGGATCTTCGCGGCGGCCTTGCGGAGGTTGTGATCTTCCGCGAGCAGGCGCGCCTCCTCGTCGTTGACCATCAGCGTGTGGACCTTCGACAGCATCTTCTCGAGGTCCGCGCGCTTGATGTTGATCCACAGGTTCATCGTGTCGGCCGCGACGAGCGCGGGCGCGCGGACCTGGCGGAGCACGTCGAGCTGGAGGCCCGGATCGATGTTGCCGAGGAGGACGAGCTGCGCGTCCTTGTGGGCGTCGGACACCTTGGGCTGGAAGTTCGCGAACACGCCGAGCCGCGTGTCGATCGTCTCGCGCGTCGCGAGATCGGGCGCGTACTTGCCGACCCAGTGAAACGTCTCGCCCGGCGTGCGCTCGATGCCCGACACGTCGACGCCATGGCCCTGGAGGTCGTCGAGCTGGCTCTGCGGGAAGTCGTCACCGATCACGGCGACGACCGCGACGTTTCGCGTGAAGTACGACGCGGCCCGCGCGATGAAGCTGGCCGAGCCGCCGAGGAGATCCTTGTGGAGGCCGAACGGGCCGTCGATGTCATCGAAGGCAACCGAACCGACCACGAGGAGAGAGCGATGAGTGCTGCGTGAATGCATAGGAGGTCCGCGGGGGGCCTGCCCCCCGCGTGTGGGGTACCATTCCCGGTGCGTGACGATCAATTCCGACGGAGATCCATCGGAGGCCGCCGCGAAGGCGCTGGCCGAGGGCAACCACGCCCGGGCGGCCGATCTCTACGAGAAGGTGTGGGACTTCCGGCGCGCGCTCGAGGCAGCCCGGGCCGGCGGCGACTTGCCTCGCGCCCTCCGCTACTCGATCGAGCTCCACGATGACGCGCAGTTCGCCGAGCTGCTCGCCACGCTGACCTCGACCGACGACGGCGCCAAGGCGGCGCTCGAGGTCCTCGTCCGCATGCGGAGAAATGCCGAGGCCGCGCCGCTCGCCGAGCGCCTCGGCGATATCAACCGCGCGATCGAGCTCTACACCCGCGCCCATCGCTCGCTCGACGCCGCGCGGCTGCTCGAGAGCCAGGGCCGCGACCGCGATGCCGGCCGCCTCCTCGAGCGGGCGCTCGATCTCGCGGCGCCGCACGAGAAGGCGCCGATCCAGCTCGCACTCGGCCGCATCCTCGCGCGCCGCGGCGCCTACCCGGAGGCGGCGCGCCTGCTCCAGGATGCGCGCAAGCTGCCCGACCTGCGCACCGAGGCGCAGCGCCACCTGATCGCGACGCTCGCCGCGATGGGCCTGCGCGACGGCGCGCGCGACGCCCTGCTCGAGCTCCGCGCCAGCGACGACAGCGTCCCCGCCGATCTCGA
Organism: Pseudomonadota bacterium; assembly: GCA_023386455.1. GTDB lineage: Bacteria > Myxococcota_A > Polyangia > Haliangiales > Haliangiaceae > JABFXX01. The sequence goes on along the minus strand of JAEWJO010000116.1, from coordinate 2,973 downwards.
CACGTACCTGCGCGACTGGCGCGATGCGGGAGCCGAGCGCAAGACCGGCCGCGACCGCGAGGTGATCGCCGGCCGCTACCGCCTCGAGCGGCTGCTCGGCGCCGGCGCGTCGGGCCGCGTGTTCCTCGCCACCGACGAGGTCGCGGGCCGGCCGGTCGCGGTGAAGATGTTCTTCGCGTCGGGCGCGCGCGGCGGCGCGGCGTACGAGCGATTCGTCCGCGAGGCACGGCTCGCGAGCACGCTGCGCCACCCGTCGCTCGTCGAGGTCTACGACGTGTCCGTCGAGCGTGGCTTCCTCGCGATGGAGTACCTGCCCGGCGGCTCGCTCGCGCAGCGGCTCGGCTCCGGCGAGCGCCTCACCGGCCCGCAGGTCCGCCGCATGGCGCTCGACATCATCGGCGGCCTCGAGGCCGCGCATCACCGCGGCGTCGTCCATCGCGACGTCAAGCCGGCAAACATCTTCTTCGACGCGCGCGGTACCGCGAAGCTCGGCGACTTCGGCGTCGCGCACCTCGTCGACCTCGGCCAGACCCAGACGGGTGGCCTCATCGGCACGCTCGCGTACATGTCTCCGGAACAGATCACGGGCGCCCCGATCTCGATCGCGGCCGACCTCTACGCACTCGGCATCACGCTGTTCGAGGTCGTCACCGGCCGGCTGCCGTTCCTCGGCCCCGACTTCGTCGCGCAGCACCTCGGCGAGGAGCCGCCGCTCGCGTCGACCGTCGCCGAGGGTGTCCCTCCCGGCTGGGACGCGATCCTCGCGGCGCTGCTCGTCAAGAACCCGCGCGAGCGCACGCAGACGCTCGCCGATCTCCGCCGCCAGCTCGACGCGCTCGAGCTCCACGGCCAGCCGCGCGTCGGTCCGCGCCCGCGCCGCGCATCGCAGCCGCACTCGATCGCGCAGCTCGCCGAGGAGGACGAGGTCGGCCCGCGCTACCAGTTCGAGACGCCGCTCGGCTCGACACCGGTCAGCCAGCTCGCGCGCGCCGTCGACACCGTGCTCGATCGGTCCGTCGTGATCGAGCGCTTCGATTCGAGCGACGAGGCGACGCGCGCACTCGAGCGTGCCCGCCTGCTCGGCCGTGCGGCGAGCCCGTTCGTGCAGCGCGCGCTGAGCCTCGACCGCGTCTCGCGGACCGCCGTGTTCGAGGCGCCGTCGGGCGCGTCGCTCGCGGACTCGATGCCCGACCTGCCGCCGTCGGAGACCCTGCGCGTGGTCAAGCGACTCGCGCGCGGTGCCGCCGCGATTCACGTCGTCGGGGGCAGCCACGGTGCGATCGCGCCGCGCACCGTCGTGCTCGACGACGGTGTCGCGCCGACGATGATGGTCGCCGGGCTCGGCCACGTCGCCGACAGCCAGCCGCTCGACGACGTCAACGCGATCATCGCGGTCGTCGCAGCGATGGCGGGCTGCGAGCCGACGTTCTCCGCGTTCGCGAAGGCGATGTGCGACGCCGTCGGCGCGCCGGTGCCGGCGTTCACGTCGCCGATCGATGCCGAGTCGCTCTACGCGGCGGCAGATATCGTCGACATTGCCGTGCTGTCGGCCCTCGGCTCTCGTTAGCGCTTGGGCAGCTTCTCGGCCATCAGCACGACGATCCAGACGGCGCCCTCGCCGATCTCGGGATGATTGCCCTGCGCGATGCCGATGCCGATGTCGTCGGGCTTGTAGTCGCCGACGAGCTCCTTGCCGTCGACCGAGTCGAGATCGGCGACCGCGCTGATCACGCTGCCGACGCGCGCGTACGACGCGTTCATGCCGTCGAGCTTCTTCTTCGCGCCCGGCCACAGTGACTCGCGCGGCTTGCCGGCGGCGAGCCCGTCGGCAAGCTCCTGCGCGACGCCGGTCAGCCGCGGGTTGACCTGGATCGCACGCACGCCGTTGATCCGGTCGCGCACCAGGTCCGCGGCGCGTGCGGCCTCGACCTTCGGCGGCACGCGGATGAACACCTGGGTCACGAACATCTCCTTGCGGCCGGAGACCTCGTCGCCGAGCACGACACCGATGCCGATGTGGGTCGCCGCGCTCGCGAGCACGTTCGCGCGGTGGCCCGGGCTGTTCATCAGGCCCGAGTGCGCCTCGCCGACACCGTAGGCGCGCGCGACGTTCTCGAGCACGACCGCGGTCTTGATGCCGGCCGCCCGCGTACGATCGGCAGCGGAGCCGGTCGTCGCCGAGATGTGCGCGACGATCTTCGTCTTGCGCATGTCCTCGGAGTGCGCGCGAGAGACCGCGGCGACGCGATCGTCCCACAGCAGCGCCGACAGCCCCGCGGCCTGGCGGTCGCGGTTCACGAGCGCGAGCAGGCGCTTCTCGGCCTCGTCGGCCGTGACGACGCCGTTGTCGTCGAACGTCGGCTCGATCGTGATCGCGAGCGGCGGCTGCTGGCCGCACCAGACCGGGAAGTTCGCGAGCACCGTCGAGCCCTGCTCGTCGCTCGCCGTGATCTCGACCTGCTGGCGGCCCTCGCGCTTGCCGCAGTCGACCTTCGCCTTGAAGCCACCGGCGCGCCCGATCTCGATCGCGACGCGCTCCGTGGAGCCGTCGTCGCGCGTCACGAACAGCTCGGGCTCGCGATAGCGCGCGTCGACGACGGCATCGAGCGCGAACGAGCCGCTCGCCGGCAGGCTGCGCGGGATCGGGTTGGTCGCGACGCCGCTGGCCTGCAGCGCGAACACGACCGCGGTCGTGCCGTCGGGGTTGCGCCTCGCGGCACCGATGCCGAGGCGCGCGGTCGCGCCATCGGCGAGGATCTCGGGCAGCCGCGGGCGCAGCTGCTCGACGATCGTCGCTGGATCGTCGCTGCCGCCCCACACGACGAGCAGGTGGGGCGACGGCTCGATGATGCCGTGGCGCTGGAGCGCGAACTCGACGACGCTGTAGCTGACGATGCCCTCCTCGGGCACGACCTCGGCGAGCTCGGCGCACGCACGGAACAGGCGCGCGTCGGCGGCCGGCGGCGGCAGGCC
>JAEWJO010000101.1 GCA_023386455.1 Pseudomonadota bacterium | reverse complement strand
CGGTTCCACTGGGCGAGGTCACCCCGCAGGTTGACCTCGAGCAGCGCGACGCTGCCGAGCAGCATGTCATCGGCGCCAGCCCCGGCGCGCGCACCGACGAGCAGGCGGGCGAGCTCGGGATGCAGCGTCGGATCCGCGCGAGGCTCGCGCATGCCGGTGGGGACCGGCGCGCCGGGCTTCTCGAGCTCGGCGGACGACGCTTCGAGCAGGCCGAGCCGCGCGATGGCCTCGAGCCGTGCGTTGCGCGCCGACGCGAGCATCTGGAGCCCGCGTCCGAACATCGAGCGAGCCGCCGCGAGGTCGTGACGCCGCAGCAGCTCGTTGCCGCCGAGCACCGCGACGGATGCGGCGAGCGGAGGCCAGCCGATCGCCTGGGCTTCTGCCTGCATCGTCGCGAGCGTGCCCGCCAGCTGCTCGCCTGGCACCGCGCGCAGGCCCATCACGCGCGCGAGCAGCGCGAGGCTCTTGCCGCGACGCGGCTGATCCGGAGGCACCGGTGTCGTCGAGACCGCGGTGTTCGATGCGCAGCTGCGAAAGCTCGGCAGGACGCCGGGCGCGTCGAACTGATCGTAGATCGCGGGCGGCGCCGACTTCAGCAGGAGGTTCAGCGCGCTGACCTCGTCGCGCACGCTGTCGAGGCAGCCGAGCTTCGCCGAGCGCGCCTTGCTCGCCGGTGCCCGGCAGGTCGCGAGGTACGTCGCGACCCAGCGATCGCGAAACTGATCGAATGCGCCGGCCGCGCGCTCGAACGAGTCCGGCTGCACGCCGGGCATGCGCGACAGCTCGCTTCGCACCGCGGGCGACCATGCCTCCGCGAACACCGCCTCGGGCGACGCGCACGCCTTGTCCTCGGCGCTCTGCACGCGCGTGCCGCGCCGCGTGTTGACGATGATGACGAGCGCCGCCATCACGAGGCCGAACAGCGCGAACGCGATCCGCCGCCGCCGGATCGGCAGCTGTCCCGCGTGCTCGAGCTCGTCGAGCAGGGTCTCGAGCGACGGCCATCGCTTCGCGGCGTCGGGATCGAGCCCGCGCGCGAGCACGGCACGCACGCCGCGCGGCAGCTTCGCCGGGAGATGCGCGACGCCTCCGCTCGCCGCCCCGCGCATCTCGTCGAGCGTCGAGCCCTTGAATGGTCGCTCGCCGGTCAGCGCCTGCCACGCGGTGACGCAGAACGCGAACTGATCCGTGCGCGGATCGGGCGGCGCGCCGCGATATTGCTCCGGCGCCATGTACGCCGGCGTGCCGATCATCGCGCCGGTCTGGGTGAGCGGCGAGTCGAGCACCGAGTCGCTCTTGCGGTTCGGCGTGTGCCCGGACTCGACCGCCACCGGCCGCGGCGCCGCGAGCGTCTCGTCGAGGCCGGGCGTGATCGACGCGTCGAAGATCGGCGCATGATCGACGACGCCCGCGCCGTCGCCCTCGCCGAGCAGGCCGCGCGCGAGCCCGAAGTCCGTGACGAGCACGCGGCCGTCGCGGCTGCGCAGCACGTTGTGCGGCTTGAAGTCGCGATGCACGACGCCCGCCGCGTGCGCGGCCGCGAGCCCTTGCCCCGCCGCGAGCACGGCCGCCCACCGCTCGTCGTACGTCGCGTGACCGAACCACGTGTCGAGCGTCGCGCCATCGACGAGCTCCATCGCGATGTAGTCGCGATCGTCGACGGTGCCGACCTCGTACACGGTCAGCACGTTCGGGTGCTTCAGCTTGGCCATCGCGCGCGCCTCGCGCAGCAGCCGCTGCCGCAGCTGCGTCGCCGCCTGCGCGTACCTCAGCACCTTGATCGCGACCGCACGCTCGAGATCCGGATCGTGCGCCGCCCACACGACGCCCATCCCGCCCTCGCCGAGCACGCGATCGAGGCGGTACTTGCCGATCGCGCCACCGCTCGTCAGCTCCGCGTTCGCCGCGCGCTCCGTTGCCCCCGGCCGCGCATCGGCGGTCTGGTCGAGCTCGTCGCTCACTCCGCCTCCCGCGCGCGCGGCCACCACACGTAGGCCGAGAGCGCGAACGTGATCGGCAAGGCCATCATCGCGACGGAGGACACGAGCAGATCGTTCAGGTAGCCGAGCACCGTCGGCGACCACAGGTCACCGAACAGGTGGATCGCGAAGATCATCGCCGCCATCGCGCTCGCGCGGAGCTCCGGCGGCACGGCGCGCAGGCCGATCGCGTTGACCGGCGACGTCGACAGGAACACGCCGAGCTCCGCGAGGAACGCGAACGCGAAGAACGCCCACGCCGTCGGCGCCCAGAAGCACGCGGCCGTCAGCGGGGCCGCCCACAGCATGCCGATCGCACAGATGCGCAGCAGCGCGTTGATGCCGAGCTTGTTCGCCCGCGAGTCGAACGAGGTCGCCTCGGTCATGGGCGGCATCCGCCGCTGGACGCGGTCGGCCCAGTGGCCGCCGAGGACCGTCGCGATCGCACCCGCGACGACCGTGACGAGGCCGAAGTACGTCGAGGCCTGCTGATCCGTGACCTCGCCGGCGTACTGCTCGGCGATGAACTTCGGCGCCCAGTGCGCGAACGCGCCGATCGCCGCGGTGTAAGCGCAGTACCCGAGCGTCGCGCGGCGGAACAGCGGCAGCTTCGCCAGCGTCCGCAGACCGTCGAGGATCTTGCCGCGCGCCTCGCGCAGCTTGCGATGCGGCTCGACGATCAGGAGGCACGTGATCGCGAGCAGGAGCCCCGGTCCGCCGGCGACGTAGAACGCCGCACGCCAGCCCCACACCGCCGCGACCTGGCCGCCGATCACGTAGCCGAGTGCCGACCCGACCGGAATTGCCAGGTAGAAGATCGCGAGCGCGCGGCCCTTGTTCTCGGGCGGCGTCAAGTCGTCGATGATCGTCGGCGCCAGCGTCGCGTAGCTCGCCTCGCCGACGCCGACGACGATCCGCGCGACGATCATCCAGGCAAACGTCGGTGCGAAGCCGGTCGCGACGGTCGCCAGGCTCCAGACCGCGACGCCGAGCGCGATGAGTCCCTTGCGTGCGCCCTTGTCCGCGCGCGCGCCGAACAGCGGCGACGTGAGGAAGTAGCCGAGCAGGAACGCGGTCGCGAGGAACCCGGCCTGCGTGTTCGAGAGGCCGAGCCCGCCCTGCGCCTCGGGCATCTGCATCTTGCGCAGCACCGCCGCGACGATCGTGCGGTCGATGTAGTTGAGGAGGTTCAGCCCGGTGAGGAGCGCGATGATGGCTGTGCGGTTCTTGATCATCGCCCCAGGCGACGATCGTACCTGCGTTCGGGCCCCGGTTCAGGGGTCGTAGCTCATTGTCGCCTCCGGGAATGTCTCCATCGACATCGCCGGACCGATCGAGTGCGGCGTGAAGCCCGCGGGCACCGCATACGCGCCGCACCGATCACCGGTCGTGATCTGATAGAGCGGCGAGGGATAGACGTCGCGGATCAAGTGGACGTCGCTGTCTCGCGCGAACCTGCTCGGCGTATCGCACGAGCGCGCCGGCACGAGCGCGACGTCGACCGGGCGCAGGCACTGGTCGTCGGCGAACACGGTGGCGATCGACGCCGCCGAGGTCGGGAGGCAACGCAGCTCGCCCGACGGCAGCATCACGCGCTCGCAGTCGGTGTCGAGCACGGAGTCGAACGTCAGGTGGTCGGTGATCGAGAGGTGCCCGATCTGGATCGCCCGGACCCGTCCGGTCCCGACGCGCCGGCGCTCGACGCGCGCGAGCTCCAGCGGACGAACGTCGTAGTAGTGGGACGCGACGAGGTTCGGCTCGGGCACGCAGGCGCCGCCGGTCATCCGGTAGAGCGGGCCCGGTCCGCGCTCGGTCGTGGTCCGGAAGTAGGTCGTGCAGCCGGTGCGCGCATCGTCGCGCTGCGCGATCGCGGGCGGGGTCGGCCCATCGCCCGGGATCACGGGCGTCGTGCAGTCGGCATCGGCGAAGTACGAGACGTAGCTGTCGACGACGGCCGGCCTGCACGCGGCGGCCTCGGCGTTCGCGTCGCCGTCGATGCGGCACGACACGTCGAGATCCTGGTCGTAGGTGTCGACCGCGAGCCGCATGCCATCGCTCGACGACACGTAGAGATCGACGAGGCGCTCGGAACCCTCCGGGTCCGAGTGGCGGATGCGTGCGGCGGAGATATCGACGATCTTGCCGACGTCGTAGAAGTACGTGTCCTCCGCCGGGATGTCGAACGGGCCGACGCAGCCGAGCGCGGTCTCGCGCCAGATCACCGACGGGGGCGTGGTCGGCTGGCCCACGCGGTAGAGCGCCGACACGAGCGGATGTTCGTGGAGGTCGAAGTACGTCACGAAGAACTGCGGCACCGTCGACGTCTTCACGATCCCGATCGGCTTCGTGCAGTGATTGTTCGCGTAGACCGCCTCGGCCGCGCGCGGCGTGCAGTAGCGCGCGCCGTCGGACCACGTCCGCTCGTAGCAGATCGTGTCGAGCTCGTCGTCATAGAAGAACTCGCGCTCGGGATCGGCGGCGCCGCCGTCGTACTCGTACTGCACGAGCTTGATCCGCGCACCGCTGCGCGGGGTTCGATCGACCTGGACTGCATCCGCGCACGCCGCCACGGCGACGAGCGACAGCGCGAGCTTCACTTCCTGGGTGCGCCGGCCACTTCGACCACGGCCGACGCATACGCCATTGCCGCCGCCTCGCATTCATCAAGGGTACCCGTGAGCCACGCCGCCGCAAAGTTGGTTTCCGTGGGCGGTGTCATCACTCTCACGGTGCGTACATCCGCGGCCTTGAGCGCCGCATCGAGCGCGATCGACGCTTCGATCGGTGGTGCGACCAGGTACGCCATCGGATCGCCGGGAGCGAGCCCCGCCTCCCTCGACAGGTACTCGCCGAGCGACGAGATCACGTGCGGGAACACGGTGACCGTGCGCTTGCCGTCGGCATCGTAGAAGCAGGCGTCGTGCTCGAGGCAGCGGATCAGCGCGGCGAGCGCGTGCTCGATCGCCTCGGGCTCGGCTGCGCCGATCACGCCGAGGATCTCTCCGGACAGCCGGCCGCTCGCGTGTGCGGCTCCCGCGTAGAAGCTCTTCGCGAAGATCACGTCGACCGGCGCGTGCTTCGTGCACTCGTCGAGCGCGACGTAGGTGGGGTCGTCCTGGTCGCACGTGACGAGCCCGAGCGAGACGTGCTTTGCCGGGTCGCCGCCGTACGCGCGGACGAGCGCCGGGTCGGCGCTGGGCAGGCGGCGCACGCTCAGCACGGTCGGGACGATCGGCTCGAGGACGCTCATCGCGCGCCATCCTTGCGACGCTCGACCAGCTTCTGCCGGACCTGCGGCGCGCGCGGCGCACGCTCGCCGGCCTCGCCGAGGCGCGCGAGGTCGAGCGTGACGCCGCTCGTGCGCTGCTCGATCATCGCGGACGCGAACGCGGCGAGCCGGTGGGCGGCGTCCTCGATCGGCGTGCCGCGCGCGTGGATGTTCGAGATCATGTTGCGGTCGCCGTCGGTCTTGCCGCAGCGAGGGTCGTGGACGACGTAGGCCGAGAGGCCGTCGCCCGTACCGAGGCCCGGCCGCTCGCCGAGCAGGATCATCGCGACCTTCGCGCCGACCTCCTGGCCGATCTCGTCCTCGAGCCAGACCCGGGCGAATCGCGCGGCGATCGGCGAGCCGACCGAGAGGCCTCGTGCCTGGCAGGCCCGCGCGACGGCATCGTGCAGCGCCTTGCCCGAGCCCATGCAGGCGACCGCCGAGAGGCCATCGGCGACGATGATCTGGACGTCGGGGCCGCGGATGCACTGGCTGCGGATCGTCGCGACCGACTCGTCGGCGAGCCGGCGGCCGAGATCGGGCCGCAGCAGGAACTCGCGGTGGTCGGCGACCCGCGACGTGACCCCGATGAAGCCGTTCTGCGCCGCCCACTCCGGCGGCAGGAGTGCGCCGACAGCGGCATGTGCCACCGCCAGCTCGGCCTGGAACTGGAGCACGACGTCGGTGGCATAGCGCGTGCCGACGTGACCGATGCCGAGGAGCGCGGTGGTATGCCGGGCGGCCTCGGCGGCAAAGGGGCGCGTTTCTGGGCGCGGCGTGTACACCCGGGCCGGCGGAGCGGGGATGGCGGGCACGGCGGGCGGCGGCGCCAGGGGCTCTGCGCTCCCAAGCGCATCGCGCAGCGCGGCGACCAGCTGCCGGGTCCTACTCACGGACGTCTACGTCACCACGCGTCGAAGATTTTTTCTAGGCATCAGCCGTCCTTCCGAGGAAACTTGGAGCGTGCAGTACTCTGTACTCGGCGCTGCGCTGCTGATCGCGCTGCTGTCGACGCCCGTCTCGGCGAACGCACCTGCTTCGCCGGAGGAGGCGCCGGTCGCGCAGAGGTCGCTGACCGAGATGGTCCTCGCGCCGCCGGTCGCGGAGGACGTCGACGTCGCGCTGCCGGCGCCACCGCCGGCGCTGCGTCCCGCCGACGTGCGGCTCGACGAGATCATGCGTGCCGGCCGGTCGTGGCGGTTCGAGACCTCGCGCGGCCCGATCCGCGTGTGGGTGCCCGCGAGCTACGACCCCGCGACCGCGGCGACGGTCGTGTTCGTCCACGGCTATCACGTCGACGTCGACACCGCATGGAACGACTACCGCCTGCCGCAGCAGTTCGCGCTCTCGGGCATCAACGCGATGTTCATCGCGCCCGAGGCACCCTCCGGGAAGAACGCGATGATCGCGTGGCCATCACTGCGCGGCCTCGTCGCGAGCGTCGCGTCGCAGATCGACGTGCGCATGCCGACGAAGCGGCTCGTCGTGATGGGCCACTCGGGCGCGTATCGCACGCTCGCCGTCTGGCTCGCGAACGACACGCTCGACACGATCATCCTGCTCGATGCGGTCTACGGCGAGTACAGCTTCGCGCCGTGGGCGCGCGCGTCGAAGTCGCGCCGCCTCATCAACGTCGCGTACGAGACCGGCCGCTACTGCGACTACATGCATCGCATGCTGCCGAGCACCATCCGCATCGACGGTCTCCCGCTCGAGGGTTTCCCGGACGGACGCATCCTCTACGCGAAGACCGACGTCGGTCACTGGCAGCTCGTCACCGACGGCGTCGCGATCCCGCTGACGCTGCGTGCGATCGCGGTACCGATGCTTCCCGACGCGCCGAGCGACATCCCGCTCGGCCTGCCGCAGCGCTGCGATCCGTCGAAGCAGGTCGCGAGCGACGCGGCCCTCGCCGAGCGCGACGCGAAGGCCGCGGCCGCCGCCGAAATCGCTCGCGACGACGGCGCCGCGACGAACTGAGTCGGCTACGCGATCGCCGCGACGTCGCCGAAGTACGGGCCGGGCTCGTCGCCATCCCAGATCCGCCTCTCTGCGAGCCACGCGTCGAACTCCGGCGTCGGCCGCTTGTTCAGGAGACGCCGGACCGTCGGGATGTCGTGATAGCTCGTCGACTGGTAGTTCAGCATGATGTCGTCGCCGACCGGCAGCGACATCAGGTACGAGCAGCCCGCGGCGCCGAGCAGGACCTTGAGACTCTCGAGCTCGTCCTGGCTCATCTTCGCGTGATACGTGAAGCAGGCGTCGCAGCCCATCGGGATGCCGAGCAGCTTGCCCATGCAGTGATCCTCGAGCGCGGCGCGGGTGATCTGCGGACCGTCCTCGAGGTACTCGGGGCCGATGAAGCCGACGACCGTGTTGACGAGGAACGGCCGGTAGCGGCGCGCGAGGCCGTAGCAGCGCGCCTCGATCGTCACCTGATCGGCACCGTGGTGCGCCGCGCTCGACAGCGCCGAGCCCTGGCCGGTCTCGAAGTACATCCGGTTCGGACCCTTCGTCGAGCCCTTCTCCTTCATCATCGCCCACGCCTCGTCGAGCAGCTTGCGGCTGATGCCGAACGCGCGATTGCCGGCCTCGGTGCCCGCGAGCGACTGGAACATCAGATCCATCGGACAGCCGATCGTGTCGAGCGCCTTCATCTGCACGGTGACGTGCGAGAGCACGCAGTGCTGCGTCGGCACCGCGTTGCGGCGGAGCACGTCGTCGATCGCGGTCAGGATCTCGGCGGTCGACTCGGGCGTGTCGGTGGCCGGGTTGACGCCGATGACCGCATCGCCGCAGCCATACGCGAGGCCCTCGCGCATCGACGCGAGGATCCCCTGCACGTCGTCGGTCGGATGGTTCGGCTGGCAGCGCGACGACAGTCGCTGCGGCAGGCCGAGCGTGCTGTTCGCGCGGACGACGACCTGGCACTTCGAGCCGACCGTCATCAGATCGAAGTTCGACATCAGCTTCGCGACGGCGGCGACCATCTCGGGGGTCAGCCCGGGCGCGACCGCGCGCAGCGTCGGTCCGGACGTCTCGATGTCGAGCAGCCACTCGCGGAACTGGCCGACGCTGAGGTGGCTGACGGCGCGGTACGCCTGATCGTCGAGGTCATCCTCGACGACGCGGGTGACCTCGTCCTGCTCGTACGGCACGACCGGGTTCATGCGCAGGTCCGCGAGCGTGAGATCCGCGAGCACCGCGCGCGCCGCGACGCGCTCGACCGCATCGCGCGCCGACACGCCGGCCAGGTCGTCGCCGCTCTTCGGTGGATTCGCCTTCGCCAGGACCTCCTTCACGGAGCCGAAGCGATAGGTCACGCCCCGGATGGTCGACGCGAGCTGCACGCCCGCATCCTAGACCAAACCCGCCGACCGAAAAAAACGCCGCCCGTCGTTCGTCAGGTCCAGAGAGCCGGCGAGCGACGGGCAGCGGGGTGTAAAGCTAACTACGAAGCACTATCTAGCTGTCATCTCCCTGGTGCAGTCGGCGTGCCGCTTCCCGATCACGGGATTTCAGCGGTCTCCGCTCGGAACGGCGCGCAGGACGGTGGGCTGATCGCGCCGTGCACCGGACAGGCGCCGCGCTTCGACGCGCGTTGCGTCGGCCACGCGCGTTGAACAGGAGTCGGCCCCGCAGCGATGCGCGCAGCCCGCAGCACACCGAGCGACCTCCGAAAATCGCCGGCCGGCCGGCTTGTAGGCCAAAACCGGACACGAAGATCCGGCGTCGTCGGACTCCATGCCGCCGTCATGTGGTCGAACCTGAGACTGCAGGTAAGGGTCATGACGGGAGAGCTGGAGCAGAGGCTTGCGGTGGTGGCAGCGGTGACGCGGGCGTTCTCGCAGGCGAGCCTGTCGCTCGACGAGCTATTCGCGACGATCGTCGAACGTCTCGCGACGACGATCGGTGACTCGTGCGCGCTGCAGCTGCTCGACCCCAGCGGCACGCGGCTCGTCCCGGTCGCGTATCACCACCCGGATCCCGAGACCCGCCGACTCGCCGACCAGCTCGGCCACGCCCCACTCGTCGTCGCGGAGCACCGGCTCGTGCGCGCGGTGATCGAGACCGGCGAGCCCTATGCCGCGCGTCTCGCCGTCGAGGAGCTCGCGCGGCCGCACACGACGCTCGAGTACGAGATGTTCGTGAAGAAGACCGGCGTGCACAGCGTGATGATGATCCCGCTCCGTGCGCGCGGCGTGATGCTCGGGGCGCTGACGCTGTTGCGGCATCGCGCGACGCCGCGGCCCTACGATCACTCCGAGCTCGAGCTCGCGGTCCTGCTCGCCGACCACGCCGCGCTCGCGGTCGACAACGCGCGGGCCTACACGGCGCTGTCCGAGTCGAAGCGCGTGCATCAGCAGTTCATCGAGACGAGCCCGGTGCCGATGTTCGCGTTCGACCTCGAGACGTATCGCATCGTCGACGCGAACGACGCGTGCATCCGGCTCTACGGGTACGCGCGCGAGGAGCTGATCGGCCGCCACCTCGACGAGATCCGCGCGCCGGGCTCGCTCGGGATCGCCGCGCTGGTCGCCGAGCTCGGCAGCGACAGCGCCCAGACGCGGGCGACGCACGTTCGGCGCGACGGCACGTTGCTCGAGGTCGAAGGCACGAGCCACACGTCGACGTACGACGGGCGCAAGGTCCGGTTCTGCGTCATCACCGACGTGTCGGCGCTCGCCACCGCGGGGCGCGAGCGGCGCCGCGCGCAGGAGCGGTTCGATCGCCTCGCGGGCGCGGGCATCATCGGCATCCTGATCGCGGATCTCGACGGCCGGATCCTCGAGGTCAACGATCCGATCGTCGAGATGTTCGGCTACTCGCGCGAGGAGCTGCTCGATCCGGCGTTTCGCTGGTCGAACCTGCCGGCGCCGGAGTGGCAGGCGGAGCATCGCGCGAAGATCGAGCGCCTCCGGTCCGCCGGTGTCGTCCAGCCGCGCGAGCGCGAGTACATTCGCAAGGACGGTCGCCGCATGCCGGTGCTGACCGGTGCCGCGGTCCTCGAGGACGACGCGCAGGTCATCTGCTTCGTCCTCGATCTCGCGGGCCAGGCGTGGGCCGAGGCCGCGATCGAGCACCTGCGCGAGGCGAGGGTGTCCGAGGCCCGGTTCCAGCAGGCGAACCGCGAGCTCGAGGCGTTCTCCTACTCGGTCGCCCACGACCTGCGCGCGCCCCTTCGCGCGATGAACGGGTTCGCGAACCTGCTCGTCGAGACCTACGCGGACCGGCTCGACGACGAGGGCCGCGACTGGCTCGGTCATATCCGGCGCAACGCGCTGCGGATGGGCCAGCTGATCGACGCGCTGCTGTCGCTGGCGCAGCTGTCGCGCAGCGAGCTGCGGCCCGAGCCGATCGACCTCGGGGGCATCGCGCAGGAGCTCATCCGCGGCCTCGCCGAGGCCGAGCCGGCGCGCGCGTTCGAGCTCGTCGTCGCGAGCCCGATCGTCGTCGAGATGGACCCGGCGCTCGCCCGGGTGCTCGTCGCAAACCTCGTCGGCAACGCGTGGAAGTTCACGGCGAACGCGAAGCACGCGCGGATCGAGGTCGGCGCGCTCGAGGTCGACGGCGAGCCTGCCTGCTTCGTCCGCGACAACGGCGCCGGCTTCGACATGACCTACGCGAACAAGCTGTTCGCCCCGTTCCAGCGGCTCCATGCCGCGAACGAGTACCCGGGCACCGGCATCGGCCTCGCGACCGTGCAGCGCATCGTCCATCGCCACGGCGGTCGCGCCTGGGCGCAGGCGCGCGTCGGCGAGGGCGCGACGTTCTACTTCTCGATCCCGCCGGCGGAGACGCGATGACGTCGCCGCTGCGCGTGCTGATGCTCGAGGACTCGCCGAGCGACGCGAAGCTGGTCGAGATCGAGCTGCGCCGTGCCGGCCGCGTCCTCGCCGTGCATCGCGTCCAGAGTGCGGCAGCGATGAGAGACGCGCTCGCCGCCGGGGCATGGGACCTCGTGCTGTCGGACTGGTCGATGCCGAGCTTCTCGGGTGCCGAGGGCCTGCGCATCCTGCGCGAGACCGGGCTCGACGTCCCGTTCATCATCGTATCGGGCACCGTCGGCGAGGAGGCCGCCGTCGAGGCGATGCGCGCCGGCGCTCACGACTACGTCCTGAAGGACAAGCTCGTGCGTCTGAACGCGGTCGTCCAGCGCGAGCTGCGCGAGGCCGAGCTGCGCCGCGAAGGCCGCGCCGCGACCGCGAAGCTCGTCCAGCAGGAGCTGTGGTACCGGTCGCTGATCGAGCGCAGCACCGACGGCATCACGCTGACCGGCCGCGACGGCAAGCTCGCGTATGTCAGCCCGGCGATGGCGCGCATCTTCGGCTACGAGCCCGACGAGGCGGTCGGCCGCTCGATCTTCGAGTTCATCGATCCGCAGGATCGCCCGAAGCTGATGGCGGGGATGCGCGACGTCCGTGCGCTGCCCGTCGGGAGCAGCGTCCGCTACGAGGTACGGGCGCGCCGCCGCGACGGCAGCATCTGCTGGATGGACGTCCACACGACGAACCTCCTCGACGATCCGGTGGTCGGCGCGATCGTCGGCAACGTCCGGGACATCACGGAGCAGCGGCGCGTCGAGGACCAGCTGCGCCAGGCGCAGAAGATGGAGTCGATGGGGCGCCTCGCCGGCGGCGTCGCACACGACTTCAACAACGTGCTGACCGTGATCTTGAGCGTCAGCGAGATGCTCGCCGAGGAGCAGTCGCTGTCGGCCGAGGTCCGCGCCGACCTCGAGGAGATCCGCCAGGCCGGGCGCCGCGCCGCGGGCCTCACGAACCAGCTGCTGATGTTCAGCCGCCACCAGGTCGTCGAGCCGGCGGTGCTCGATCTCGACACGGTCCTCGCGTCGACCGAGAAGATGCTGAAGCGCATCCTCGGCGAGGACGTCGTGCTCGTCACCCGCCGCGAGGCCGCGCTCGGCCGGATCGTCGCGGACCGCGGGCAGATCGAGCAGGTCATCATGAACCTGGTCGTCAACGCACGCGATGCGATGCCCCGAGGCGGCACGTTGACGATCGCGACCGCAAACGTCGAGCTCTCCGAGCAGCGCGCGCGCGAGCACTTCGGCGCGCACGCGGGACCGCACGTGATGCTCTCGGTCTCCGACACCGGGTGCGGCATGGACGAGACGACGGTCGCGCAGATCTTCGAGCCGTTCTTCACGACGAAGGACAAGGGGAAGGGCACCGGCCTCGGCCTGTCGACCGTGTTCGGGATCGTGCAGGCGGCCGACGGCTGGATCTCCGTCGAGACCGCTCCGGGGCTCGGCACGACGTTCCAGGTCTTCCTGCCGCGCGTCGACGCGGTCGCGGAGCCGGTACGGCCGCGGCGCCAGCCGACGTCGCTTCGCGGCACCGAGACGATCCTGCTCTGCGAGGACGAGGAGCAGGTTCGCGCGGTGACCGCCGGGATCCTGAGCCGCGCCGGCTACGAGGTCCTCGTGGCATCGTCGCCCACCGCGGCGATCGAGATCGCACGCGCGCACCCCGGCTCGATCGACGCGCTGCTGACCGACGTCGTCATGCCGGGCATGAGTGGTCCGGAGCTCGCCGAGGCCGTGCTCGCCGCGCGACCGAGGATCGCGGTCGTCTGCATGTCGGGCTACATCGACGACACGATCACGCGGCACGGCGTCGTCGACCACGGCTACGCGTTCGTCCACAAGCCCGTGACACCCGAGCCGCTGCTCCGCAAGCTGCGCGACGTACTCGACGCGCCGTAGGCTACGGAGAACTACGAAGTCAGGTGCGGCTCGGCGGGCAGTGCGCGCGCGCCGCCGCTACGTCGCGCTGGGCCGCCACATGAGCGAGCGACGCAGTCGCGTGGAGATCCGCGAACCGCCCCGGGTTTGATGCGAGCGAATTCGCCCATGCTCGTCACCGGTAGGCGGCACATCGGTTGCTCTTCTCCGCAGCCATGTCGCGGCACGCAGTCCTCGTCCTGCTGCTGGCGGCCGCATCCGGTTGCGTCGAGCAGCCGGATGGGTCGCTCGCGTTCGACGAGACCACCCAGGAGATCGTCGGCGGTAACGACGTCGCCGCGGGACAGTGGCCCGACGCCGTCGTCGTGCTCGGCGCCAAGGGCTCGTGCACCGGCACGCTGATCGCGCCCGACGTCGTGCTCACCGCGGGGCATTGCTCCAAGATCGAGCCGACGCAGGTGATCGCGAACACGACCGACTACGCGCGCGCCGGCGGGGTCCGCGTCGCCGTCGAGAAGACGGTCGCGTATCCCGACTGGCAGACCACGTACGACGTCTCGGTGATCGTGCTCGCGTCGCCGATCACGAACGTCACGCCGCGCAACGTCGCGACGAGCTGCACGTTCAACGCGTTCGCGAAGGATGTCGCCGTTCACCTCGTCGGGTTCGGCGCGACCGACATGCAGGGCACCGCCGCGAACTCTCGCCTCAAGGAGGCGATGGCCGCGGTGACCGATCCGTCGTGCACGGGCGGCAACGGTTGCAACTCTCGCGTGGCACCGGGAGGCGAGTTCGTCGCAGGCGGCACTGGAAATGCCGATTCCTGCTTCGGTGACTCGGGCGGTCCGGTGTACCTCGACACCGACGGCGGGGCCGTCCTCGTCGGTGCCGTCTCGCGCGGTGTCGACAACTCGTCGACGCCGTGTGGCGGCGGCGGCATCTACGTGCGCACCGACAAGATCATCTCGTGGATCGAGTCGACGGCGGCGCGGACGATCGCCAAGGACGACTGCGTCGGCAACGGTGACGACGATCCGGGACGCGGCACCGGCTCGGATGGCGATGACTCGGGCGACGAGTACGCGAGCGCCGGTGCGGGTTGCTCGGCCGGTCGCGGCGCGGGGCTCGGCACGCTCGGCCTCGCGCTGGTCGGGCTCGCGTTCGTGCTGCGCCGCCGCTGATCCGTCCCGATCGCGGACACCGGGTCCGCACGTCGGACGGACTCGTCCGGCAGACAGACGGCGGGCGCTGCAAGCGCCCGAAACGACGCGATCGCCGCGCTGGCCTCGCGGTTGCTGAACGCCGCCGCCATGCTGCGTTCCCTCGCAATCGTCCTCCTCCTGTCCTCGCCGGCGCTCGCCGGTAACCTCGGCTCGCCGGTCGTCGGCGGTACGACCGTCCGGCGCGGCGCGTACCCCGATGTCGTCGCGGTGCTCACGCGCGACGGCGGCATGTGCACCGGCACGCTGCTCGCCGCCGACCTCGTCGTCACCGCGGGCCACTGCGCCGAGGCGGGGCTCGCCGAGGTCATCGTCGACACCGTCGATCTCGCCCAGCCCGGTGGCCAGCGCCGCAAGGTGAAGTGGTCGAAGGCGTATCCGAAATGGCTCGAGACCTACGACGTCGGCATCGGCATGCTCGAGAACCCGGTGTACGCGAAGCAGCGCGCGGTCGCGCAAGGCTGTAC
>JAEWJO010000035.1 GCA_023386455.1 Pseudomonadota bacterium | reverse complement strand
GCGGTAGCCACCACCGCCGCCACCGCCGCCGCCGCGCTGCTGGCGCTGCTCGGCCTCGTTGACGCGGAGCGGGCGACCGTCGAGGGTCTTGCCGTCCATGCCTTCAATGGCCTTGGCGGCTTCCTCGGTGGTGCCCATCGTGACGAACGCGAAGCCGCGCGAGCGGCCGGTCTCGCGATCGGTCACGAGGTGGACATCACTGACGTTGCCGAACTGCTGGAAGGCAGTGCGGACGCCATCGGCGGTGGTGTTGAACGAAAGATTTCCAACGTACAGACGAGTGTTCATCAGCTTGCTCGGTCTGGCCCTACGTGACTAATCCCGCCCCTGAGGGGCCTACTGTGCTCGGAAGCGGGTTTCGAAACTGTTGCCCACTGAGCACCGGGACCTAGCCAAACGCGAACATGCGAGCAGCCTGCAGACCGACGGACCGTGGCAAAAAGAAAGTTACAGGCACATTTGGCGAAAAGCCACCGTAAACGCGGCCCCTGGGCCTATCCGGGCTTGTCAGGGTAAGGCGCAGGGTACCCGGGAGCACGGGGTACACCGGGGTAGGCCGAAACCCGGACAGCGCCCGGTTGTCTATCGATCCACACGGTTATGCTCGCGCAGTCCCATGTCTGTTGAGCCCGAGCGGACGCTACTCCGGCGCCTCCGCGACCGCGATGAACGGGCTTTTCGCGAGCTCGTGGCCGAGCATCGGGACCGGGTCTTCAACATCACGTTCCGGATGCTGGGCAACCGGGCCGAGGCCGAGGACGTCGCCCAGGAAGTCTTCATCGCGATCTTCAAGACGATCCACACGTTCCGCGAGGAGTCGAAGTTCTCGACGTGGCTCTACCGGGTCGCCGTCAATCACTGCAAGAACCGGATCAAGTACCTCGCGCGCCGGCACGACCGCGATCGCGACGAGCTCGACGAGACCTCGACCGGAAGCAACGGCGCGATCGGTACGCCGGTGCCATCGTCGCCCGATCGCGCACTCGAGGGCGCGCAGATGGAGAAGCTCCTCCAGGAGGCGATCGCGGGCCTCGAGGAGGATCAGCGCGTCGTCGTCGTACTCCGCGACGTCGAGGACCTGTCGATCGAGGAGATCTGCGAGATCACCGGGCTGCCAGATGGCACGGTGAAGTCACGCCTGCACCGCGCACGCCTCGTCTTGCGCAAGAAGCTCCAGCGTCACGTAGGAGAGCAGCATGAGTGAGATGGCCGACGACGACGAGATCATCGTGAAGGTCTCCGACTACCTCGCCGACGCCCTACCCGCGGCCGAGAAGGCCGAGGTTGCCAGGAAGATCGAGTCGGACGACGCGTGGAAGCGCGTGCACGACGAGATGGTCGCCGCCGAGGAGGAGCGCAAGCACATCTCCGGCCTGCGCAAGGCGAAGCCGCCCGAGACGTTCGTCGAGGACGTCACGTCGACGATCCACAAGCGCAGCGCCGGCCGGTTCTTCGCGCGCAGGACGCTCGGCGACCGCGTGCCGTTCGGCGTGCTGCTGGTCGTCGCGCTCGTCGCGCTCGCCGTCGTCGGTTACCTGATGTGGTCGTCGCAGACCGGCTCGCTCAAGGTCGACAAGAACGCACCGCCGGCGGAGCAGCCGTCGATCAAGATCCGCCCCTAGCCCGCACTACACGGACGGCTGCAGCGAGTCGCAGAACTGCTTGAGCGGCTCGCGGCGCTCGACCGGCACGTACTCGAGGTTCAGCTGGCGATCGGTGACCTCGAAGAACGAGCGCTCGGCATCGAGCAGCTCGTGCTGGGCGCGCTCGATGTGCGTCGCGTCGACGTCGCTGAGGTTCTTGCGCACGAGGTCGGCCTCGACGTCGAGCGTGTTCTCGACGAAGAACCCGCCGAGGATCAGCTTCGCCTTGACCGCCATCGAGTGCAGATCGTCCGCCGTGCGATGCGGCAGCGACAGCACCGTCTTCAGCAGATCGCCGGCCGCCGGCGACGCGCGCTCGTAGGCGCGGCGCGTGACGTAGCCGAGATCGAACAGCGCGAGCTGCGGCGCGAACAGCATGCCGTAGTTGCGCGCCATCGCCGCGTAGTACGCGAAGTGGTTGCCGATCGCGCGCAGCACCTCGGGGCGGTCGACCAGATCGCGGCCGAGCCGGCGGTACTGGTGGAACACGTCGTAGACCGCGCGCAGGTTGCGCACCTTGATCGCCTCGCGCAGGAAGTTGTTGAAGAACCGGATGCAGAGGCGGATCGCCTGCTCGTCGTGATGGTCATCGGCGCGGCACGCGATGACGCGCGTCGCGTCGGAGAACGTCGACACCGTGTCGTTCGCACCGTGCAGCGCGCGGAGGAAGCCGTGCTCGATCTGCTGCAGGCACTTCATCTCGAACCACGTGCGGTTCTCGGTCAGCATCTCGAGCGCCTCGTCGGACAGGCCGACGAAGTCGGCGCGGTCGACCTTGAACCACTCCTTCGGCA
This sequence comes from Pseudomonadota bacterium, assembly GCA_023386455.1. Taxonomy (GTDB): domain Bacteria; phylum Myxococcota_A; class Polyangia; order Haliangiales; family Haliangiaceae; genus JABFXX01. Next base: position 3,075 of record JAEWJO010000035.1, on the reverse strand, counting down.
TGCGGTGCTTGTACTGGTCGTAGTCGTCGAGCATCTTCTTGATCGCCCACGTGCCCTCGGCGGCGACGTCGCGATCGTTGCGGTCGAGCGACTTGATGATGATCGTGCCGATCTGGCTCACGCGCGTCGAGATGTCGGGCTGCGCGTCCATCGGATCGAACTTTCGGTCGGCGACCTGCGCCACGACGGCCATCGTGCCGTCGCGCAGCCGGATCAGGAGCCGCGACGGATCGACGAACCGCACGACGTAGAAGAAGTACGGCAGCAGGATCACCCAGCCGACGATCGCCATGAAGATCGCGATCGAGAACGACCACATCGGCGCGAACTGCGGGCCGATCATGTACTCGACCCACAGGACGTGCGCGGCGCCGATCGCCATGAACGACAGGACCCACCGGTTGATGCGGTCCTTCAAGAACATCTCGATCAGCTTCGGCGTGTGCATGTTCGCCGTCAGCGGGATCGCGAGACCGATCGTCGCGAGCAGCATCGCGAGCACGTTGTTGTACGCGCGCGCCATCGGGCTCAGGATGTCGACGAGCTTCTCGTTCTTGACGCCGACCCAGCTGGTCGCGCCCCAGCCGGGATAGCCCGCCCGGCTCCACTCGACGAAGAACTCGATCCCGAACAGAACGGCAAACGCCACGAATGCGATCACGACGGATCGCACGAAGAGCTTGCGCATCGGCCTACTCGGGGTCGTCCTGCTGGAGGAACGCGAAGTACCGCTCGGGGAGATCGTCGAACTCGAGCGCCCCGCCGCAGTTGGGGCACTTGAAGACCGGCGGCTCGAGGTTGCTCGCGAGGATCGCCGCCGACTGCAGCAGGCGCTCCTCCTGGTGATCGCAGCTGAGGCAGTGGAACGGCGCGAAGAACGACGTAACCGTGCCGCGGCCGATCACGTCCTTGACCATCGACGCCTGCAGCACGAACGGCACCGAGCACGCGTGGAACTCGTAACCCTGGATCCGGGCCTGGCGCAGGAACTCGCACCACGCGCGGACGCCGAGCGAGTTCATGTACGTCACCTGTGCCATGTCGAACACGACGCGGCCGACCATCGCCGGCAAGAGCTCGTCGAACCGCGTCGCCTCGGTGAAGTCGCCGCGCAGGACGACGCGCGTGCGCTCGCCGTCCTTGACGACTTGCCACTGGGTCAGCTTCGCGAGCTGCGTGCGAGCTTTGTCGTCGAGCGCACCGAACGCGATGCCGGCGACCGTCTTGCCGTCGCGCGGCTGCGCCCACACGCACGATGCCTTGATCACGACCGCCGGCTCGCCCTCGGGCGTGATCGTGACCTCGACCGGCTGACCCTCGGCAACCGGCTCCATGACGACGATGCGAACGCCGTCGATCGACAGGTTCGACACGGTCGCGTCGACCTTGCGGCCGCCGAACTGGATGTTGACCGCGAACGCCTCGGTCCCCGGGCGCGGCTCGCCGAGCTGGATGGCGATGACGTCGTGAAGCTCGTCCGCGGTCATCGGCGCGATCAGCAGCTCGTCGCAGCCGCTCGCCGCGACCTCGCGCATCTGGTCGCCCGAGAGCCGCTTGCCGGCCACGAGGATCACGCGCGCGGTCGGGTTCTTCGCCTTGCACTGCTTGGCGACCGCGAAGCCCTCGGTCTCGGCATCGAGCACGACCAGCGGCGGCTCTTCCTTGTCGAACAGCGAAGTCGCCTCATTCGCGTTCTGCGCGACGAGCAACTGCAGGCCGAGCCTCTGGAATGGCGGCGCCGTGAAGTGCCGCAAAAGCTCGCTGTTATTCGATACAAGAACCTTGGGCACCGGGGGCCCACCCAGGGTACTACAGGACCGCGCGGAGAATGACTATCAGGGCGATCAGGGCGACGAATGCGCCTCCGATGGTCGAGACGCCGCGCACGAGGGTCCCTCGATCGTAGGCCTCCCGCTCCGCGGTCAGCTTCTCGATCTCGGTCGTCCGGGCGGTGATGGCGCCTCGCAGGCGATCGATCCGCTGATACAGCTCCGCGAACTGGGGGTCCTCGATCCGGTTCAGGTTCACGAGGGTACCCAATGTGACCAGGCGTCGCTGGATCTCGGCCTCGGCCAGCCCGACCTCGCGCGCCTTGCGCTTCTGCTCGGCGTCGAGCTCGGCGAGGCGGTGGGTGTGGCCCTCGCGGGCATCGTTGAGGCTGCGCTTGGCGGCATCGAGCTCGGCCTTGGCGGCGTCCAGTCGCGCGGTCGCCTCGCTGATCGGCCGCTCGAGTGACGCGAGCCGGCGATCGATCTCCTGCTTGTCGGGCTCGAGCGCGGCGGCCTCCTTGCGGTGACCCTCGGCCGACCGGCGCAGCTCCTGGCGCTGATCGCCGAGCGGCGCCGCGCCGGCCTGGCGATCGGAGTCGTCCGCGTTCTTGAGGTACGCCTTCTGCCGGCGCTCGAGCTCCTTGCGACGGTCGCGCAGGCTGCGGCGCTGCGCCTCGAGGTGCTGCAGCTCGCGCTGCGCCTCCTCGACCATCTTCTCGGCCTCGACGAGCTTCTCGTTCCGCTCGCGCTCGACGTCGACGAACTTCGAGTTCTCCTCGACCTTGCGGCCGTCGACCTCGGTGTTCTCCTTCTGCAGCAGCGAGACGCGCTCCTCGGCGGCGGTGATCGCGGCGTTCTCGGCCGAGAACACGCGGCCCTCGACGCGCGCACCGCGGGCCGCACGACCGAGCGCACCGAGCACCTGGTCGAGCGCCTCGGTGTCCTGCTTGATCTCGATCCCGAGCTGCTTGATCGCGCCGCGACGCTGCCAGCGCGCGATCGCGAACTGGTACGCGTAGCGCGCGGCGTGGAGCAGCCCTGGCTCGGGGATCTCCGGCACCTGCGAGACGGCCGGCGGCGTGAACGGACGGTCGACGAGCGCCTCGGCGCGATGGATCCGCGTCGGCGGCGGCTCCGGCCCGGTGGGCGTCTCGAGCCGGCGCGGATAGTCCTCGATGATCAGCGGCTGCGACTTCGGCACCGGCGGCACCGACGCCGTCTTCGGACGCTCCGCCGGCCTCGAGCGATCGGCCGGCAGCGGCGGCGGCGCGGTCGGCGGCTTCACCCGCGGCGGTGGGGTCGGCGG
>JAEWJO010000021.1 GCA_023386455.1 Pseudomonadota bacterium | reverse complement strand
ATCTTCAAACCAGGATGCCTATGACCTCGTTGAATCCACGCACGCACGTCGCGACCTGGGGAGACGAGTCCGTGGTGTCGCCACTCGAGGTCGGCGATACCCCGAACGCGTTCGCGCGCAGGTCGTCGCTGATGAGCGCGCGCGCGACCGGCAAGCTCGGCACGCTGATGATCGGTGGTCCCGAGGTCAAGGGAATCCACGCGACGCTCGCGCAGCTGTGTCTCGATCACGGGGTCAACATCCTCAACTCCGCCCAGCACTCGGGCGGCGGGATGTACTTCGAGCGGATCCGCTTCGACCTGTCGGAGCTGACAACGTCGCGCGCTGCCCTCGAGGCGAGCGTTCGCCAGGTCTGCGCGCACACCGGCATGGACTACCGTCTCCACGGCGACCGCCGAAAGCGCGTCGCGATCCTCGTGTCGAAGTACGAGCACTGTCTGTACGACCTGCTCGTCCGCCATCGCGCCGGCGATCTCCCGCCGTGCGAGATCGCGCTCATCATCTCGAACCATCCCGACGCGAGTGCCTGCGCGGCGCACTTCGGCGTCCCGTTCCGCCACCTCCCGGTGACGGCGGCGACGAAGGACCACCAGGAAGCGCAGATGATCGCGCTCCTGCGCGAGCAGAACATCGAGCTGATCGTGCTCGCGCGCTACATGCAGATCCTGTCACCCGCGTTCGTCGATCGATTCGCGACGCGCATCATCAACGTCCATCACTCGTTCCTGCCGGCCTTCATCGGCGCGAATCCGTACCGGCAGGCGCACGAGCGCGGCGTGAAGCTGATCGGCGCGACGAGCCACTACGTGACGAGCGAGCTCGACCAGGGTCCGATCCTCGAGCAAGAGGTCATCCGGGTCTCGCACCGCGACACCGTCGAGGATCTGATGCGCAAGGGCCGCGATCTCGAGAAGCGGGTGCTCGCGCAAGGCGTGCGCTGGCACCTCGAGGATCGCGTCCTCGTGCACGCCAACAAGACCGTCGTCTTCGAGTAGCCGCGCCTCAGAAGAACACCGAGCCGTTGACCTGGAACGCGTCGAAGTCGTTCGACACGCTCTTCAGGTAACCGGTCTCGAGGAACAGACCGAACTTGTTGCCGACGCGCACGCCGGCGGTCGCACCGACGAGGTGGTTCATGCCACTCGACGACGTCGAGTCCACCTCGTCGATGCTCTTCGCGTAGCGCAGCACGTACTTCGGCGACATGTAGACGGCGAACGCCTTCGCGAGGTCGTAGCTGGCATAAACCGGCACCATCGTGTCGAACAGCGTCGTCGACGTCTCCATGCCCTCGCTGCCCGACGAGATCTTCAGATAGCCGACGCCGAGGCCGGCCGCGAGCGCGAGGTTGCCTGCCTGCAAGAACTGGTATTTCGCGTCGATGCCGGACGTTCCCGGCAGCGTGACCTTGGCGCCGAGCTCGACCTTGTCGACGATGCCGCGGCGGTAACCGAGCTCCATGTATGGCAAGGCCAGACTCGTGTCCTCTCCGGTGGCCTCGCTCGCATCGGCGTTCAGCGAAGGACTCGCGTAGAAACCGCCGCCGACGAGGATACGCTGGGTACCTGGGTCGAGAGCCTTTGCGGTCTGGAGCGTCGAGGAGTTCACACAACCGGTCGTAAGTGCAGCAAACGTGAGAAGCGAAGCAGCGGCGATTTTCATATGGAGGATTCCTTTCCCGGTGGTAAGACGAAGCGCCGTCCCACATCGGGAACTTTTTCTGTGATGCGCTTCTGGCTGGTCGTGATCGTGGTGCTCGCCCTGGCGCATGGCTCGGCGTCGGCCGAGCAGCGCTATGCCGTCGTCATCGGTGCGAACCCGGGCTGGTCGAGCGACCGCCCGCTGCGCTACGCCGAGAACGACGCCGAGCGCGTGCGCGACGTGCTCGTGTCGCTCGGCAACTTCGCGCCGGATCGTGTCGCGCTGCTGCGCGATCCGGACACCAACGAGGTCCGCGCGACGCTGCGCGATCTCGCGCGCACCGCGCAGGCGAGCAGCGAGGACACGCTCGTCTTCTTCTATTACTCCGGTCACGCGGACAACGAGCGCATCCACCTGCGCGGCGATCCGCTGACGTTCAAGGAGCTGCACGAGACGCTGCGCAGCCTGCCGTCGACGATCAAGCTCGCCGTGATCGACGCCTGCAAGTCGGGCGCGGTGACGCGCAAGGGCGGCGCGCGCGTCGACGAGTTCGAGGTCAGCGTCGACAACCCGAAGCTGTCGGGCATGGTGCTGCTGACGAGCAGCGGCGCCGACGAGCTGTCGCAGGAGTCGCGCGCGCTTGCCGGCTCGGTGTTCACGCATCACCTCGTGTCGGGCCTGCGCGGTGCGGCGGACGAGGACGGCGACAAGCAGGTCACCGTGTCCGAGGCGTATCACTACGCGTATGACCGCACGCGCGCCGACACCGCGACGACCGGCACGCCGCAGCGCCCGTCCTTCAAGTACGAGCTGTCGGGCCAGGGCGAGCTCGTGCTCGCGCAGCTCGGCAAGGCCAAGACCGCGAAGATGACCGTGCCCAAGGGCGACGGCACCAAGTACGTCGTGCTCGACGAGCACGAGTGGCGGCTGGTCGCCGAGGCCCGCAGCGAGAAGGGCCGTGACGTCGACATCGCGCTGCCGCCGGGCAACTACAAGATCAAGAAGGTGTTGCCCGATCGCCTCGAGGTCGGGACGCTCGCGGTCACCGTCGGTCAGTCCGCGTTCGTCGATGCGGTGAAGTTCGCGAGCGCGCCGCTGTCGCAGGGCATCCTCAAGGGCAACCCGAACGATCTGACGCCCGAGGAGCGCCGCGACTACCAGCGCACCGAGGCGTTCGGTCTGCTCGCGCAGGGCCAGGCCAACGCGGCGCTCAACCTGTTCGACGGCCTCTTGCGCGAATCACCGGGCGACATCCTCGCGTGGCGTGGCCGCGCCCGCGCGCTCGTCCGGATCGCCGAGGCGTACCAGCGCGTCAACGACCACATGCGCGAGCGGCTCACGCTCAACGACGCGCTCAAGGCCGACCCGTCGCTGACGAAGGACCCGACGTTCGCGCTCTGGTACCAGCACCTCGGCGAGCTCGACGCGCGGGCCCAGGCGACGTTCGACGCCAGGCTCAAGCTCGAGCAGGAGATCAAGCAGAACCCGCGCACGACGAAGCACTTCGGCATCGGCTTCGACCTCATCAGCGCGCGCGGCCTGTTCACGATCAACGGCACGATGGTCGTGAAGCGCATGATCTTCCCGCGCGCCGCGCTCGACATCGGGAGCGCCGGCGTCGATGCGGGCGTCGTGCTCGCGCCCTACCCGTCGCGCTGGAGCCCGTTCCTCGGCATCGGCGGCCACATGTCGTTCCGCAAGATGGGCATCGACCTCGGCGGCGGCGGCACGGTGACCTCCGGCGTCAACGGCGAGGAGATGTCCTACTCGACGGAAGAGATGTTCGGACTCCACGCACGGGCCGAGGTCGGCGCGCAGTTCGTCGGCCGGTCCGGGTTCACGACCGAGCTCGGGTTCGCGATCCTCATGTTCGAGGACAAGAACGGCAAGCGAGTCCAGCGAGGGTGGCCGATCTTTCACTTTGCCTGGGTTTGGTAACTAAACCTTCCCGCAATCGGTCGCCCGTTCGTCTAGCATGACATGGGAGATGCCTCCGTCCGGGGCAGGCGATGACCTCGCCGAGCTGTACAAGCGCCACGCGCCCGCATTGCACCGGCGCTGCGCCTCGATCGTCGGCAACGCCGAGGAAGCGCGCGACCTCGTGCAGGAGACGTTCGCCCGCTATATCTCGGCACGCGCGACCTTCACCGATCGCGCCTCCCCGTTCACCGTCCTCTACCGGATCGCGACCAATGCCTCGATCGATCGCCTGCGCCGCCGCAAGACCGCGACCGAGGACGACATCGATCCCGACACCCGCGCCGGCGATCTCGGCCGCGAGCCGCACCGCGTCGACAAGCTCCACGACCTCGCCCTGCTCACGCGAGGCCTCTCCGAGGAGGAGCTGACCGTGGCGGTCCTCCATCACCTCGACGGCTACACGCAGGACGGCATCGCCGCGTCCCTCGATCTGAGCCGCAAGACCGTCGGCAAGATGCTCGCGAAGTTCGAGGAGCACGTGAAGAAGCGCGCCGCCCGCCTCGGCTACGATGGGCTGAAACGAGCCTCCGATGGCTGACCGCAAGCTCACCGACCTCGAGCTCGAGCGCCACCTCGCGGGCGATCTCGATGCCGCGCGCTTCGCCGACGCGACCGACGCCGACCGCACCCGCCTCGGCGAGCTGCGCGCCGAGCAGGAAGCGTTCCTCCGCTCGGTCGATGTCGACATGGAGGTCAAGCGCATCCAGCAGCGCGTCGCGCGCGCGGCGCCCGAGAAGCGCGTCTGGTGGCGCTGGCTCGTGCCTGCCGGCGCGCTCGCCGCCGCGGCCGCCGCCGTGCTCGTGTTCCTGAAGCGTCCCGGCGGTGACGACGGACCGATCGGCGGCGACGACATCCGGGTCAAGGGCGACGACATCACGCTCGTCGTCCACCTCGCGACCGGTGCCGACTCCAGGCGCCTCGCGTCGGGCGACACCGTCGCGCCCGGCGACCGCATCCGCTTCGAGGTCAACGCGCAGAAGCCGGGCTTCGTCGCCATCATCGGTATCCACGGCTCGGGCGAGCCGACGATCTATCACCCCGATCACGGCACCGGCCCGACGGCCTTCGACCCCGCCGAGCGCCTCGTCCCCGGCGCGATCCAGCTCGACCCGACTCCCGGCGACGAGCACTTCTACGCGGTCTATTCGGCGACCCCGTTCGTTCTCGATGCCGTCATTCCGGCACTTGCCGGCAATTCTGCGATGCCGCCCGGCGTCGCGAAGGCAGAGATCGTCCTCCACAAGAATTAGTTCCCATTCGCAGAGGCCCCGCCGTCTGACCGCGCATGAAGCTACAGACGACTGCTCTTCTCCTGGGTCTCTCTCTCTCGGCCGGCCTCGTCGGCTGCGGCACCGATGACGATGGTGGCTCGACGACGATCGAGTCCACCCCGCTCGCCGGCAAGGTCGGCGGCAAGGACTGGGCGTTCGTCGCCGGTCACACCAGCGCGTTCCTCTCCGAGGGCGAGGACGACTTCTTCACGTCGATGTACCCGGCCGCGTTCACCGCGTGCGGGTTCTCGGAGCCCGAAGGCGACCACATCCTCGTCGGCATTCCGAAGACCGTCGGCGAGTACCCGATGAGCCTGTCGCAGAACATGACGTTCGTCGTCGGCACGCAGAACCTGATCGGCATCAACGGCAAGATCCGCGTCGACGAGGTCACCGCGACGACGGTCAAGGGCGGCCTCGTCGGCAGCTTCGACGGCGACAACTCGATCAGCGGAACGTTCGAAGTCACGATCTGCCCCGACGACAACTGAGGTAGGGTCCGCGCATCGTGCGCGCCGCGCTCCTCACCGTCGGAGTCTGGCCCTAGCGACGCGGCGGCATGCGCTCGTGCGCCGGCATCCCGTCGGGGATGTGATGGAACGGCTGCTTGTCGACCGTGAAGATCGCGACCTTCGGCGCGAAGACGGTCGGATCGTCGAGCGTGCCGATCTTGAGGATCAGGGCACCCGCGAGGTCGGGTCTGCGCGTGACGAGGTGCGTGCCGCACGTCGCGCAGAACTCGCGCGTGACCGCGTTCTCGAGGTCGCTGCGCGAGAACGTCCTCGGCGTGCCCTGCGTGTATCGAAAGCCGGCCGCCGGCAGCACCATGAACAGGTTCGGCGCGCCGCCCGAGATGTACTGGCACTCGCGGCAGTGGCACTGCGCCTTCAGCAGCGGGTCGCCTTCGGCGGCGTAACGGACCTCGCCGCAATAGCATCGGCCTTCGAGCTTCATGCCCCGAGCACATCACAGATGCGCAGGTCATGGCCGGATCACCTGCGTGGTCGCGAGACCGAACAGCCCACGCTAATCGCGATCCTCGTGCATCCAGTTCGCGAAGGCCGCGACGAGGCGGTTCGGATCGTCGAGCGCGCGCTCGGCGGCCTTGCGGCCCTCGTCGTGCTCGAGCGCGTAGGTGAACTGCGTGCCGTCGTCGGTGGTCGCGAAGCGCGCGAAGCCACGGACACCGCCGCGCTTGCCGTCCTCGTCGCAGGGCTCCCAGCGGACGGTGTAGGACGCGGCGTCGTAGGTGTAGCGGAGCGCGTACGTGAGGCCGCCGGCGTACTCGAAGTCGACCTCGGTCGCGCGGCCGTCGCGATCGGACTCGAGCGTGCGTGCCTCGCGCAGGCCGGGCACCCAGCGCGGCATCGCGGTCGGGTCCGTGAACGCTCGCCAGCACGCATCGAGAGGACGAGCGACGGTGGCGCTGACGATCTTCACGCGCGCAGCGTATCATCACGCCGATATGAGCGAGCTGCCACCCTGTGGGCTGTATCGAACCGTGAAGGCTGTCGGCGGCGTCGAGGCGGGACGCCTCGTGTACTTTCACAACCACGGCAATCCGGGGCCGGGCCTCTACTTCCCCGAGAGCTGGAGCCACAACCGTGCGCGGTTCTCGCAGAACGGCACGACGGTGCCGCCGGACTTCGATCCGCGATCGATCAAGGCGCTGCCGGCGGAGGGCTTCTACCGGGTGAAGGCCGAGTTCTACTGCTGCGAGAAGCAGTGCGTGAAGTTCGAGCCCGACCAGCTCGTGCAGCTCGGCTACAACGGCGCGGCGAAGGCGCTCGTGTTCTTCCCCGAGCTCTCGCGCGGCATGATCCGCGTGCCCGAGCGCGGCACGTTCGTCGACGAGCCGGCACTCGCGAACCTCGTCCGGCTCAAGATGGCCGAGAGCGAGCAGGCCGACGAGATCTCGCTACCGCGCGGAATGATCGTGCACTGACGCTACCAGCTCTTCGAGAAGCCGAGCAGGAACGTCAGGTAGTGCGACGTGATCGAGCCCTGGTTGTACGGGCTCTCCGCCTGCGCGTCGGGACCGACGAGCGGGTTCGTCGGATCGGGGCCCTGGCGATCCTTCGCGGCCTGCACCGACGCACCGGGTCCGCAGCCACCGCCGGTCTGCGCGGTCGGGTTGCAGTCGCTACCGTCGGCGGCGGCGCCCGGGTTCGTGTTCGTGCCCTCGTGGATGTAGCCAAAGCCGGCGTTCACCTGCCAGCTGCCGGTGTCGTACGCGAGACCGAGCGCGCCCATCACGCGCGACGTCCCGTCGAAGTTCGCGCGCAGCCAGCCCTCCTTCGCGGCGGCCGTGTCGTACGCGACGCCGGCGCGCGTGACGAGCTTCGCGTCACCGACGGGATAGCGATAGCTGCCGCCGAGGCGCGCGCCGAACGTGTCGCGCAGGCCGAGGTTGACCGCGTTCGTGTGGAGCGCGCTCTGGAACTGGCCGTTCGTGTAGAGGCCCGAGTCGATCTGGACGCGGTACTGGCCCGGGCTCGTGCAGCTCGAGCCGAGGATCGCTGCGTCCGTCGAGAAGTCGCAGGTCTTGCCCCAGTTCTCCCAGTTGACGTCGAGCTCGACGTCGGCCATCTCGTTGCCGGTCTCGTCGAGGATCTTGTAGCGGCCGCCGATCGTCGCGGTCATCGGCAGCTGGAGGCTGATGCAGGCCTTCTGCTCCTCGAGCGTGCCTCCCTTCGCGCAGCGGGCCATCGCGTCGGGAACCGGGCCGGTCGTTCGCGTCGGATCGTTGCCCGGGCCGCGCGCCGTGACCGCGGTGCCCTGCGACTTGATCACGATCGGCGAGCTCCAGCTCGCGCCGAGCTCGATGCTCGGGCCGATCCGGTAGCTCGCGCCGATCCCGGCGGCGGGAATGAAGCCGTCCTTCACGTCGGCGGTGAACAGCACGTCCTTCTTGACGTCCTCTTCCCAGTTCGCGGGCGTGCCCCAGACGACGACCTGCGTCTTGCTCTTGAAGTTGCCGGCAGTGAGGCGGACGCCGACGTCGAGGTCGGGCGTGATGCGGTACGCGGCGGCGAGCGACGGAAACAGCAGCGCGCTCTCCTGCGTCATGATGTCGTAGCGCGTCGCCGGCGGTGCGGCGTCGAAGCTCGCGCTCGCGTCGGTCTGGAACTGGTAGCCGTTCGTCATGTCGCGGAACGGGTAGCCGCTCGGCGTGTTCAGACCGCCGCCGACGGTGAGGTTCGGGACGCGGCCGCCGAGGTCCCACGAGACCGCGATCACCGGCAGCGGCTGAAAGCCGGCGAAGCCGAGCGGCGGCTTCGGATCGTTCTCGACCGTCTGGTAGCCCTGGCCGACGTACGGCGGCGCGGCATCGCCGGGAGGGGTCGTCACGGCATCGTAGGTGCCGCGGCGCGAGAAGCTCATGTAGTACTGCAGGAGCTGCGTCGAGATCGTCAGCTTCACGCCCTTCGCGCGCGCGAGGCCCGCCGGGTTGATGCCGAGTGCCTCGCCGTCGTCGACGGACGCGACCGCTGCGCCGGCGCGTGACGTCGAGATCGCGCCGGACCCCGGCGTGAACAGGCCGCCGGCCGTCGCGGTGGAGGCCGTGACCAAGGATAGAGCTGCGCCAGTAACCCACCTACGCGTCATGCTGGACGGAGCCTACAACAGGCGCCGTCGTGGTAGCGGGAGATAACTCGCAATCGATAAACTGCGGCGTGGCCGAGGACGAACGGACCAGGCGCTGGCAGCGAGTCTCCTCGACCGACGTCGACCCGATGAGGGCCTTGCGCGACGCGATCGCGCTCATCAAGATCGCGCCACGCGACCAGGAGACCCGCCGCCAGCTGCGCGCGCTGGCCGCCGAGCAGGCCTCGTGGGAGGCGCTCGCGGTGCTCCTGCTCGACGAGGCACGCGCGGCCGTCGAGGAGCCCGAGCTCGCCGGTGCGTTCTACGAGGAGCTCGCCGACGCCCACGAGAACCTCGACCAGCCGATCGAGGCGATCATGGCGATGGAGGCCGTGATCGCGTTCCAGCCCGATCGGGTGGAGCACCACGACCGGCTCGCCTGGCTCTATCGCAAGTCGGGCGCCGCGGTGAAGGCGGCGCAGGCCTTCGAGCGCGTCGCCGAGCTCGCCCGCGACGACCGTGCCCGTGCCGCCTTGCGCGCCGCGGGCCGGCTCTATCGCGACAGCGGCCGCCCCGAGCAGGCCGTCGCGGTCTACCGCAAGATCGTCGAGCGCCGGCCGTCCGACACCGAGGCGTGGCGCGCGCTCGAGGAGATCCTCGGCGAGCTCGGCATGTGGCGCGAGGTCGCCGAGGTCCGCGGCAAGCTCGCCGAGCGCGCAACCGGCGTCGACAAGGCCGTCCTCCTCCGCGCGCAGGCCCGCGCGATGGAGCAGGCAGGCGACACCGCCGTCGCCGCGAAGCTCGTCGCGACCGCCGCCGGTCACGCGCCCGAGGACGTCAGCGGCCTCGTCGATTACGCAGCCGTGCTCGCGCGCGAGGGCCGCACGACCGAGGCCGCGCAGGTCCTCACCCAGCGCATCACCGAGGCGATCGCCGACGGCGCACCATCGGCCAACGTCGCCGCGCTCCGCATGCGCCTCGTCGACGTCCTCGACGCGAGCGGTGACCGCGCCGGCGCCGTCGCCGTCCTCGACAAGCTGCTCGCGACGTCGGCCGAGTACCTGCCCGCGCTCGAGAAGCGCGTCCAGCTCGCCGCGCGCGACGACGATCCGCGCGTCCACGCCCAGGCACTGCTCCGCCAGGCGTCGGCGCTCGCCGGCACCAGCGACGCTCGCGCGCTCGTCGTCGAGGCCGCACGTCGCTACCGCGATGCCGGCGATCTGCGCAAGGCCGCTCACACGTTCGAGCAGGCCGTCGAGCTCGGTGCCGACGACGACTCGCTCCACGCCGAGCTCGAGGACGCGCGGACCGCGCTCGTCGTCGACGTCGCCGCCGCCGAGTCTGCCGCG
>JAEWJO010000565.1 GCA_023386455.1 Pseudomonadota bacterium | reverse complement strand
GAGTGCGATCGAGCCGATCGCATTCAGCGCGTACGGCAGCGAGGCCGAGCCGATGCAGGTCCGCATGGATGGCGGTCTGCGCCCCGGGCCGGGCAATCCGACGCCCGCACCGCCGGCGCCGCCGAAGCCGTCGCAGCCGAGCGATGCAGGTGTCGGCGGTATTCCGCCGACCGGTGGCAGCGATGCAGGCCTCGGCGGCATCGGCGGTGGACCGCGCGACGCGGGCCCGATCGGCGGCATTCGCCTCGACGGCGGAATTCGCTGAGCCGCGCAGCGGCCGGGCGCCAAACCTGGTAGACCGCGATCATGGAGCCGACCACGATCGCGGCACAGCTTCGCGAGATCGCGGTCTACTTCGATCTCGACGGCGATCGTCACCGCGCGATCGCGTACGACCGCGCGGCAAAGTCGATCGAGGCGGCGAAGGGCCTGCATCGCCTGCTCGAGGAGGGCCGGCTCGAGGAGCTGCCGTACGTCGGCTCGTCGATCGCGCGCGTCGTCGGCGACCTCGCACGTCGCGGCTCGAGCAGCGTGCTCGAGAAGCTGCGCGCCAAGTGGCCGGCGGTGATCGTCGAGCTCGCGCAGCTGCCGTCGATCGGGGTCCAGAAGGCGCGCAAGCTCCACGAGGCGCTGCACCCGGCCGACCTCGATGCGGTCGCCGCCGCCTGCAAGGCGCAGCTCGTGCGTACGCTGCCCGGCTTCGGCGAGGTCAGCGAGCGGAAGATCCTGACCTCGATCGAGCAGCGCCGTCTGCGCGGCCCGCGCGAGATCCACATCGACGCCGAGCAGCACGCGCTCTCGCTCGCCGGCTACCTGCGCGCGAGCGACGCCGCGAAGCGGGTCGAGGTCGCCGGTCAGGTGCGCCGATGGTCCGAGGTCGTGGATCACATCGCGATCGCCGTCGAGACCGACCACCGCGATGTCGTCACCGATCGCCTCGCGAACTACGGCCTCGTCACGAGCGTCGATCGAGGTGACGGCGCCGAGACCGTCGTCACCGCGCGGCTCGCCGACGGCATGCGCTGCGACCTCCACTTCGCGACGCACGCGCATTTCGGCTGGGCGCTGATCTGCGCCACCGGCTCGCCCGAGCACGTCGAGGCGCTGAAGGCTCGCGCCGAGGCTCGCGGGCTGAACCTCGTCGCCCTCGACGCACCCGAGGAGACCGACGTCTACAAGGCGCTCGGTCTGCCGTGGCTACCTCCCGAGGTCCGCGACGGTACCGACGAGCTCGCGGCTGCCGATGCCGGCGACGACTTCACCGATCTCGTCACGCTCGCCGACGTGACGACCGCGTTCCATTGCCACACGACGTACAGCGACGGCAAGGACTCGATCGAGGCGATGGCGCGCGCGGCGCACGCGCTCGGGATGCAGGCGATCACGATCACCGATCACTCCGCGGCCGCGTCGTATGCCGGCGGCCTCGACGGAGCGGCGCTCCGCGCCCAGCACGCCGAGATGGCAGGCCTGACCGACCTGCCCGTGCGCCTGTTCCGCGGCACCGAGGCCGACATCCTCGCCGACGGCTCGATCGACGTGCCGATGGAGATCGTGCCGGAGCTCGACGTCGTGATCGCGAGCGTGCACCAGCGCTACAAGGCGACCGAGGACGAGATGACGGCGCGCCTCGTGAAGACGATGCGCCAGCCGTTCTTCAAGATCTGGGGCCACGCGCTCGGCCGGCTCGTGCTCCGCCGCGATCCGATCGCGGTCCGGATCGACGAGGTGCTCGACGCGATCGCCGAGTCGCCCGCCGCGATCGAGATCAACGGTGACCCGTATCGGCTCGACCTCGACCCGATCAACGCGAGGAAGGCCGCCGCACGCGGGATTCCGTTCGTGCTGTCGAGCGACGCGCACTCGGTGAAGGGGATCGAGGCCGTGCGGTGGGCCGTCGCCATGGCGAGGCGTGCGCGGATCCGGAAGCGGCAGGTCTTGAACGCGCTGCCGCCGGAACTTCTCGCGGCGCGGATCCGACCACTAGCTCCTGGAACCGCAGCGCGTTCCTGACCGCATGGCCCTCGGCGTCGTTGTCGAAGTAGACGTGGACGTCGCGGCCCTCGTCGAGCCAGCGCTTCGCGTCGTCGGCCCACGCGCGCAGGCTCTGCTCGCTGTAGCTCGACGCGTACTTGCGCGTGTGGCCGTGGAGGCGGACGTACACGACGTCGGTCGTGACCTCTCGCCACATCGGGAAGTCCGGTGCGTCACCCATGCAAACCGCAACGTTTGCGTCGCGCAGGATCCGCGCGGTCTCGCTCGTGAACCACGAGCGATGCCGGAGCTCGAGCGAGTGACGCACCGTCGGCCAGGCGCGTAGCGCGCGCATGAAGTCCTCGAGCCGCTCGGGGTTCGCGGAGAAGTTGCTCGGCAGCTGCCACACGACCGCCGCGAGCTTCTCGCGCAGCGGCAGGACCTGATCGCGCAGGAGGACGATCGAGCTCTCGCAGTCCCGGAGGCGCTTGTAGTGCGTGACGAACCGGTGCCCCTTCAGCGCGAACCGGAAGTCCTGCGGCGTCTCGCGATACCAGCGCGCATAGGTCTCCGGCTTGATCTGCGTGTAGAACGAGCCATTGATCTCGAGCGCATCGAATGCGCGCGAGGCGACCTCGAGCCACCGCTTCGCCGGCGTGTCCGCGTAGAGATGCTGTCGCCATCCCTTGTAGACCCAGCCGCTGGTGCCGATGAACGCGCCTGCCACGCCTCACGTTTGGTGCATCTCGCAGGCCGACGGCGCGCCCGGTGGCGTGGCACCGAGGATGCACCGTGTAGGTCCATGGCTCGCCGCGCCGCGACGACGAAGCTCGCCAAGTACCGGTCGATGCGCGACTTCAAGGTCACGTCCGAACCGAGCGGAGGCCGCTCACCGCGCGGCGGCGGCAACAGCTTCGTCATCCAGAAGCACGCCGCGCGTAGGCTCCACTACGACTTCCGGCTCGAGCTCGACGGGGTGCTTCTGTCGTGGTCCGTGCCGAAGGGCCCGAGCCTGTCGCCCGCCGATCGCCGGCTCGCCGTGCGGACCGAGGACCACCCGCTCGACTACGCGGGCTTCGAGGGCGTGATCCCGGCCGGGCAGTACGGCGGCGGTACCGTCGCGGTCTGGGATCGCGGCACCTGGGAGCCCGAGGGCGATCCGCGCGAGGCGATGCGCAAGGGCCGGCTGACGTTCACGCTCGACGGCGAAAAGCTGCACGGCAAGTGGCACCTCGTGCGGACGCGGCCGCAGGGCAAGCAGGAGGGCTGGCTCCTGTTCAAGAGCCGCGACGAGGCTGCGAACGAGAACGTCGACATCGTCGAGTCCGAGCCGCGCAGCGTGATCACGCACCGCACGATCGATCAGATCGCGACCGACGCGGATCGCGTGTGGCAGTCGAACAAGGAACAGCCGAAGACGGCGATGGAGAAACGCGCCGCCCGGATCGCCGCCGCCGGCAAGGTCGCCGCGAACGAGGAGCGCGACGCGAACCCGCGCAAGCACATCCATCGCAACATCCAGCTCGCCAACGAGGCGGCGAAGAAGGCGCGCGGTCGCAAGGCGGAGCCAGCGGCTCCCGCGTCGGCGAGCGCGGCCGACGTCGCGGCCCTCGTCCGCCAGCTGCCGCTTGGCTTTCAGCTCACGAACCTCGACAAGGTCCTCTACCCCGAGCAGGGCATCACGAAGGGACAGCTCGTCGCGTACTTCGCGGTCGTCGCCGAGCACATGCTGCCGCAGCTGAAGGACCGGCCGCTGACGCTCGTCCGCTGTCCGGAAGGCCGCCACAAGCAGTGCTTCTTCCAGAAGAAGATCCTGCCGGGCTCGCCGAAGTCGATCCACACGGTCGACATCGAGGAGGAAGACGGCGACGTCGTCGAGTACATGAAGGTGCACGACATGCCGGGGCTCGTCGGGCTGGCGCAGCTCGGCACGCTCGAGATCCACACCTGGGGCTGCCACGCGGACAAGGTCGAGCGCCCCGACTTCATCGTGTTCGATCTCGATCCGGATCCCGGGGTCGCGTGGGATCGCGTCGCGCTCGCCGCGCTCGACGTCCGCAAGCGACTGCGCCACATCGGTCTCGACAGCTGGGTGAAGACGACCGGCGGCAAGGGCCTCCACGTCTGCGCACCGATCAAGCGGACGGTCGGCTGGGACGACTTCAAGGCGTTCACGAAGGCGTTCGCCGACAAGATGGCCGCCGAGGAGCCGAAGCACTACACGTCGAACATCTCGAAGGCGGCGCGCAAGGGACGGATCTTCGTCGACTACCTGCGCAACGGCCGCAACGCGACGTTCATCGCACCGTACTCGCCCCGCGCGCGCGAAGGTGCGCCGGTCGCGACCCCGATCACGTGGGAGGAGCTCGCGCACGGCGTCGATCCGACATCGTTCACGACCGCGACCGTCCCGCTCCGGATCGCGAAGCTGAAGAAGGATCCGTGGCACGGCATCGACGATGCCGACCAGGCGATCACCGCCGCCGCATGGCGTGCTCTTGGAGGGAAACCCTGATGCCGAACGCGCTCACTCATCAAGCGCTACTTCCCCCGCGCACCTCCGACCCCGCGGTCATCGAGCACCGCCTGCTCGATCTCGCATACACGACGGACTCGATCATCACCGCGCCCGTCCTCGCGTACTACGTACCGTGCTCGATCGGCGATGCGGAGCGCGTGCTCGAACGGCTCGTCACCGAGGACCGCCTGCGCATGGAGATCGACGACGACGGCAATATCCAGTACGTGATGCCGAACCGTCAGCGCCTCGCGCCGCAGCGCGTGTCGTACGGCAGCGCGCTCGTCCGCCAGTCACCGCAGGTGATCGAGCAGCACCACACGCCGAACGCGGCGGCCGCTGCCGTGCTGAGCCTGATCGTCCCCGGTGCCGGTCAGCTCTATGCGGGTCGCCCGCTGTCGGCGATCGCGTGGTTCATGCTCGTGTCGATGGGTTACTTGCTTCTCGTCGTTCCCGGCGTGCTGCTCCACATCCTGTGTGTGGCGGCCGCCGCCGGCGCCGCGCATCAATGGCGGCCGAGCATGGCGTGAGTCACGCCGCGTGGGTCGCGCGAGCCGCGTCGAGCACGTCCTCGCCGAGCGCACGCACGACCGCGCGACGCGCACCGTCGACGAGCCGCGCGAGCTCGTAGATCGGTACGTCGAGCAGGCGAGCGCCCTCCTCGATCGTGAGCACGTCGGTCAGGACACCGCGCACGACCTCGAGGCGAAGAGACTGCTCCGGCGACAGCTGGCGCGGCACGCCGTGCGCGGTCGTGACGATTCTGCGTCGTCTCATGCGTAAACCGTCGCGCTACCCGCGGCGGCGGGCAATTTTTTCGCCGAACGCGATGATGAACAACGGAACAAACGCAGTGAGAACAGGCACCCAGAGCGGCTGCACGAGCACGCCGACACCGCGCAACGCCGACACGAACGCGAGCTGAGCGCAGCGAAGTTGCGCGTACCGGCGCCGCTTCGCTTCACTCAGAAACGGCAGCACCGCATCGAACGGCACGAGCACGAGCACGTTCTCGTTCCACCGCACGCCGGGGATCGACGAGATGATCGCGAGGCCCCAGATCGCGATGCCCCACAGCGCGAGGTAGAGCGCGGCCCACGCGGCCGCGACGCGCTCGAACCGGCGACGCCATGTCGCGACGAGCAGCGGCACCGCGACGATCAACACGATCGCGAGCATCCACGGCCGCCAGCCGTTGCTCTCCGTCGGAAACGCAGGCCCCTGTCGCTTGTAGATCAGACGCGGCTCGACGTGCAGCGCGGTCGCGACCCGCTGGCGCAGCACGTCGGGGTGGAACATCGCCTGCCACAGCGTGGGCGTGTCGTCGGCCTGGCGTCCGATGACGAAGTCGGCGACCGAGACGAGCTGCGGGATCGGCGCGAGCCCGCGGTATCCCATCTCTCGAAACGTCAGCGGGTACGGCACCTCGGCGCCGGCCTTCAGTGCACCGCCGGTCGCGCGATCGATCATGTCGCGGAGGCGCGTCGTGCAGTTATTGAAGAAGTGGTCGTAGTGGTACGTGCGCTGCTCGGGCAAGAGCGACGTCGTGATCTCGTTCTCGATCGTGCGCGCCTGCGCCGGTGACAGCGGCAGGACCTGCTCCCAGATGTCGCGGTCCTCCCACTGATAGAACCCGATCATGTCGCTCCACGACTCGGGATCGACCCAGAACGCCTGCTCGCCGCGGAGGAAGTGCCAGATCATCGGCGCACCCTCGGCGAAGTCGGTGACGCCGTAGTTGAAGCAGATCGGTTCGGCCGTGCCCTCGTAGTTCAGGCACAGCGCGGCATGACCGAACCGCTCGAAGATCCGTGGCCCGACGCCGAACGTCAGCAGGATCACCTGCGGCGGCTGGTCGCCGATGAACGTCCCGATCGATCCGGGATCGAGCGCCCTCGGCTGGGCCCCGGCAGAGCGCATCGCGCCGAGGACGACGAGCAGCGCGACGACGACTCGCTTCACCATCAGGAGTATGGCCCGGCGAGGCGCCGCGCGCTCTACTGCTTCGGCTTCGCGAAGATCGACGAGTCGACCTTGCCGTCGAGCTCGACCTTGGTGATGTCGAGCTGCGTGGTGCGGCCCTGGGTCGTGCTCTTCTGCTTGTGCGCGAACTTGATGCCCTTCACGTCCTTGTAGTCAGAGAATTCCTCGAGCTGATTGCCGGTATCGGCGAACGCCAGACGGCTGAGGAGCTTCGACTTCTTGTCGACATAGAGCGTGACGTCCGCACCGTACGGCGACGCGACGCGGATCACCGCGTGCGGCTTGCCGTCGATCGTCTCGTCGGGGAGCGGCGTGAGCTTCGCCGCCGGATCGGCCGCCTTCAGCACGATCAGCTCCGGCTCGCGCCACACCTCGAACTGTCCCTGGACGACGTCGGCGCCCTTGAACTCGACGATCTGCGTCTTGCCGTCCTGGCCGGGCGCCTGCTGCCACCCGGTCTTGCCATCGACACCGACGATCACCTTGAGCTGCTTCGCGAGCGTCGCGTCGATGCGCAGCTTGTCGGGCGCGACGTACGTGCGCTCGATCTCGACCGGCAGCGTCTGGCCCTGGATCGTCGTCGTGCCGGTCGCGGTCAGGTGCACCGACTTGACGGCCGCCAGCTTCGCCCTGCCGCCGTGCGCGACGAGCGCCTCCGTGAGGATCTGCCGCGACGCCGCGAGCAACTTCGGATCGGTCGGCGCCGCCGGCGCCTCGGAGACCTTCGTGATCGGCTCGACGAACGGGACCTTCTCGTACCGCCAGCCCGCCTTCTGTAGCTGCGGCTCGAGGTCCTTCGCGTCGCCGACCATCACGATCACGTAGTTCTTCGGATCGAGGATCTCGCCGGCCGCCTTCTTCGCGTCCGCGACCCCGACCCTGCCGACCGCGAGCGGATAATTCGCGAGGTACTCCTCGCCAAAGCCGTGCAGCTCGGCGCCGAGGAGCGCCGCGCCGGTGTCGGCGGCCGACTGGAAGCGCATGCCGTAGCCGCCGGCGATGTTCGCGATCGCCGCGCTGACCTCGGTCTGCGTCGGGCCATCCTTCGCCATCTTCGCGATCTCGCCGAGGATGAGCTTCGTCGTCGCGACCGCCTCGCTGTTGCGCGTGAACGTCTGTGCGACGAACGAGCCCTTGTCGATGTTTCGATCGAAGCTCGAGCTCGCGCCGTACGTCTTGCCACCCTCGACGCGCACGACCTTCATCAGCCGCGAGCTGAACGCGCCGCCGCCGAGCGTGTAGTTCCACACGAGCGAGTCGAAGAACCGCGGGTCGTCGTGCTTGATGCCGAACTGCGCGACGCGGATGTGCGTCTGCGTCTGTCCCGGCTTGTCGACGAGACGGATGCGGATGCCGGACAGGCCGGGCTCGGCATACGTCGGCGCCGGCGACACGGCGGACTTCTTCCAGCCGCCGAACGCGCGCTCGAGATCGGTCTTGAGCTTCTTGCCGTCGAGGTCGCCGGTGACGACGAGGATCGCGTTATTCGGCGCGTACCAGGCCTTGTGCCACGCGACGAGGTCGTCGCGGCGGAGCGCGTTGACAGAGCCCTCGCTGTTGATCCAGCCGCGGACGTGCTCGTTGCCCCACAGCAGGTTCTGCACGTGCGCCGACGCGAGCTGCCCCGCGTCGTCGAGCCGCTGGCGGACGGTGCCGACCATCAGCTGCTTGACCTTGTCGAGCTCGTCGGCGGGAAACGTCGACTGCGTGATCATCTCGGGCACGAGCTCGAGGCACTTGTTCATGTTGCGCGAGAGCACGCTGCACGAGACGAGCGTCGCCTCGAACGTCGCGTCCGCCGCGATCGTGCCGCCGACGAAGTCGATCTCCTTCGCGAGCGCGATCGCGCTGTGCTTCTTCGTCCCCTTCACGAGCATGTCGGCGGTCGCCTCGGCGACGCCGAGCCGCGCGCGCGGCTCCTGCATGCGTCCGGCCTTGATC
>JAEWJO010000564.1 GCA_023386455.1 Pseudomonadota bacterium | reverse complement strand
GCCTCCGGCAGCGCGCCCGGAAGCGACGGATCGAGCGCGACCTCGAGCCCGGCCGACGCCGGGTCCACGCGCTGGCCGGGCACCGCGGGCAGCGCGAGTGCGCCATCGAGGACGATGCGTGCGCCGCGATGGCCCGCACCGGCGATCGGGATCGCGGTCGCCGCGATCAGGTCGACGACGTCGAAGTGCGCGTTCGCCGCCGCCTCGGTCGCGCGGATCGCGATGACGCCCTCGCCGTCGACGACGCGCACCGGCGCACCGTCGCCGCCGAGATCGATCGTCGCCTCGACGATCGCGCCCGCATCGAGCGAGAGCCGAGCGACCAGCCGCGCCGGCGCGACCGCCTCGACCGATCCGGTCCCTGAGACAAACCCGCGCGCCGGCAGGAACACGCCACCCTGAAACCGGTGATCGCGCCGCACGAGCAGCGGCACGAGCTCGGCGGGGACCGGCGCCATCTCGTCCGGGCCGCCGATCATGCCGCCCGTCGACAGCGACCAGCCGCGCGCCGTGCGCACCGCCTCGGTCGCGCGCACCTCGCCGCCGCGCCGCTCCGTCCACCGCACGCGATCGGCGACGAGCGCGCTGCTCGCATCGATGTCGATCGTCGTCGCGAGTGCAACCTCTGCGTCGCCGCGCAGGAACGCGAGCTTCTCGTCGCGACGCAAGTGCATCCGATCGTGCGACCACGTCTCGGTCTCCGTCGCCGTACCGACGCGCGCGCCCCCGAGCCAGATCGTGTAGTGCCGCGTCTGATCGCGTCCGCCATCGCCCGGGCTATCGGCCGGCAACACGGGCGCCGTCGCACAGCCGGCGGCGGAAACAACGACGGCGAGAACGACCGGGCGCACGAACGTCGATCGTAGCGAGCGCCGGGCCACGATCGCAAACAATGCGCCTGCGACGGCCGCGATCGGCCGCGGTAAGCTCCCTGCGTGACGACGTGGTTCATCCTCGGCGCCGGCTACACCGGCGGCAGGCTCGCCGGCCGGATCGTTCGCGGCCTGCAGGATGGGCGCGAGGGTCTCGATCACCTCGTCGTCACGCGCCGCCAGCCCGGCGATGTCGCCGGCGTCGTCGCGTCCTACGCCTCTCCGCACGTCCGTGGTGTCGCCGTCGACCTCGCGCGCCCCGAGACGCTCGCGAACGCGATCCCCGACGATGCGGTCGTCGTCTGCACCGCGCCTCCCGGCGGCGACCCCGCGGGCGAGATCCAGGCCCTCGCAGCCGCCGCGTCGAGCGCGCGCCGGCTCGTCTACGTCTCGTCGACCGGCGTGTACGGCCCCGGTCACGGCGGCTGGGTCGACGAGTCCGCACCGATCGCACCGATCACGTCGTCCGGTCGCGCGCGCGCCGCGGCCGAGTCCGCGCTGCCCTCCTCCGCCATCTCGCTCCGCGTCGCCGGCATTCACGGCCCCGGCCGCAGCCTCGTCGATCGCATCCGCGCCGGCACCTACCGCATCATCGGCGACGGCCGCTCGCACGTCAGCCGCATCCACGTCGACGATCTCGTCGAGGCGATCGTGTGCGCCGCGCTTGCCACCATCACCGGTCCGATCAACATCGCAGACGACGACCCGGCGCCGATCGCCGAGGTCGCCGACGCCGTCGCCGCCGCGCTCGGCAAGGATCCGCCACCACGCGTCGATCCGTCGAACGTTGACGGGGAGGTCGCCGGCATGCTGCTCGCCGATCGCCGGATCGCGAACACGCGTATGAAGCACGACCTCGGAGTCCGCCTTCGTTATCCGAGCTGGCGCGACGCGCTCGCCGCCGAGCTGACCGGCGCGCGCTAGCCGGCGGCCCGGCAGGCCCAGAGCGCGCGGCGCACGGCCGCCTCGTCGAGATCGTCGCCGATCAGCACGAGCTCGGTCGCGCGCGGCGAGGCGCCCCACTCCTCGCGCAGCTCGAGCGACGTGCGAATGCCCGCGCGCTCGACGAACCCACGGCGCGCCTCGCCGGCGAGGTTCACGAAGCCCTTCGCGCGCACCAGCCGCTCGCCGAGCCCGTCGATCACTGCCATCACGCGCTCGCCGACGAGCGGCGCATCGTCGGTGAACGTCACCGCGATCAGCTGGCCCCCGTGGTGGTGCCCGTGATGGTCGTGATCGTGATCGTCCTCGTCGTCGACACGGCGCGTGCGAGTTGCCCACGCCCGCGGCTTGCGCGGCTCGACGATCCACGCGGTCATCGCGAGCGCACCGGCATCGTCGTGCGGGAAGCTCGCGCGCTCGGCGTGCGGCGCGATCTCGTCGAGGACGGCGTGCGTCGCGCGGACCGCGTCTGCCGAGGCAACGTCGAGCTTGGCGAGCATGATGCGGTCGGCGGCGGCCGCCTGCTCGCGCGCCTCGTCGCGGGTGGTCACCGCGCGCGCACCGGACTCGGCATCGACGACGCAGATGACGCCGGCGGGCAGGATGCGCTCGCGCACCGCCTCGGGCACGCGGTGAAGACCGTCGAGGATCGCGGCCGGTTCGGCGATGCCGGTCGTCTCGAGCACGACGTGATCGGGAGCGGAGCGCGCGACGATGTCGCCGATGCCGTCCCAGAGGTCGTTCTTGATGTCGACCTTGCAGCACACGCAGCCGCCGGCGAGCTCGAGCACGTCGCCGCCGCGACGGAGGATGAGCTGCGTATCGATCGAGATCCGGCCGAGCTCGTTGACGAGAACCGCGATGCGCTTGCCATGTCGCGCCGCGAGCATGCGGTTCAGCGCGGTCGTCTTGCCGGCACCGAGCCAGCCCGTGAGGATCGTGAAGGGGACGCGCGCCATGGCCGGGCGCTCAGCGCTTGAACAGCGCGCGCTCGACGACGTTCGCGAGCACCTCGCGGACGAACGGGCGCACGACGAACGCGTCGGGACCGGCCTCGGCATTGACGTCGTAGATGTCGATGTACGCGGACGTCATCATCACGATCGGGATGTCCGAGGTCGTGTGGTCGGTCTTGAGCCGGCGGCAGACCTCGGCCCCATCGATCTTCGGCAGATCGCTGTCGAGGAGGATGACGTCCGGTGGCTCGTGCGCGACGCGGGCGAGCGCGCTGGCGCCATCGCGCGCGATCCCGACGACGTGGCCGCGGCCCGACAGCACCTTCACGATGAGCCGCACGACATCCGGCTCGTCATCGATGACGAGGACGCGGGCCATGCCTACTCGTCGACCACCGAGCGGAGGCAGGTCTCGGCGACCGGCGACTCCCAGTCGCGCTTGTTGACGAAGTACGCGCGGATCCGGCCCTCGCGATCGATGAGGGCGGACTCCGGAACGGCGGTGATGCCCCACGACGCGGCGATCTGGCCGATGTTTCCGCTCTGCGGCGGATCGAGATAGACCTGGAACGGCACGCCGCTCGGGAGCGCCTTCTTGTAGAGGTCGAGCGCCGCCGGCAGCGCGACCTCGCCGTCGGGCAGCTTCGTGCGCGGCGACAGCGACTCGACGAGCGCGAGCAGGACGTCGCTCCAGCTGTGATCGGATGCGAGCGCGAGGACGACGAAGTCGTCGCTCACCATGTCCTCGGCCATCGCCTGCAGCTTCGGCTTCTCGGTCTTGCAGACGCCGCACCACGACGCCCAGAAGTTCACGAGGACGACCTTGCCGCGGAAGTCGTGGAGCGAGACGGGCTTGCCGTTGTGATCGTACGCGGTGAAATCAGGCGCCTGCATCGGCAGCTCGCACGGCTGACCGTTGCAGAGTGCGGGGCCGGTCGTGCGCAGGCCGGCGCATGCGGCGCGCGACTCGCGGGCCGCGGCATTCGGCACCATCCAGAGGAAGAAGCCGAGCATGGTGAGGCCGATCAGTGCGACCGCGCTGCCGGCAACCAGGACGCGTGGATCGACGAGGATTCCGCGATCCTCTCCACGAACAACACGAGCGGGCGGTACGCCCCCCGACGCAGGTGTGGACTTCCCGGCCATCACGGACAATGTACCGGAAGTTCCGCTATGCTCAAAGGGATGTCGCTGCGCGGTTCACTCGGCACGATGTCCGCGGAGGACGTGCTCGAATGGGCCTCTCGGCGGAAGCTTTCGGCGCCGATCACGTTCGAGCGGCGCGGCCTCGTCCGCAGCCTCGTCGTCGAGGACGGCCAGATCGTCTGGGCCAGCTCGAATCGCAGAGACGAGCAGCTCGGCGTGATTTTGGTTCGCAGCGGAGTCGTCGCGGAGCGTGCGCTCGCGGACGCGCTCGAGGCGCGTGCGGAGACGGGCGTGCCGCTGGGCAAGGTCCTGCTCATGTCTGGTCTCATTACCGAGCCTGACCTGGTGGATATTCTCGCGACGAAGATTCGCGAGACCGTGACCGACGTGATCACGTGGAACGACGGGCAGTTCGACGTGGTTCCGCGCACTCAGCCACAGGCCGGCGTCGTCGCGCAGCTTCCGATCGAGGTGTGCCTGACGGTCGCGCGCCGGCGTGCTACGCGCATGTCCGAGATCATGGGAATTCTGGGTGCCGACGACGTGATGTTCTACGTGCCGCCGAATGCCGCGCCCCCGGCAACGCACGACTCCGACGTCGTCGATGCCGCGAAGGCCTGGTCGCTCGCCGGCGATCATCACACGGCGGCCGATATCGCTGCCGCGTTCTCGGGCGAGCGGTTCGCGACCTATGACAAGCTCGCCGAGCTCGTGCAGATCGGACAGCTCGTCATCGACCGCCGCCAGCGCGAGCGCACGAACTCCGCGGTCGAGCTCGCGGCCGGCGCACGCGGCCGGCTCCGCGGCGGCGATCGCGCCGGTGCGCTCGCGATGGCGTCGCAGGCGCTGCACCAGGACCCGAGCGATCCGGAGGTGCGCAAGACGTTCGCGCAGACCGAGCGCGCGCGCGTCGCCGAGATCGCGAAGCGCCTGCTCGCCCAGCACCGCGTGCCGAAGAAGCTCAAGGAGCCGTCGCCCTCGCTCGGCCTGTCCGACGCCGAGGTCGAGCTCGCCAACCGCGTCGACGGTCGCTGGGATTTGCTCTCGCTCGTTCGCTCGACCGCCATGCGCGAAGCCGAGGCCCTCCTCGCGTTCGCCCGGCTCGCCGAGCTCGGCGTCGTGGAGCTCGGCTGATGGAAGCGGCACAGGCACCGTCGACGATCGATCGCACGCGCCTCCTGCCGCGCAGCGGCATCGGCGTCGAGGCCCCGTGGCTCGTGATCGCACCGCCCGGCAACCCGATCATCCGGCTCGATGCGCGCCTGCTCGATCGCGTCGAGCTGATCGGTCGCTCGCCGACCGCGCCGCTCGTCGCCAGTGGCCTCGCGACCGCCGGCGTCGCCGCGGCGGCACTCTCGCTCGTTCCCGGCGGAGTGTTCGCGTGCGCCGGCCTCGCGTACCTCGCGCACGAACGGTTCAGCGAGGCGCGCCGTCGCTCGCGCAGCCGTGACCTCCTGCTCGCGCTCGGCGATCTCGAGGTCGCGCTCCACGTCGCCGACGGGCCCGAGGCCGCGAAGGGCATCTCGGAGCAGCTCGCGCCGTACACGCGCGACGCACCGATCACGCGCCCCGAGGTCTACGAGGACGCGAAGCGCCGCATGCGCGCGCAGGCCGAGGGCAAGGGCGAGGCGTCCGCGCGACGCGAGCTCGAGCACGCGTTGCTCGTCGGCAGCGACGTCGTGTTCCTGCGCGGCGAGTACCTGCAGGTCGGCCAGGTCGCGTTCAAGATCTCCGAGGTCCGCGAGTACGCGCTGCGCGGCGCGAACCTGCCGCTGACCGGCGGCCGCCTGCTCCAGGCCGCGATGGGTCTGCTCGTCGTCGCCGCCGAGGAGCGCGCCGCCGCGGGCGAGGATCTCCAGCTGCTCGCGAAGCGTGTCGCCGACTACGAAGCGTGGAGCGGTCACACCGCCGGTCGGTGACGTAGCTCGTCACTTTCCGGTCGACGGCCGGGGTCGGCTGTCTCCAGTGCGCGAATCGCGCGCGTCGCTGCGCGACCGCGTTGCACTTGGTGTCGTTGCACGTGCACGGCGACGCATGACCATCGTCGAGGCATGAGGGGAATCATCTGGCTGGCGGTCGTGCTCGTCGCGTGTGGACCCACGGCGAAGAATCCCGGCGGTGGCGGCGACGACGATGGCTCGGGCAACACCGCCGATGCCGACACGGGCAGCGTGTGGAACGACGCCGCGATCGATTCTCAGTGCGGCGCCCAGACGCAGAACATCGGCGTCGTCAGTCTCGGTGATCCGCCGGACCTGCTCGTCGTCCTCGATCGCTCGGGCTCGATGACCGCGCCGCCGCCCGCGATCCCGCCGATCTTCGATTCGAAGTGGAACATCATGCGGAACGCGCTGAACCAGATCGCGCTCGCGAAGGACATGAACATCAGGTTCGGCCTCCTCGAGTTCCCGAGCGACGAGAACTGCGCGGCCGACGCGACGCCCGAGGTCGCGATCGCACTCAACGCGCACACCGCGATCGCGAGCTACTTCACCGGGCGCGGTCCCGGCGGCAACACGCCGGCGCACGTCGCGCTCACCTCGGCGAAGACCTACTACCAGTCGATCCCGGTCAACACTGCCGGCCGCTACGTACTGTTCGCGACCGACGGCGTGCCGAACTGCCTCGGCGGCGACCCCGATGCGGCGAGCGACGCGCAGACCGTCGCCGCGGTCACCGCGCTGTTCAACGCGGGCATCCCGACCTACGTGCTCGGCTTCGGCACGTTCGGCCTACCGGTCGGCGTGCTGAACGACGCGGCCGTCGCCGGCGGCAAGGCGAAGCCGGGCACGACGAAGTTCTACGAGGCGAACAACGCCAACGACCTCGACATGGCGCTGCAGGCGATCGCCGGCGGCATCATCGTGCCGTCGTGCAGCTACCAGCTGCAGCAGACGCCGCCCGATCCGAACAACGTGACGGTGACGATCAACGGCAACCCGGTCCCGCGCGACATGGCGCACGGCAACGGCTGGGACTACTACCCGAACGCGATGACGATCACGTTCTTCGGCAGCTACTGCTCGCAGATCCAGGCCGGCGCGATGTCGACGGTCAACTTCGTCTACGGCTGTCCGGGCCCGATCCTGCAGTAGCGATCTTCGACCTGACCTGCACCTGCACCTGCACCTGCACGCGACCGCGGCCACGCTCGGCGAGCCACGACGTCACTCGATCGAGAGCCGCAGCTCGAACGCGCAGCCCTGCCCCTCTTGCGACGCAGCGTCGACGGTCGCGCCCCACGGCGCCATGATCGTCCGCGCGAGCTCGCCGAGCTCCTCGGCGCGCGGATTGCCGCCGCCGTTGTCGGCGATCGTCACGACACCCGCGCCCTCCTCGGCCGACACGCGCACCGACAGCGAGCTGCCGGCGACCGCACGCGCGGACAGTGCGCTCGCCGACACGAGCTGCGCGACGACGAGCGACAGCGTGCCGGGCACACCGCGCGTCGGCGGCGCGTTGCCGAGATCGAACAGCAGCTCGATGCCGGGGCCGAGGTGGTGGCCGGCGATGCGAAGGCCAAGGTCGACCGCCGCGGCAAGATCGAACAGGTGCGGCGGCGCCCCCGCGAGCGCGCGATCGAGCTCCTCGAGCCGGCGCGCGAGCTGCGTCGCCTCGAGGTAGGCGGCGGCGAGGTCCTGGCGCAGCGTCGTCAGCGAGCGCCACGGGTACGGCGTCGGTCCGGTCGACATCGCGACATGGCGCTCGAGGTGATCGACGACGAGGCCGAGGCGATCGCGCAGGCCGCGGAGGGGTTCGGCGATCTGCTGCGCGACCTCGATCGCGACCTCACCTGCTATGTCGGTGGGCTTCACAAGCTACCTGTGAGGAGGAACCAGCTCTCGTTCACGCCTTCGTCGGTGAGGCCGCGCGACCAGCCGATCTCGAACGTGCCGGGAACGAAGTACCCGAAGAACACGTCGAGGCGCAATGCCGCGCCGACCGATGCGCGCAGGTCACGGCTCGCGACGAACGTCGTGTCGAATGCGGTGCCGATATCGGACAGCAGCGCCATGTGGACGCGGCGCAGGTAGAACGGCAACGTCTGCAGGCCGCGCTCGATCTGCGCGAGCTCCTGGCGGTACTCGAGGTTCAGCAGGTGGTACTGGTTGCCGGCGACGGTACGCGCGGGATAGCCGCGCAGGTAGCCCGAGGCGCCGACGCGCGTCGAGTTGACGATCGCCTGGACGACGTCCTGCGCGGGCACCGCGCCGAGGCCGAAGCCGCCGGAGCGCACGAGGTCGCCGGTGCGGATCGCGCCGACCAGCCGCATCGCGAGGACCGGCGTCTTGCCCCACAGCTTCTGGAAGCGATCGGCGCCGTACGAGACCGTGAAGTTGCGGTACGTCGCGCCGAGCGCCGGGTGATCGATGCGCAGGCCGACGCTGCCATCGAAGCCGTACTGCGAGCCGACGCCGAACGTCGTGCCGCGCACCGTCGAGAACGACAGGCGCGTGCCGATGCCCGCCTGCACGTAGTCGGTCGCCGGCATCAGCGGCGTGCGCATGTTCGGATCGAGGCCGTCTGCACCCTCGGGCGCCTCGACGAGCCGGAACCAGTCGACGTCGTAGTCGAGCGACAGCGTCCAGGACGAGCTCGGCCGCGACTCGAACGGGATGCCGACCGTCACCGTGCCGCTCCAGTCCTCCTCGGTGTAGCGCTTGTTCACGCCGTCGACGCGCCAGCCACCGCGCTCGAGCCGCGTGCGTGCGCCGGCGAACCGCACGGCCGGCAGCCAGCCGAAGTAGCCGTACGAGGCACCGACGTTGACGTGGCCCTTGTCGTCGAGGCCGACGGCGAGCGAGTAGCCGTGGAGGCCGACCGCGTCGGTGCCGCCGGTCTGGATGTTCGCGGTGCGCGACGCGCTGTCGAGCTGGAGCGTCCACACCTGCGGCGCGAGCGACTCGACCGCGCGGTACGGACGCGCGTCGCTGACCACGGCCTCGTCGTCCCGGACCTCGACGGGGTTCGGCCGGTCGTCGACGTAGTCGCGCGCGGGCAACCACGTCGTCCGATCGAGCACGAGCTCGTAGAGATCGTAGCCGCCCTTGGGGACCGACTGGATGAACGCGAGGCGCTTGCCGTCGGGCGACGTCCGCGGCTGGAACGCGCCGCCGAGCACGTTGGTCACCTGCCACGTCGTGCGCGCCGCGAGATCGAACGCGTAGATGTTGGCGATGCCGGTGCGGTCGCTCGCGAAGTAGATCAGCGTGCCGTCGGGTGACCACTCCGGCTGGAGATCGAGCGCGCGGTCGTGCGTGATCTCGTCGACCTTGCCGGTCGCGACGTCGACGACGAGGATGTCGCGCAGGCCGCCCGCACGCCACGCGGAGAACGCGATGCGCGTGCCGTCGGGCGACCACGCCGGCTGGTAGACCTGATCGTAGCGAGCGCCCTTCCAGACGGTCGTCGCCGGCGCGCCGGTCGCGAGCTCCATCACCGCGAGCGAGCTCGTCGACCGCTCGTTCTGCGAGTACGCGATGCGCCGGCCGTCGGGCGAGACGACCGGATCGCGCGCACGCCGGCCGGTCGTCAGGCGCACCGTCTGCTTCGTCGCCGCGTCCCACCGGAACAGATCCTCGTAGCCGTACACCGAGCGGAACACGCGGCCCTGCTCGTAGACCATCGAGCCGTCGGGCAAGAGGTCGAACGGGCCCATCGCGTCGATCTGCACGACGTCGCGCGCGGACTTCGCGTCGCCGCCGACCGGGATCGCGCGCACCGCGGGCAGCGTGTAGCCGTCGTACTGGAGCCAGTACAGCTCCTTGCCGTCGGCGCTGTAGTGAGGCAAGAGATTCGCCTCCGCGCTCGACGTCAGGGCGCGGCCGGTGACGAGCCCGCGCCGCTCGGCCGCCATCTCCTGCATGCCGTACTTGTCGCGGAGGTAGCCCTTCCAGTCGTCGTACAGCTCGGTGAACGGCTTGCCGACGACCTTCGCGATCTGGCGGTTGATCGCGAACGGCGGCGGATACGAGCCGGCCGTGTGCGACATCTCGCGGAGCGAGTCGTCGCCGAAGCGATCGAACACGTAGTTCAAGAAGTGCGAGCCGTAGACGTACGCCGCGTTGCCGCGCGGATAGATCCGCGGCGCGCCGCTGACCTGGTCGAGGCGCAGGTCGTTGCCACCCTGGCGCGCGACGCGAATGATCTCGTCGAAGCGAACGCCGCGGTTGCGGCCCGCCGCGGAGCGCTTCGTCTCCTCGTAGGTCGCGATGCCCTCGATGATCCAGCGCGGCATGATCTGGTTCGGCGCCCAGGTCTTGCCGAAGATCGCGTTGTAGACGTTCGGCAGACCCTCCATCGTGTCGAGGTGGAGGATGTGCGTGTACTCGTGCGCGACGAGGCCGTACAGCCAGTCGTCGTAGTCGTCGAGCTCGGAGAAGCCCGACGGCGCGGTCGCGAACAGCGTGATCGCGTTGCGCGGCAGGACGCCGGCGAAGCCGTTCGCCGCGTCGGTCTCGTCGGTGATGTAGACGAGCGTCTTCGTCACCGGCTCGTGATCGAGCGCGGGCGACAGCACGCGGTGCGCACGCTCGGCGACGACGCCGACCCGCCGCGCGACGTCGTCGAGCGGCTGCCAGTAGTGGATGACGAAGTGCTCGGTCTCGAGCGACTTGTAGACGCGCTTGGGATCACCCGCGTCGGCGGTCTGCGCGCTGGCGAGGACGGCAAGTGCCGCCACCGCCAGAGCACGGCTCACACGGGCTCCTTGCGGGGTACCGCGAGCCCGAACACGTAGTCGGTGACGACCGCGCGAACCTCGGCGGCGGTCGGCAAGTTCGTCACGCGGTCGACGAGCAGCTCGGTCTCGCTGACTGTCATCTGGCGGATCGTCGCCTTGACCTCGGGGATCGAGACCGCGCTCATCGACAGCTCGCGGATGCCGAGGCCGAACAGGATCGGCGCGATCATCGGCTCGCCGGCCATCTCGCCGCACACGGTGACCGGGATGTTCGCGACCTTCGCGGCCTTCGCGACGCCGCCGATCAGCCGGATCAGCGACGGGTGCAGCGGCTCGTAGAGGTACGACACGTACTCGTTCACGCGATCGACCGCCATCGTGTACTGGATGAGGTCGTTCGTGCCGATCGAGAAGAAGTCACACTCGGCGGCGAGCAGATCCGCCGTCAGCGCGGCCGACGGCATCTCGATCATGATGCCGAGCTTCACGTCGACGTCGAACGGCACGCCCTCGACGGCGAGCTCCGCCTTGACCTCGTCGACGACTGCCTTCACCGCGCGCAGCTCGGCGACGCCCGAGATCATCGGGAACATGATCTTCATCGGCCCGTGCGCCGACGCGCGCAACAGGCCGCGCAGCTGGGCGCGGAACAGGTCGCGCCCGATCGACGACAGACACAGCCGGATCGAGCGCAGGCCGAGCGCCGGGTTCTGCTCCGACAGGTCGGCGTCCTCGATGAAGCGCGCGAGCTTGTCGCTGCCGAGATCGAACGTGCGGATCGTCGCCGGCTTGCCCTGGAGCTTCTCCAGCACCGCGACCGCGGTCTGGTAGTGCTTCTCCTCGTCGGGCAGGTCCGTGCTCGTCATGAACAGGTACTCGGTGCGGAACAGGCCGACGCCCATCGCGCCGTACTCGAGCGCATCGTCGAGCTCGTCGGGACCGTCGATGTTCGCGAGCAGCACCGAGTCGGCATCGTCGCGGGTGCGCGCCGGCAGATCGCGCATCGCGTGGAACCGCACGCCCTCGGCAACCTGGCGGCGCTGCTCCTCGCGGTACTGCGCGACCGTCGTCGCCGACGGGTTGACGATCACGACGCCGGTGGCACCGTCGATGAGCAGGAGGTCGTCGGTCTCGACGAGCTCGGTGATGTTCTCGAGGCCGACGACCGCGGGGATCTCGTGCGCGCGCGCGATGATCGCGGTGTGGCTCGTCTTGCCACCGGCATCGGTGATGAGCCCGGCAACGGCCGCCTTGTGCAGCGTCGCGGTGTCCGCCGGCGACAGGTCGTACGCGACGACGACCGCGTCCGGCGGCGGCGACAGCGGGCCCATGTCGCGGCCGAGCAGGTTGCGCAGCACGCGTTCGAACACGAACTCGACGTCGCTGCGCCGCTCGCGCAGGTACGGATCCTCGATGCTGTCGAACACGCCGCGGATGTCGTCGACCGCGCGGCGCAGTGCCCACTCGGCGTTGATCTTCTCGTCGCGGATGTACTCGACGGCGGCGCCGACCAGGTGCTCGTCGTGGAGCATCATCTGGTGCGCGGTGATGATGTGGTAGTCGCTCTCGTTCTCCGAGGCGAGCTTCTCCTTGATCTTCGCGAGCTGCTTGTCGCTCGCCGCGATCGCCTTGTAGAGGCGCGCGACCTCGGTATCGACGTCGTCGGCCTCGATGTGATGGCGCGGCGCCTTCAGCGTGTCGCGGCCGATCAGGTAGGCGCGGCCGAACGCGATGCCTGCGGATACACCGAGGCCGGTGCGCCGGATCTCCTCGCGCGCGGTCATCACTGCTTACTTCCCTTCGCCGAACTTGTCGTCGATCAGCGCCGCGAGCGCCACGATCGCCTCTTCTGCCCTCTCGCCCTTCGCGCGCAGCGTGACCGTCGTGCCCTTGCTCGCGACGAGCATGAGGACACCCATGATGCTCTTGCCGTTCACCTCGTGACCGTCCTTGGTCACGGTGACCTCGCACGGATACTTCGACGCGAGCTGGACGAGCTTGGTCGCGGCCCTCGCGTGGAGCCCGAGCTCGTTCTGGATCTTGAGAGTCTTTTCCGCTACGGCCGCCATCACTCGCCTCGTTCGACATCGCGGTGACGCACCAGGATATCCCAGTCGTGGCCGAGCCGCTTGCGAAGCTCCTCCACAACTGCGACCGAACGGTGCCTGCCGCCGGTGCATCCGACGCAGACCGTGACGTACAGCTTGCCTTCCTTCTGGAAGTTGGGGAGCGAGAACCGGAGGAGCCGCTCGATGTGCTCGACGTACTCGCTGCCCTCGGGGCCGAACACGAACTTCGCGACCTCGGGATCGCGCCCGGTCAGGTGCGTCAGCGACGGCTCGAAGTAGGGGTTGGGCAAGAACCGGACGTCGAACACCAGGTTGAACTCCAGCGGCAGGCCGTGCTTGAAGCCGAACGACACGAACGTCACGGCGATCTTGCCGGTGCCGCCGTAGCGGTCCTGGATGATCGACTTCAGCTGGTGCATGTTGAGGTTCGACGTGTCGACGACGGCGGCGCCGTGGCGCATCTCCGCCATCAGCTCGCGGTCGCGGCGCACGCCCTCGGACAGATCGTCGCCCGACAGCGGGTGGCGGCGGCGAGTCTCGGAGAACCGGCGCAGCAGGACCGGGTCGCTGGCGTCGAGGAACATGACCTCGAGGCGGTGACCGGCCCCGCGCAGCTTCGTCAGCGTCGCGCCCCAGGCGGCCAGGTTCCGGCGCTGGCGCGCGTCGATCGCGATCGCGAGCTTGTCGCGGTCGCCCTCGTGCGCGAGATGGTCGACCATCTGCGCCACGAGCGGCACCGGGATGTTGTCGACGCACGTGAACTCGATGTCCTCGAGGGCGCGTAGCGCCGTGCTCTTCCCGGCTCCCGAGAGCCCCGTGACGATGACGATCTGCATCTACTCCACCGCGTCCGCGCCATCGGGGTCGTGCATCGCGCGATGTAGCTTGTCGCGAAATGCCCGCGCCGAGTGAATGCCCTGCGCCTTGAGGAGCTGGTTGCGTGCCGCGACCTCGATCAGCGTCGCGATGTTGCGCCCGGGCCGCACCGGCAGCCGCACCTTCGTCACCGCGACGTCGAGCAGGCGCTCGGTCTCGTCATCGAAGCCGAGGCGGTCGTACTCGGCGCTCGCCTCCCACTCGTGCAGCTCGACGATGAGGTCGATGACCTTCGCCTCGCGCACGGCGGAGATGCCGTAGAGGTCCTTGATGTTGATGATGCCGAGGCCCCGGATCTCCATGTGGTGACCGAGGATCCCGGCGCCGCGGCCGGACAGCTGCTGCCCCTGGCGACGGATGCGGATCACGTCGTCGCCGACGAGCCGGTGGCCGCGGACGACGAGATCGAGCGCGGTCTCGCTCTTGCCGATGCCGCTCTTGCCGACCATGAGGACGCCGATCCCGAGGACGTCCATCAGCACGCCATGGCGCTCGGTCGACGGCGCGAGCCGATCGGCCATCCACTGCGTGACCGCGACGATGAAGTCGGCGGTGATGAGCGTCGACGACAACAGCGGCACGCCGCGCTCTTCGCACGCGCGGTGGAGATCGTCCGGCGCGTCGAGGCCACGGCAGATCACGATGCACGCCGGGTCGCTCGCGAGCACGGTCTGGATGCCGACGGCGCGCTCGTGATCGGCGAGGTATTCGATCTCGGTGCCGCCGAGCACGAGCACGCGATTGGCGTGCAGCTGCTCGGGCCAGCCGGTGAGCGCGAGCCCCGGCTTCTGGATGCGCGGAACGGTGACGGTGCGACCGAGCCCCGACGTGCCGGCGACCGCGGTGACGCCGAGCTCCGCTCGTTCGAGCATCTCGCCGACCGTGATCGCCCCGCTCATCTAGTACTTGGCGTCCTCGTCGGCTACCACGTGGTACATCGATTCGGCGTCGGAGGCCGCCATGAGCCGGCGCCGGAACTCCGGATCCTTGAACACGCGACTGATTCGCGCGAGCGCCTTCAGGTGGGCGCCAGTCGAGGACTCGGGTGCCACGAGCACGAAGAACAGGTACGTCGGCTGGCCGTCCATCGAGTCGAACTCGACGCCGTCCGGGGCGCGACCGAGGCACGCGACGATCTCGCCAACCGCGCCGAGCTTGCCGTGCGGAATCGCGACGCCCTCGCCGATCGCCGTCGACGCGAGCTGCTCGCGCTCGACGAGCACCTTCGCGAGCGACGCGCGGTCGATCCTCGAGTGGTGCGCGGACATGTACGCGGCAAGCTCCTCGAGGATGCCGCGCTTGTCGGTCGCCTGCAGCGCGGGAACGACCATGTCGCGCTTGATCAAGTCGACGATCTTCATCAGGACCGAAACGACCCTACCACATGTAAATTTTTACGAAGTGGATGGCGGTTCGTTTACGAAGATGCTGTCGGCGTCTCGATGAGGCCGTAGCTACCGTCGTCGCGCTTGTACACGACCGCCACACGGCTATCGGTGTCGTGACGGAACACGAGGAATGGCTCGTGCAGCAGGTTCAGCTGGACGATCGCGTCCGATACGGACATGGGCTGCGCGTGGAACTTCTCGGTCCTGACGACCGTGAACTCTGGCTGCGGAGGCGTCGCGTCGCTCTTCGTGACCGCCTTGCCGTTGGTGCCGTCGAGCTCGTGGAACGCCTCATCGATGATCGAGTGTGACCACGGCAACGCGTGGACACCGTGCGGGCGCGCACGCATGCCCTCGAGCTTGCCCTTGTACTTGCGAACCTGGCGCTCGATCTTCGCGATGCAGAGATCGATCGAGCTGTACATGTTCTCGGTCGTCTCGTGACCGGCGATCGACAGCCCGTTGTGGAGCTGGAAGCTCACGTCGATTCGATGATTGTGACGTTCCGTGGAGAGGACGACGTGACAAGCGATGGGGTCCGGCAGGTACTTGCGAACTCGCTCCATTCGCTCTTTCGCATAGGACTTCAGGGCATCGGTCGGTTCCATGTGGCGGAACGTCACCGCGAATTGCATCGAGCGCCTCCCAATTGGTTCGCTCCGATCATACCGCCGTCACTTCGGAGGATCGATGCGATCTTCGACGAGAATTTTACGAACGGTCGGCATTCTACTAGCCACGTGTGAGCGGATCTAGCTCGCCGAGCAACTCGCGAACGAGGCCGCGCGCTTTCTCGAGGTCGGCCGCGGGTGCCGCCTTTTGATGCACGAAGATGTCGAGCACCGTCGCGACGTCGGCGGCGTGCTCGTGCGCTCTGCGGTAGGTCTTCCACTTCTGCGTCGACGAGGCAAGCCGGCCCAGCTCGAACACGAGCCCGGTCGCCGCGCGGTCCAACCTGTCCTCGAGATAGAACCGCGACGTCGAGAGCTGCACGATTCCGTGCACCTGTCCGACCAGCTCGAGCGCCCGGTCGTAAGGCGTCCGTGACGCGCGCGGGGTCCGGAACACGATGAACGGCGGCGGCGAGTCCTCGGTCATGTACGAGTGGTGCGCTACCGGGCATGGACCGTCACGTCGGACTCACCCAGACATACCCGGACGCTACCGGCTCGCGACCCCGGCTAGAACGTGCCGGCGATCGACAGGCCCGGAGAGCCGCCCGCCATCGGCGCGATCTGCAGACGCCGCCGCGAGTACTCGACGTTGTACTCGCGCGCCGACGACCCCGCGGTCGCGACCTCGTAGACCGTCGCCGCACCGAAGCTGATGAAACCGCCGATCGCGATCGCGACACCGACGTCGGCTCGATCGTTCTGCTCCGCCGTGCAGTCCTCGAGCAGACCGCACTGGCTGAACGCGTACATCGCGCCGCCGAGCATCACGCCGACGCTGGCGAGCCGCCACTTGAGGCCGGTGTTCCACGTGTTGCCCGCGTAGATATGGCCGACCGTCGGCCCGACGAGGAACGCGATCGAGCCGAGCGTCGCGAGCGAGTCTGCCTGGTCGCCGCTCGCACCCTCGGCGGCCCACGCGAGCGCGAGACCGCCCGCGGTCACGCCGAGCGACAGCGCGAGTGCGGTGCCCGGCGACTTGACCTCGATGATCTCGCTCGGCAAGAGGTCGACGTCGACGGGGGCGGAGACCGGCGGTGGCGCGTACAGCGTCGACGGGTCCGACGGCGGCCGGATCGAGACGCCTTGCCGGCAGCTGCGGATCTCCGGGTCGACGACGAAGACGTTCTGGTAGTAGCCCGGATCGATCTGGTGCACGCGCGCGCCGATCATCGCGATCGAGTCGCAGCGGCCGTCGCGCGCCGCGCTGCGAGCGCCCATCGTCAGCTTCACGACCATCGCCGGCTCCGGCG
>JAEWJO010000632.1 GCA_023386455.1 Pseudomonadota bacterium | reverse complement strand
CGGCCTTGCCGGCCTTGCCGGCCTCGACGGCACCGATGATGTCACCGACCCTGACGGTCGCGCCTTCCGCGGCGGTGCGCGCGCTCAGCGCGCCGGCGACAGGCGATGGCAGCTGAACCGTGATCTTGTCGGTCTCGAGCTCGGCAACGGGCTCGCCATCGGCGACTGCATCGCCGACATTCTTGAGCCATTTCGCGACCACCGCCTCGGTGATCGACTCGCCGAGTTGGGGAACAACCAGGTCAGCCATGTTGGGGCGCAGTCTACCCCCAAAGCGTTGCTTTCAGAATGCTCCGGAGGCGGATCTACCGACCGAACGCAGCGGCCAAAATGCGTTGCTGCTCGATGACATGCGCCTTGTGAGAGCCGGTCGCCGGGCTCGCACTCTCGGCGCGCGAGATGCAGTCGTACTTGATGTTCCCGCCGCGGTTGCGGAGCACGCTCTCGATGCGAGGCGTGACGAACGGACCCGCGCCCATGTTGCACGGCTCGTCCTGGACCCAGAAGCAGTCCTTCAGGTTCGTGAACTTCTCGATCGAGGCCGCGATCAGGTGCGGCCACCACGGGTAGAGCTTCTCGACGCGGACGATCGCGACCGTCTCGTCCTTTAGACGACGGCGCTCGTCGACGAGCTCGAAGTAGATCTTGCCCGTGCACATCAGCACGCGCGTCACCTTCGCCGGGTCGACCGCGTTATCGCCGATCACGCGCTGGAACTCGCCGTTCGCGAGCTCGTCGAGCGTCGAGGTCGCCGCCGGCAGACGGAGCAAGCTCTTCGGCGTCATCACGACGAGCGGCTTGCGCAGGCGGCGCATCACCTGACCGCGCAGGAGGTGGAACATCTGCGCCGGCGTCGTCGGCTGCGCGACCTGGATGTTGTGCTCGCCGCACGACTGCAGATAGCGCTCGAGACGCGCGCTCGAGTGCTCGGGGCCCTGCCCTTCATAGCCGTGAGGCAGGAGCAGCGTGATGCCCGACAGGCGCTTCCACTTGTCTTCCGACGAGGTGATGAACTGATCGATGATCACCTGCGCGCCGTTCGCGAAGTCGCCGAACTGCGCCTCCCACATCACGAGCGCGTCGGGATAGTCGAGCGAGTAGCCGAACTCGAAGCCGAGCACGCCGGCCTCGGAGAGCGGCGAGTCGTAGATGCGGCACTGTCCCTGATCGGGATGGAGCTGGCCGAGCACGAGGTGCTCGCGACCGTTGACGATGTCGGTGATGACCGCGTGGCGGTGGCTGAACGTGCCGCGCGAGACGTCCTGGCCCGTGAGCCGGACGTTCGCGTGCTGATACAGCAGCGAGCCATACGCGAGCAGCTCGCCCATGCCCCAGTCGATCGGCTTCTCGCCGCGTCCCATCGCCGCGCGCTGCTCGAACAGCCGGACGATCTTCGGGTGTGCAGTGAAGCCCTGCGGCAGCTCGGTCATCGACTGCGCGATCGCCTCGAGGATCGGCCGCGCGACGCGCGTCTCGACATCCTCGGGCATCTCGGTCACGCCGCCGCGGTAGCCGCGCCACATCGCCGTCATCGACGGTCCTTCGGGGCGCTGCTTCGCGGCCTTCGCGGCCTCGAGCTCGGTCTCGAGCTCGGCGACGCGGCGCTGCGTGATCGCGGTGACCTCGTCGGGCGTGACGACGTTCTCCTCGACGAGGCGCTGCGAGTAGACCTCGATCGGCGACTGCTTCGTCCGGATCCGGTCGTACATGATCGGCTGCGTGAACGCCGGCTCGTCGTTCTCGTTGTGGCCGTACTTGCGGTAGCAGTACATGTCGATCACGACATCGGACGCGAACTGGGTGCGGTACTCGCACGCGATCTCGATGACACGCGCGACCGCGTCGAGGTCCTCGCCGTTGACGTGCCAGATCGGGCACTCGAGCATCTTCGCGATGTCGGTGCAGTACGGCGTCGAGCGCTGCTCGGCGGGCGACGCGGTGAAGCCGACCTGGTTGTTGACGATGATGTGGACGGTGCCGCCGGTGCGGTAGCCCGGCAGGTTCGACAGCTGCAGCGTCTCGGGCACGAGGCCCTGACCGGCGAACGCAGCATCGCCGTGGACGAGCACGCCGACGACGCGCTTGTGCTCGACGTCGCCGTGGCGCACCTGCTTCGCGCGAACGCGGCCGCACACGACCGGATCGACCGCCTCGAGGTGACTCGGGTTGAACGCGAGCGACACGTGCATCGCGTGGCCGTTCGGATCGAGGCGATCCGTCGAGAACCCGAGGTGGTACTTCACGTCGCCGCCGCCGAGCGCCTTCTCGGGCTCGACGTCCTCGAAGTGGCCGAACAGATCGCGCGCCGGGCGCTTCAGGATCTGCTCGATCGTCGTCAGGCGGCCGCGGTGCGCCATGCCGAGCACGGCCTCGATCGCGCCGAGCCGCGCGGTGTGCGTCAGCACGAGATCGAGCAGCGGGATGAGGCTCTCGCTGCCCTCGAGCGAGAACCGCTTCGTGCCGGGATACTTCGTGTGGCAGAACCGCTCGAACTGCTCGGCGTTGATGAGCAGCGCGAGCATCCGCGTGCGGATGTCGCTCGGCACCGCGGTCGCGAACGCGGTCTCCATGCGCTCGGCGAGCCAGCTGCGGCGCGCCGGCGACGAGATGTGCATGAACTCGAGGCCGGCCGAGCCCGCGTACGTCTTGCGCAGCGCCTCGACGACCTCGCCGAGCGTCGCGCGCACGAGGCCGTGCACGCCGGTCGGCTCGACGACCTGGGCGAGGTCCGCCTCGCTGAAGCCCCACGTCGACGGCTCGAGCTCGATGATCCGCGCGGTCTCGAGCAACGACAGCGGATCGAGGTTCGCGGCGAAGTGGCCGCGGCTGCGGTACGCATTGACGAGCGGCCAGACCGACGGCTGGTTCTGCGAGACGATCGGCGACATCGTCACGGCACCCGGACGCGCGAACGTCGGCATCGCGCGGGTCGTGCCCGTGCGACGACCATTGCCGCCCTGCGGCTGCGGCGCGTGCACCAGTGCGTGGCCGTTGCCGTTCGCGCCGTTCGTCGCGTGACCGTTCGTGCCGTTCGTCGTGGGGGCGGCCGAGCCGTCTGCCAGCACGTCGTGCCAGCTCGAATCGACCGCTCCGGGCTGCGCCTGAAACTGGTCGTACATCTCGTCGAGAAAACCGAGCGAACTGCCTAGCTCGAGTACGTCGCGAACCATGGTCGCCATGATACCTCCAATAGCGCCAACGACTACGGCGTGGCTGCCTTGCTGCGGAGCTGCTCTTCTACGTCGGGCGGGAGTTTCGGATTCGCTTCGAGCCGGATCGCCGCCATGTGGGCGATTCGAGGCATCTCGAGCAGGTTGAGCTGGGGTTGACCGGCAATCACGAGCTCCTGCCCGACCGTCGAGAGCAGGGTCGCCGTGACGAGCTCGAGCGCGTTGTTGTCGGTGATCACGAACGCGCCCTTGACGCTCGCGAGCCGCGGCATCGAGATCGTCGACATCACGGCATTGTTGTCGACCTCGATCCGGCCGGCCGCCTCGAGGCGCGGCAGGAACAGGCCGCGCAGCGAGCCGTTGTTAGCTACCCGGATGGTCCCGCCCACCCGGAGCAGCCCGTTGAACGCGACCGAGTCGATACCGACCGTCGGTCCGACGACGAGGTCTCCGGTGATCTCCTCGAGATCCGAGAGCGGCGTCACGTCGACGGTGGCCCCGGTGCGGATGACGATGCCGCTGACCGACCTGCAGCCGGCGAGCTTTGTCACGTCCTCCTGCAGGCCGAGCTCGACGACCCTGCCCTCCGGGCAATGGGCCTTCGAGCCGCCGCGCGCCAGGAAGCACCCCGACAGGGCGACGACCGCGCCGAGCGCGACGAGCCTCATTGCGTGACCGGCGCGTCGACCGCGTCGCCATTGCACGCGCGCACGTAGCGGCGCACGGTCTCGGCAAACCCGATGTAGAGCGCATCCGCGATCAGCGCGTGGCCGATCGAGGCCTCGACGATCTCCGGCACCTCGCGCGCGAGCAGCGGCGTGTTGCGGAGGTTCAGATCGTGGCCGCAGTTCACCTTCATGCCGTGCGCGACCGCCGCCTGCGCGGTCTGCTTGAGCCGCGCGAGCTCCGTCTTCAGCTGCGGCGTGCCCCACGCCGACGCGTATGGCTCGGTGTAGATCTCGATGCGGTCGACGCCGGTCGCCGCGACGGCCGGCATCATCTCCGGGTCGGGATCGACGAAGATCGCGGTGCGGATCCCCTTGGCCGCGAGCCGCTTCACGATCGGGGCGACGACATCGTGCTGCCGCGGCAGGTCCCAGCCGTGGTCGCTCGTGATCTCGCCGGGCTTCACCGGGACGAGCGTGAACTGCGTGACCGCGAGCTCCTCGGCGAGCGCGATCAGCTCCTCGCGATCGTCGCCCTCGAGGTTGAACTCGGCGCCGCGCTCCTTGCAGAGCTGGCGCAGCGCGCGGACGTCCTCGACGCGCGTGTGGCGGTTGTCGTGGCGCCAGTGCAGCGTGAGCCCGTACGCGCCGTTGTCGAGGCAGGCGATGCCGGCGGTGCGCGGGGACGGGTTGGCCGCACCGCGCGAGTTGCGCAGGAGCGCGACCTTGTTGAGGTTGACCGAGAGGCTGATCGCCACGGCGGGGTCTATACCACTTTCCAGCCCCGGATTCCGTCGACGCTAGAACGCGACCGCGGTGCCCAGGCCGCCGCCGAAATGGGCGGCGCCGTCACGTGCGCCGTACGACAGCTGGGCCTTCATCGTGAACCGGGCGGCGACCTGGTACGCGACGTCGTACGCGATGTAGAGCCCGGCCGGATCGATCATCACGCCCGGCAGATCGGTCCGCACGATCGACGCCCCCATGAGCAGCGGCGGCGCCGTGTCCCACTGCAGGCGAACCCAGCCGGTCGAGCCGACATCGCCGAAGTACTCGCCACCGATCTGGACGCACGACCGCCACGGCTTGCCGAACGTGAACACGCTGCGCAGCGTCGTGTCGAAGTCCTCCTGCGAGACGCCGAGGCCGATGCGGCCGTCGATGAACACCGACGGATGGACGCGCAGGCGGACCTGGCCAAACCCGTAGCGCTCGCCGCGCAGGACGTCCTCGCCCGCGGGGTCGGACATCGTCGGCGTGCGGCCGGTGATCGAGCCGAAGCCGAACGCGACCTCGTGGAGCACGCGCAACAGGCGATGCGTGTACACGAGCTCGCTGCGGAGGTAGCGATCGCGGAACTCGTAGCGGTTGCCGAAGTCGTGGGCCTGGACCTCGAGCGAGACCTCGTTCAGGTGACCGTCGAGACGCTGGCGATCGAGCGTCTCGAGGCGATCGTAGAGCGCCGGGTCGACGCGCACGACATGCGGCTCGCGCTCGGACGCGAAGTGCTCGAGCTCGGTGCCGGCCGCGTCGGTGCCGCGGATGTAGTACTCGACGCCCGGCGCGACCGCACCGGGCAGGCTCGCGAACCAGCCGCCCGCCGACGAGCGCTCGAACGCGACGTCGAGCCAGCGGGCCGCACCGATCGGCCGCCAGCGAACGCTGAGCGACTCCGAGAACGGCGCGTCGATCATCGCCTCGAGCTCGATCGGATGTCCGGCGACGACCGACGTCGGCGCGACGTGGACGACGAGCGCATGCGGCACCGCGGCCTTCGCGGCGGCGGGGAGTGGCGCCGGATCGTCGGCGCGAGCGTTCGCGGCTGCGGTTGCGACCAGGGCCAGTGCGAGGAGTGTGGGTTTCATCGCGAGCCTCACCAGTCGAAGTTGAGGGCGAAGCCGCCCGAGA
Source organism: Pseudomonadota bacterium (assembly GCA_023386455.1). Taxonomy (GTDB): domain Bacteria; phylum Myxococcota_A; class Polyangia; order Haliangiales; family Haliangiaceae; genus JABFXX01. Next base: position 4,470 of record JAEWJO010000632.1, on the reverse strand, counting down.
AGCCGGAGTGATCGATGTCGCGCGCCTGGTAGGACACGCGCACCGACGGGTAGAACCACGACACCTTGCGCAGGCCGACATCGCCGATCAGGCGCACGCCGAGGTCCTCGACGACGGGTTGATCGGTGACCTGCACCGTGATCTGGACCGGCACGACGGCGTTCGGCAGCCAGTGATAGGCGGCCTCAAGCAGCGTGCCGACATGCGACGTGAAGCTCGCACCGAGCACGAGGTTCGTGCCGAGCTCCTCGCCGAGGCGGACGCGGCCGCGCGCGCCAAAGCCGGTGAAGAACTCGCAGCCGGTGATGTCGCTGCCGGTACAGCGATCGCCGCTCGCCGTGTCCATCGTGTCGGTGGTGAGCAGGCCCGCCTGGGGCCGCACCATGACCGAGATGTTCTTGCGCAGCCGGAGCTCGACCTCGGTGTAGACGTACGAGAACGTCACCTTCTGGCAGCGGTAGGCGCCGGTCTCGTCCATGCAGTCGTTGTTGAGGTCGATGACGTCCTTGGGGCCGCCGGTGCCGGTCAGCGTCCCGAAGCCGAGGCGAACGGCGTGGACCGGTGTCAGGAACCGGTACGTGAAGTCGAGCTCTGCCTGCGTGTACTGGTCGTAGCCCTTGCCGAGCTTGCCGTCGAAGTCGACGTACTCGACGTGACCGTCGATGTGCGTGCGGCCCTGCTCGATCGGCGCCTCGGTGACGACCTCGTCGACGGTGATCACGCGCGGCATGTCCTGCGAGCCGAGGATCGGCTCCGCGTCCCCGGCGCTGCCCGCCGCGGCCTCGACGTACCACTCGACCTTCTCGCCGCGGACCTGCGACCCGTCGATCGTGCCGCGCAGGTAGGCGTCGCCGTCCTTGCGTAGCTCGGTGCGCGCGAAGCCCGGTGCACCATCCGGGCGGACGTACAGCCAGGCGGTGCGAACGATCGACGGCCGGCGCGCGAGGAATGCGAGCTCGATCGGCCGACCGGGCACGGCGCGATCGATCGAGCCGAGCACGATCGTCGCCTGTTCCTGACCCGGCTCGACCGCGAGCTGCGCCGCGAGCTGCGCGATCCGCGGATCGCGCGTCGTCGTCGTCGCTCTCGCCTTCGCGAGCGCCTCCTCGCGGCCCTGCGCCTGGGAGCGAAGGCTCGCGATCTCGCCCTCGATCGCGCGGCGGTACGGTGTCTGCGGATCGGCCGCGAGCAGCTGGTTCCAGCGTGCGACGCGGCGCTCGATCGGCTGGCCGAGCGTCTCGGTCCACGCGACACGCGCGAGCTCGGCGTGGTCGATCTGCGGGCCGGGCGCCGGCGGCGGCGTGATCGGCGGCGCCGCCTGGCCCTTGCTCGCCGCGACCTGGTCGGCCCACGGATCGATGAACGTTCGCTTCGCGGAGACGAGCCGGACGTGATCGCCGGGCAACACGCGCTTCGCGAGCTCGTCGTCGGCGCGGGCGACGCTGAGGATCGCGCCGCTCTTCACGACGGTCATCGTGCCGAGGTCGAAGCGGTCGCGCAGCGTCGCGCCATTCTTGGGATCGCGGACGACGATCTCGTGGAGCAGCTCGAGCTCGCTGCCGGCGCCGACGCCGTCCTGCGCACCGAGGTCGACGTAGATGTCCTTGCCGTCGATCGCGAGGACGACATGATCGTCGTCGGCGATCGCGGTGCCGGTCAGCGCGAGGAACGAGACGGCGATGGTGAGGGCCTTCATCTAGAACTCCACCGACGCGCCGGCACCACCGGTGAACCCGGCGACCGACTGGTTGCGCGCGGCATAGCCGACGCGAAGTCCGAGGCGGAACCCGGGCACGATGTCGCGCCCGATGTCGTAGTAGAGGCGGACGCCGGTCGCGCGGTGGTCGGCCGGCAGGTTCGTGATCTCGACCGTCGCCGACATCGGCACCTTCGGCACGGTTCCCCAGCCGAGCCGGAAGAAGCCGTTCGTGCCGACCGCGGCGAGGTACTCGACGCCGAGCGCGACGTGACTCGCATCGCGCTCGCCGAGGCGAGCCTCGCCGCGCCCGCCGACCGCGAAGCCGTCCTGCGTCGCCATCACCATCATCCGCGCGTCGAACCGCACGCCCTCGACCGCGGCGAGCCCGAGCTCGAACCAGCCGGCGACCTTGAACCCGGCCTCGGCGGTGCACGCGGTCGTGCTCGGGCACATCTTGCCGGGATCCTGCAGCGTGTCGCCGAGCAGGCGCGTGTAGCCGACGCGGATCTCCTCGAGCGGATAGCTCCAGAGCCGGTAGGAGAAGTCGGCGTCGAGGCGGTAGTAGCGATCGACGAGCTCGACACCGTTGACGGTCTTCGTGCCGTACTCGACCCACTCGCCCATCGCCTGCATCCGCGACCGGCGGTGGCTCGTGCGCAGCTCGTCGCGCGTGCGGCGCTCGATGTCCGCCGGCACGCGCACCGCGATCGAATGCGGCCACTCGACCGTCGCGAAGACCGGGGCGTCGCCCGCGGTGACGTAGTAGTCGAGGCCGGGTGCGACGACCGCGGCCGCAGGCACGACGGCGACCCAGCTCGCGCTGTCCTTGCGGACGAGCTCGATGTCGGTGAACGCCTGCGTGCCACGCGTGCGAACGTGGGCGACGAGCGTCGGCGTCGCCGCGGGCGCCTGCGCGACGATCTCGAGGTTCTCTCCCTGCTCGGCGTCCGCGGGTGGCACGTGCCGGATCGCCTGCGCCGAGGCGAGCTCCGACGAGGCGAGCAGCATGACGATCGTGATCGATAGCTTCATGATCGACCTCACCAGTAAAAGCCCAGGCCGCCGCCGCCGCCGATGCCACCGTGCGCGGTCGTGCGGCCCTGCCACGACCCGCGGAGGATCAGCGAGACGTTGTTGATCGCGATGATCTCGAGCTCGGTCCCGAGCTTGACGCCGACATCGCCCTTGTTCGGCTGGTTCGTCGCACCGACGGAGATCCCGAGCAGGAGGTTCTCCGCCGGTCGCGTGCCGAAGCGGATGTCGGAGAGAAAGCCGACCTGCTCGACGGTACGGCCGACGAACGCCAGGTTCGTGCCGTCGCGATCGCCGATGCGGAACCGGCCCTCGCCGCCGAGACCGAAGCCGTCCTTGCCGACGCCGGCGATCAGCTGACCGCCCGCCGCGAGGTGGACACCGTCGGTCGTGCCGCCGACCTCGATGTCGGCGTAGCCGTAGTGAAAGCCCGAGCGCTGGACGGGCATCGCATCGGTCCACACGACATTCGCGAAGCCGCCGCTGCCGGCGTAGACGCCGTAGCCGACACCGACGCTCTCGACGTGCGAGTCGAGCCGGTACGTGAAGTCGACGTTCGCGGTGAACTGGTGGTCGGTGCGCGTACCGGCGCGCTTGTCGAACGTCGCGAAGTCGAGGTAGTCGGCGGCGATCTTCACCGACGAGCGATCCGGCAGCGAGCCGAAGTGCTCGAGCATCGTCGGCGCCTTGACGTCGACGGCGACCGGCTCGCGCGGCGTGCCGAGCGCGAGGCCGGAGCGGCCGTCGGGCGTCGAGACCTCGACGAAGTAGTCGAGCCCCGGCGTCTTCACGACCTCGGCCGGCAGCGTGCCGCGCAGGTAGATGTCGTGCTCGCGGACGAGCAGCATGCTCTTGTACGTGCGGTTGCCGCGCGGCCGGTAGTGCAGGTATGCGCTCGCGACCTCCTGCGGTGCGTCGAGCACGAACACGACCGGAATCTGCTCGCCGGCGACCGCGGTCCGCGGCGACGCGTGACCGACGCTGACGATCGTGTCGCTGTGCTGCGCCGAATCGCGCGGCCGCAGCTCGTCGCGCAGCGCGTGCAGCTGATCGAGGTCGCGGCGGATCGCGGCCGCGAACGGCGAGCCGGACCGCGACGACAGGTAGCGCTCCCACGACGCGATGCGGACCTCGATCGTCTGGCCGGCCTGCGCCGCGAACACGCCGAGGACCTCGGCGGTCTGCGGATCGACGGGCGGCCCCGACGGTGCGACCGGTGCCACCGGGCGATCCTGCTTCGGCGCGGTGTCGGGCCGGTCGACCAGCACCTCGACGATGTCGCCGAGCTTCACCTGGCTGACGAGATCGCCGAGCACCGCACGCGACATGACCGAGCCGGCCTGCGTGACGGTCGCCGCGCCGATCGGCAGCCAGTCCTGGACGAGCGCGCGGGTGACCGGATGGCGCAGCGACACCGCGCGCTTGATCCGCACCGACGCGCCGTGCGTGACGCCCTTGCCGGCACCGAGGTCGACATAGATCTCCTGCGCCTCGATCTTCACGACCGTCCCCTTCACGATCTCGTCGTCGGCATGCGCGATCTGCGAGACCGCGAGGACGGCGACCAGTGCAAGCGCACGCATCACGGCACCTCCATCCAGAACTCGCTCCACTCGTCATCGCGCACCGCGGGCCGCGACCGCGGCAACTTCGGCGGGGCGGGCTGCGCCTGCGGCGGCGGCTGCGCGATCGGGGGCTGCGCGACCGGGGGCGGCGCGACCGGTGGCGGCGGCACGACC
>JAEWJO010000543.1 GCA_023386455.1 Pseudomonadota bacterium | reverse complement strand
AAGCTGTCCTCGCCGACGAACGCCCTGCCCCACATGCCGTGTACCCAGTATTGCAGCTCGCTGATCGCCTCGCGGCGTGCGGCGAGCCAGGCCAGTGCCTCGTCCCAGCTCGCGACGCCGTGCACGTCGTCGATCCGGCCGCGCGCGCGAAACAGCGCCGCACCGGTCGCCCACACCGGGCTGAGCCAGCCGCGCGTCGTCACGCATGTCCGGTCGTACACGACGACGCGCATCGCGATCACCGTAGCATCCGCGGCGCGCAGTGCGACCAGGCACGCTCAGGCCGTCGCGAACATCTTCCGCGCGGCGGGCGTCGGTCCCGCCTGCCAGTTGTCGTGCCGGCCGTCCCACCACATGACCGGGAGGTCGTGGACCTCGAGGCCGTCGACCGTGTTGACGTTGATCGACACGAACGCGCCGCCGAGCTCGGCGAGCTCGCCCTTGCCGAACACCTGCACGCCGCAGTGCTTGCAGAAGTGACGGCGGCTGACCTTGTGGCCCCACTCGTAGCTGCCCAGATCGGCCTCGCCCTTGATCAGGCGGAACGCGTCCGGCTTGAGGATCGCACCGAGCCAGGCGGTCTTCGTGCAGATGCTGCAGTTGCAGCGGGTGACCTGATCGAGCGCGACGGTGGCTTCGAACTGGACCGCCCCGCAATGGCAGGTGCCGTGGTGGAGCTTCGGGCTAGATTGCGTGTTGTTCGACATGACCGTAGCTTGCACCCTCGTGGTGACAGCCTTTTGTCAGGTTTGATCTGCTACGACTGGGCCATGCTCTACGCGATCCTTTGTTACGACTCGCAGGACGACGTTTGCGCCTGGTCGAAGGAGAAGGACGACCAGGTGATGGCCCAGCTCGGGGCCGTCCAGGTCGAGCTCGGCAAGCAGAAGCGGCTCGGGCCGGTCGCGCGGCTCGCGCCGACGACCAAGGCGACGACGATCCGTAAGGGCACGCAGCCGGTGATCACCGATGGGCCGTTCGCCGAGACCAAGGAGCAGCTGCTCGGGTTCTACGTGATCGACTGTGCGTCGCTCGACGAGGCGATCGCGACGGCGACGGATCTGGCGAAGGCGAGTGGATCGGCGGGAGCGTTCGAGCTGCGCCCGCTCCAGTTCTTCAATCCGGGCGGCGAGCTCCGCTAGACAGACTGTTCCGGCGTGGCCATGGTTACAAACGGTAACTGCGTAACCAGGTTGCACCCATCATGTTGACCATCCGTCGTGCAAAGGACCGCGGCCACGCCAATCATGGCTGGCTCGACACCCACCACACGTTCTCGTTCGCGGACTACTACGACCCCGCCCACATGGGCTTCCGCTCGCTGCGCGTCATCAACGACGACACGGTCGACGGCGGCCAGGGCTTCGGGACGCACGGCCACCGCGACATGGAGATCATCTCGTACGTCCTCGAGGGCGCACTCGCGCACAAGGACTCGACCGGCACGTCGGACACGATCCGTCCGGGTGACGTGCAGCGCATGAGCGCCGGCACCGGCGTCATGCACAGCGAGTTCAACGCGTCGAAGGCAGATCCGGTCCACTTCCTCCAGGTCTGGCTCATCCCCGACACGCGCGGCATCCCGCCGAGCTACGAGCAGAAGCGGTTCGAGGATGCCGACAAGCGCGGCACGCTGCGGCTCGTCGCCTCGCCGGACGCACGCGACGGCAGCCTGAAGATCCACACGGACGCGCAGGTCTACGCCGGTCTGTTCGACAAGGGCGAGCGCGCCGAGCTGCCGCTCGCGTCGGGACGACATGCGTGGATCCACGTCGCGCGCGGCAAGGTCACCGTCAACGGTCAGGAGCTCGGCGCAGGTGATGGCGTCGCGATCACCGGCGAGACGAGCGTCGTCATTGAAGGCGTCGACGACGGCGAGGTGCTCGCGTTCGATCTCGGCTAGAAGACAAACGGATAGGTGAACGTGCCGCCGTTCACGCTCTTGCCGAACGACGCGGACTTCATCGCGCCGAGCACGCAGTTGCCGAGGCCTGCCTCCGGGGTCTCGGCAACCTCGGCAGACGTCACCGCACCCGCCGGCGACACGGTCAGCGTGATCTTGACCGTGCCCTTCGCGGCGGCCTTCTCGCCACAGGACACGACGCGCGGCTTCACCTTCTCGACGCCGGCGCGGACCATCATCTTGTCCAGGTTCTCGGGCAGGCCACCGCCGGTGCGGGCAGACAGGTCACTGGACTTCGGCTTGTACTTCTCGCAGCACGCCTTCTCGTACTTCGACAGGATGCACGAGGTCTCGTCGCAGCCGTCGTCCTCGACCGGCGCCTCGACCGGCGGTTTCGCGACGACGACCGGCTTGTCGGGCCTGGGCACCGGCGTCTCGGCCGGCGGCTTCGTCGCGGCGTGGCCCGGGCGCGTCGTCGGGCGCTGCGTCGGCTTCTGTACCGGTTTCTCGGTCTCGACCGGCGGCGTCTCGACCGGCGGCGTCTCGACCGGCGCCTCGGCGACCGCGGAGCCCGGCCCCGGCTCCACGGGCAACGGCGTCTCGGCCGGCACCGGAGCCGGCGCGACGTTA
>JAEWJO010000509.1 GCA_023386455.1 Pseudomonadota bacterium | reverse complement strand
CGTCGAGACCGAGCTCGGCCGCCATCATGCCGGCGAGGAAGCTCGCCTCGACCGCGTGCAGCCACTGGTTCTGCGTGTAGCTCGTGCGGAAGTTGAGCGCGCCGACGAGCTCGACGATCTCGGGATGCGCCTTCTGGATGCCGAGCGCCTGGAATGCCTTCTTGCCGAGCGACCGGATCTCCTGGTCGAGGTGCTCGCGCGCCTTGCCGGCCCACTCCTCGGGAGCCTTGCGTGCGGCGTCGATCGACTCGGGCTTCTTGATCATGCGCGCGAGCGCGCGGCGCACGACCTCGCGACCGACGCCGTCGAGGCCATCGAGCCGAACGACGTCCTTGTCGTCGTTGATCTGGAGCTGGACGCCGGCGACCTTCTCGAGCGCGCCGTGGATCGCGGCGTTGTTGTCGAGCAGGACGCTGACGATCTCGGGACCGACGCGCAACGTCGACAGGTTGCGCTCGGTGAGGAAGTGCATGCTGCACCGCGCGGCCGCGATCTCCATGATCCGGCGAGCGTCGCGGTCGTGCTGCGGGTCGGACGTGTTCTGCTCGGCATTGCGGATCAGCGCCGCCGCGCGCGCCTTCGCGTCCTGCACCCACTCGTTCGTCATCAGCTTGACGAGCTCGGCACCGGCGACACCCGCGCGCTTCTCGAGCTCGCCGCGCAGCGCGCTCTTCTTGCGGCCGACGTCCTGGTCGATCCCGCGCGCGCGATCGTGCCGCGACTGGACGTCGCGCTGGATCTGGGCGAGCTGCGCGTCGCGCTGCTCGAGCGCATCCTCGAGGCTCGCGACCTCGGCCTGCTTCGCCTGCAGCGCCTCCTCGCGGCGCTGGATGCGCTCCTCGTCCGCGGCGAGCGCCTCGTCGGCCCTCGCGATCGCATCGAGTGCCTCCGACCTCGCCTCGGTCTCGAGCTGCTTCTTTGCCGCGGCTGCCTCGAGCTCGGCCGCCTTCACCTCGGCGGCCGCCTGGACGCGCGCCTCGTCGACCGCACCGCTCACCTTGCGGATCGCCTCGGCCTTCGCCGCCCGCGCCGCGATCAGCGCGGTCGCGATTAGCGCGACGAGTCCGGCGACGATGGCGACGACCATGCGCCCAGTCTAGCCCGAGCCGTCGAGCATGCGCGAGCCGGACGTGGACGTCATAGATCGTCTGGACGCATCAGGTCATTCTCGCCGCCGCCGCCGCTGCCGCTGCCCTTGTGGCTGCCGCCGGGATGGCTCGCCGGCGCCCTGTCGAGCGTGACCTGCACCACCGAGTTCCCCTTCACCACGATCTCCCGCGTCTTCTTGCGATAGCCGGCGAGCTTCAGCTCGAACGCCAGCGGCAGATCCGAGATCGGAAGCGAGACGCGGATCGGTGTCTTGCCGAGTGACTTCTTGTCGGGCCCGATCACCTCGGCGCCCTGCGGCGCGCTGTCGATCAGGATCACCGCCATCGCCGACGCGGCGGAGCCGGTGTTCGTCGGAACATTCGCGGCGGACCCGGCCTGCGTCGCCGCCGACCCGGTGTTCGCCGGCACGTTCGTCGGCGCGGTCGTCGCGGATCCCGTCTGCGTCTTCGCCGCCGATCCGGTCTGCGTCGCCGAGCCCGCCTGGGTCGCGGATCCCGCCTGGCTCGCCGAGCCGGTATTCGCCGGCACCTTCGCCGAGCCACTCCCAGGCGCCGCGCTTCCGTCGACGTCGCTGCCGGCCTCCGGAGCCGCGCCGCCCTCGTCCTTGTTCCCGAAGTACGCGACCGCGAACGCGCCGCCGCCGAGGCCGAGGAGCAGCGCGAGCACGAGCACGATCGGCCACATCTTGCGCGGCGGTCGCGACGAGTAGCCGATCGGCGTCGCGATCCGCATCGTGTTCATCTTCGGCTGCGTCGGCCCGACCATCTCGGGCGCCGGTGCCGCGCGCGACGCGAGGTTCTGCGCGCCGTCGGCGATCATCGTCCTCGCACCGGCGTTGCCCGGCAGCGACGGCGGTGGTGCCGCGAGCGGCAGCGGCGCACTCATCATGCCGATCTGCGTCGCCTGCTGCGCGCCCTGCTGCTGCGCGGCGTAGGCCATGATCGTCTTCGCATCGACCTTGATCTCGCCGGGCGCGAGCGAGCGCGCCGGCGCCATCGGCGGCGAGTTGCGCAGGTACGCCTCGGGATCGAGCAGCGCCTCGCGCAGCGCGATCATCGTCGGGAATCGCGCATCGGGGCTCTTCGCGAGGCAGCGCAGCAGGATCTGCTCGACGCTCGGCGGGATGCTCGGGTTCAGGCCGCGCGGCGGTGGCGGCAGCTGCGTCACCTGCTTGACCAGCACCTCGCCCATCGTCTCGCCGTCGAACGGCAGCATGCCGGTCATCATCTGGAACAGCAGGATGCCGAGCGCGTAGATGTCCGTGCGGTGATCCAGGTTGCCGCGGCTCTCGCACGCCTCGGGCGACATGTACTGCGGCGTGCCGAGCAGGACGCCGGCCGCGGTCTTCACCGCGCTCTGGCCGCCGCCGATGAACATCTTCGCGAGGCCGAAGTCGAGCAGCACGACGAAGTCCGGATCGCCGAGCCGCGGCGTCAGCATCACGTTGTCGGGCTTGAGGTCGCGGTGGATGACGCCGGCCGCGTGCGCGGCGGCGAGCGCCGCACCGACCTGCGCGCCGATGTGCAGCGCGCGCATCACCGGCAGGACTGTGTCCTTCGCGAGCACCTGCGCGAGGGTCTGACCCTCAAGGTACTCCATGATGTAGAAGTGGTCGCCCTCGGGCGTCATCCCGAAGTCGTGAATCGAGATGATGTGCTCGTTGCCGATCTTGGTGACCGCCTTCGCCTCCTGGAAGAAGCGCTGGACGACCTCCTTGTTGCTCGACAGCTCGCGATGGATGACCTTGAGCGCGACCTTCTTGCCGATCAGCGGATGCTCGGCGAGGTACACGGCTCCCATGCCACCCGTCCCGATCTTCTGGAGGATGCGGTAGCTGCCGATCGATTGGCCGGCTGCGATCAAAGTGCGGACACTATTGTAGCTTACCGGCGAGGTGCGGCGCAGAACTGCTCGTAATCGACGAGCGCGATCGCGCTGCGATCGACACCCTCGCCGCACGTCGGGCACCGGGGGTCCCGGCGGAGCTTCAGCTCGCGGAACTTCGTCTTCAGGGCGTCGTAGACGAGCAGCCGGCCGGCCAGGGTTTCACCCAGCCCGAGGATGATCTTGATCGCCTCGGTCGCCTGGAGCACCCCCATGACGCCCGGCAAAACGCCGAGCACGCCGCCCTCGGAGCACGACGGCGCATCCTCGGGCGGAGGCGGCTCGGGGTACAGACACCGGTAGCAGGGGCCGCCGGCAGCGGGAAACACCGTCAGCTGGCCCTCGAACCGGAAGATCGACGCGTGGATCACCGGCTTGCCGAGCTTGAGCGCCACGTCATTGACGAGGTAGCGCGTCGCGAAGTTGTCGGCGCCGTCGATGATGACGTCGTAGCGCCCGAGCAGATCGATCGCGTTCGCGCTCGTGATCCGCGCCCGGTGCTTCTCGATCCGGACATCGGGGTTCAGGTTCGTCAGCGTCTTCTCGGCGCTGTCGACCTTCGGCGTCTGCAGCCGATCCGTGCCGTGCAGGATCTGGCGCTGCAGGTTCGACGCGTCGACGACATCGTCGTCGATGAGGCCGAGGGTACCGATGCCCGCCGCCGCGAGGTACATGCTCGACGGCGAGCCGAGCCCGCCCGCGCCGATGCACACGACCTTGCTCTTCAGGAGCTTCATCTGGCCGGCGATCCCGACCTCCGGTAACAGCACGTGCCGCGAGTAGCGCGTCTCCTGATCCGCGCGCAGCGACAGCGGCATCTCCCACGGCAGCCCCGCGCGCTTCCACGCCGTGAACCCGCCCGCGAGCGACTTCACGTTCGCGTAGCCGAGCTCGGCGAGCGTCCGCTGCGCGAACAGCGACCGGTTTCCACTCGCGCAGTAGACGATGATCGGCGCCTCTCGATCGGCGACGCTCTTCTCGATCCGCGCCTCGAGGAAGCCGCGCGGGATCCACACGGCACCTGGGATCGCTCCCTGCGCGTGCTCGTCTGCCTCGCGGCAATCGATGAGAGCGACCTTGCCGAGCTGCGTCTGCAGCGCTGCCACATCGGTCTCGGGGGTCTTGGTACGGAGGTCTCGGAGCAGTGCGTCGTAACTCGGCACATCGCGGTTTTACCACAAGCCCTTGCCCAGACCCTCACGTGAGGGTAAGGTCCGTCGCGATGTCCGAAGCAGCTCTCGCTCCGTCAGAAACGCTCGACCCGGCCGGTCCGGAGTCGATGCTCCACATCACGCCTGTCGCCGCGACCAAGGTCAACGAGATCCGGTCCGCCGAGGGCATCGAGGGCAACATGGCTCTCCGTCTCCGCGTCGTCGGTGGCGGCTGCGCCGGCTTCTCCTACGATCTCTACTTCGACGAGCCGGCCGAGGTCGATCGTCAGTTCGAGGTCGAGGGTGTGAAGTGCGTTGTCGACGAGATGAGCCTCATGTACCTCGTCGGCACCGAGATCGATTACGTCGAAGGACTGCAGGGTGCGGGCTTCAAGTTCCAGAACCCGAATGTAAAGTCGACGTGTGGATGCGGCTCGTCGTTCAGCGTCTAGCGTGAGTACCTCGATCGTCGGTGTCCTCGAGCGCGAGCTCGGTGCCGACGCGATCGTCGGGCCCGGTCACGAGCGGCTCGACGACTACGGGCGCGACGAGAGTCCGCTGCCCGAGTTCTATCCGCCCGAGTGCGCGGTGCTCTGCTCGTCCGTCGAGCAGGTCTCCGCGGTCCTGCGCATCTGCCTCGAGCGCAAGGTCCCGGTCACGCCGCGCGGAGCCGGCAGCGGCATGGTCGGCGGCGCGCTTCCGATCCAGGGCGGCATCGTGCTCTCGACCGAGCGCATGCAGCGCATCAAGGACATCGACGCCGGCGATCTCGTCTGCGTCGTCGAGCCGGGCGTCGTCACAGGCCGCCTCCAGGAAGCCGTCGAGGCCCAGGAGCTCTTCTACCCGCCCGATCCCGCCTCGCTCGAGTTCTGCTCGATCGGCGGCAACGCGGCGACCAACGCCGGCGGCCCGCGCGCGTTCAAGTACGGCGTCACGCGCGAGTACGTGCTCGGCCTCGAGGTCGGCCTCATGGGCGGCGAGATCCTCCGCTGCGGCCGCCGCACCGCGAAGGGCGTCACCGGCTACGACCTCGTCGCCGGCTTCGTCGGCACCGAGGGCACGTTCGGCGTCATCACCGAGCTCACGCTCAAGCTGCTCCCTCGCCCACCCGCCGCCGCCACCGTGCTCGGCGTCTTCGCCGACGTCCCGTCCGCCGGCTCCGCGATCTCCGCGCTGCTCCGCGGCGGCCTCCGCCCGCGCGTCCTCGAGCTCGCCGACAAGGCCTCGATCGATCACATCCGCGCCAAGTCTCGCTATCGCTTCCCCGACGCCGCCGGCGCGATCGTCCTCATCGAGGTCGACGGCCAGGCCGAGGAGATGCAGCCGATGATGGAGAAGATCGGCCTCGCGTGCGACGAGCTCGGTGCCGTCGATGTCCTCGGCGCGACCGAGCCCGCCGAGCGCCGCGCCGTCTGGGAAGCCCGCCGCCTCATCTCCTCCTCGCTCAAGGAGGCCTACAAGATCAAGGTCAACGAGGACGTCTGCGTCCCGCGCGGCAGGATCGTCGAGATGCTCGCGCGCGTCGACCGCGTCTCGCAGGAGACCGGCATCGCGACCGCCGTGTTCGGTCACGCCGGCGACGGCAACCTCCACGTCAACCTCCTGTCCAACGATGACCCGGAGGATCCCGCGGTCCGCACACGAATGTGGGCAGCGGCCGAGCGCGTCTTCGCTCACACCGTCGAGCTCGGCGGCACGCTCTCCGGCGAGCATGGCATCGGCCTCACGAAGCGCGATTACGTCCCGATGGAGCAGAGCGAGCAGCTCCTCGCCTGGCAGCGCAAGTGGAAGGCGCTCTGGGATCCGACCGGCCTGCTCAATCCGGGCAAGGTCATCCCCGATCGCAGCCGAATGTGTAGCGAGTAGAAATTGGTTCCATCGGGCGCCGCACTTGAATAAGGTCCGCGCCCTATGACCCGTAAGTTCTCGTTCGTGTCCGTCGCCGCGCTCGCGGCTCTTCCGATTCCGTTCGCGTGTGGTGGTGACGATGACGGCCGGCACGTCGTCACGCACGACGCGTCGATGGGGTCGAATGCGGTCGATGCACCCGCTGCGGGCTGCCTCATCGGAAGCGCACTGGCACCGTCCTTCGGTTCGGATAACCAGTTTGCGGACGAGTGGCCGGAAGACGCAGACCCCATGTTCACGCCACATCACATCTACTTCGATGGCCTCCTCAACGACGACCAGGCCACCGACGACCTGCTCATCGATCTCGTCCAGGGATTTGGCGTCTTCGCAGGCAGCGGCGCCGACATCCAGACCGGCACGTTCTCGCTCGCGGGTGACGACACGAAATACTCGACGTGCGGTGCGTGCGTCTACCTCGCCGCCGATTGGGGCGACAACGGCCCGGCGGACTTCTACTTCGCACAATCGGGCGTGCTCGAACTGACCAGCGTCGCTGGGAATCTCGTCGGCACGATCACCAATGTGACCTTCGCGCGCGTTGGCTACGACGAGGACATGAACTGGGCCGGAGATACGGTCATCGGGGACTGCACGTCCCACATCGATTCGGCGAGCTTCAATGTTCCAATCGACGTCCACACCGGTAGTGGTAGCGCAGCGGCGCTCGGCAAGGTTCGCGTGAAGACGAACCGTCGCGCGCTTCACCACCGCTACTTCTGATTCTGCGCCTCCAGCGACGAGTCTCGCGGCTCGAACCGTCGGCAGGGCGTCTAGCGCGGATTCAACGTGGAAACCTCGACGAGGGCGTCGAGGGTGGCCCCTGTCGAAGCAACGGTTCCATCACGCGACGTGATCTTGACGCGGCCCGCAGCGCCACCCCCTCCTCCGCCGCCGGTGGAACTCTCCGACCGGCCGATGCCCGGAGGCTGCTGTGCAGTGCCGCCGGAGCCTCCGCCAGTCGCATTGTGCGGACCGCAGGAACCGCCCGCACGCGCTGCGTCCAGGCTGCGCGTGCCGTTGTCGCCGAGCAGGGAACACCCACCGCCCGCACCGCCATTCATGTAGACGGCGCCCGCGATATCGACCACCGGTGCCTCGAGAATCATGTTTCCCGCTGCGCCGCCGCCACCGCCGAAGCTTCCGCCTCCGCCGCCACCGAGATCGACGAGCGATGACGCGCCCAAGCTGATGCGGGTGAACGAGCTCATCTGAATGCCACCACCGCCGCGCCCCCCAGCGGACGCGACGTTCCCGCTCACATCGAGTGCCGCACCTCCGGGACACCCACCCACAAACGGGGACCACGCTGTTTGCGCCGCTCCGCCAAAGCCATACATCGCTTCGGTGCGCCGCCCGCCAGCAGCGCCACCCGATGCGTTTCCTCCGCCTCCGCCACCGTTGTCATCATCGTGACCGGCGCAGTCGCCTGTGGACACAGCGCCCGGTCCCGATGTCTGCCACCGCGCAGCGGCATCAAGAGCGCCCGTGTGCTCCAACGATTTGTTGCACCGCTCAGCGTCGACGCGCGTCGCCAGCCCGACGCACCTGTCCGGCCTGTCCGGCCCCCCGTGCCGATCTCCGTCGAGAAACGGCTGTCAGACCGCTGCGATAGAAACAGTGCCGGAAATCAATGGCGAGGAAGCGCAAGCACCACGAGCAGCTCTCGCTCGAGAGCGCGATCAAGTACACCGGGCGCGGTGGTCCGCGGCCCGGCGC
>JAEWJO010000534.1 GCA_023386455.1 Pseudomonadota bacterium | reverse complement strand
GCGTCGCGGGCGGCCGCGATGTCGCTCGGTGCGCCGTATCCCGAGAGCGCGATCAGGCGAAGCGACTCGCCGCGCTCGCGCAGCTTCTGGGCGACCTCGTAGCCGGTCATCAGCGGCAGGCCGATGTCGATGAACGCGATGTCGGGTCTCTCCGTCGCGACGAGCTCGAGCGCGGTCGGGCCGTCGGGTGCGTCGACGACGACGTGGTCGCGGGACTCGAGCAGCATCTTCAGCATCTCGCGCGCGTCCTCCTGATCGTCGACGACGAGCACGCGACAGCGATCGCCGCGCTGGGCCACGGGCCGCGGCTCCTCGATGCGCGGCGCGGTCGCGAGCGGGATGCGCACGACGAACGTCGATCCCATGCCGTTGCCGTCGCTCCGCACCTCGATCAATCCGTCGTGGAGATCGACGATGTTCTTCGCGAGCGACAGGCCGACGCCGAGGCCGCCGCGCGAGCGATCGAGCCGCTGCTCGGACTGGACGAACAGCTCGAAGATCTTCGCCTGCAGATCGGGCTCGATACCGACGCCGTGGTCGGTGACGCGGACGATCGCGTGGCCGCCATCGGTCGTGACCGCGAGCTCGACGGAGCTGCCGCGCGGCGAGTAGTTGGCCGCGTTCGACAGCAAATTGCTGATCACCTGCATGAGGCGCGTCGAGTCGCCGTGGACCGGCAGCGGCGGCGTCCGCTCCGGTGCGTGCAGCGTCACGCCGCGCTCGGTGTAGAGCGGGACGACGGCCTCGATGGCGGCGTCGATCGCTTGCCGCAGATCCATCCGGTCGAGGCGAAGCTCGAACTTGCCGCGCGTGATCCGCGAGACGTCGAGCAGGTCCTCGAGCAGCCGCTTCATCTGATGCGCCTGGCGGCGGATCACCGACTGGCAGCGGTCGATCACCGGCGCCGACGGATCGAGGTCGAGCAGCTCCGCGGCATGCATCACCGCGGCGAGCGGGTTGCGCAGCTCGTGCGACAGCATCGCGAGGAACTGCTCGCGGCGGCGGGCGCCTTCCTCGGTCTCGTGCAGCAGCGCCTCGATCTCGTGCTGCCGGGCCTCGAGCTCCTCCTGGACGCGCAGCAGCGGAGACATGTCACGGCCGATCGTCGAGACCCCGGACAGCGCGCCCGTCGGGCCGAAGATCGGCGAGACCGAGACCGAGACGGTGATCCGCGTGCCGTCCTTGCGCTGGCGCCGCGACATCACGTGCTCGACCTTCTCGCCCTTGACGATCAGCTCGATGAACCGCGACAGCTCGTGCTCGTGGCCGACCTGCATCAGCATGCTCGCGTGCTTGCCGATCGCCTCGTCGGCCGTGTAGCCGTAGAGCTTCTCGGCGCCGCCGTTCCACGTGACGATGTAGCCGTCGAGCGTCTTGCCGATGATCGCGTCGTCGCTCGACTCGACGATCGCCGAGAGTTGCGCGAGCCGCGCGCGCGCCTTGTCGAGCGCCGTGATGTCGGTCACCGTCAGCACGACGCCGCTGATCGGGCCATCGTTGCCGTTGCTCTTGCCGCGTTCGTCGACGCGGTACGGCAGGATCCGCAAGAAGTACGGCGTGCCTGCGGTATCGCGCACCTCGTCCTCGACGGTGGTGCCGGCGGTGCTCGCGCGGACGATCTCGTCCATCAGGCCGGGGCGCCGGATGTTGTGCGAGAAGTCGCTGATCTTGCGGCCGACGTCGTGCGACTGGAACCGAAACACGCCGGCGATGCGCGACGTGAAGCGGCGGATGCACAGATCACTGTCGAGGAACACGGTGCCGACGTCGGTGCCCTCGAGCAGGTGCGCCATGTCCGTGTTGAGCTCCTTGAGCTCGCTGATCTTCTGCTGGTACTCCGCGTTGACCGTGTAGAGCTCCTCGTTGACCGAGTGCAGCTCCTCGTTCGTGCTCTGCAGCTCCTCGTTGGACGCGACGAGCTCCTCGTTCGTCGCCTGCATCTCCTCGTTCGAGGTCTCGAGCTCCTCGATCGTCGCCTGCAGCGTCTCGCGCGTGTACGAGAGCTCGGACTCGAGCGTCTGCATTCGCTCGCGCGAGGCCTCGCCGACCGGGATCGACGGCGGGTGCGCGACGTCGGCGGATTCCGGTTGAAACGTGACGAGGACGTGGCGCGCACCGGTGCGAGGATGGTTGATCGGGATCGCGGTCAGCGTGCAACGCTCGTCGGCCCCGTCGCGCGTGACGCGCACGCCGGAGTACGACACCCGCGTGCTGTCGCGGAACGCGCGCTGGACGGCGCCGCCGACGATCGATCTCAGCTCGTCGTCGAGCAGGTCGAGGACGTTCGTGCTCGGCCGGCGCGGCCGCAGCTGCAGCAGGCGCTCGGCGCCGCGGAAGCTGTCGACGAGCGTCCGGTGCTCGTCGACGAGCAGCGCCGGCGGCATGAACAGATCGAGCAGCTGATCATAGGTGCCGAGGATCTGCGGGTCGGGACCGTACGCGCGCGGCAGATCGAGCGCGGCCGGGCGCGCCGAGGCACGGCCCAGCGGTAGGCGCACCTGCGAGAGCAGGTGGACGTCGCGGCGCTTGCGGTAGATCTTGCAGTGCTCGTCGAGCGTCGTGAACTCGTCGGCGAGCGCGCCGGGCGTCTCGCTCGCGCCGAGGAACAGCACGCCGCCGGATGCGAGCGCGAAGTGGAACAGCGACATCACGGTCCGCTGCGGTTGCGGCTGGAAGTAGATGAGGAGGTTCCGGCACGAGATCATGTGCATCTTCGTGAACGGCGCATCCTTCGTCAGGTTGTGGCGGGCGAACACGATCACCTGCCGAAGATCCTGCGAGACCTGATAGCCGCCGGCGCGCCGGTTGAAGTACCGCGCGAGCCGCTCGGACGAGAGATACGCGAGCTGCTCCTCGGAGTAGATGCCGGTGCTCGCGACCTCGAGCGAGGGCTGGTGGACGTCGCTCGCGAGGATCTTGAGGTTCGGCGCCCGGCCGCGCTCGGCGAACGCCTCGAGGAACAGGATCGCCAGCGAGTACGCCTCCTCGCCGGTCGCGCACCCCGCGCACCACACGCGGACCTCCTGGTCCTGCGGCACACGGTCGAGCAGGTTCGGGATGACCGACTGCTCGAGCACCGAGTACGCCTCGGGGTCGCGGAAGAACTGGGTCACGCCGATCAGCAGGTCGTGATAGAGCGCGTTCAGCTCGGCCGGCTCCGCGGCGACGAGATCGGCGTACGCCTGGAGCGATACCGCGCGCGCGAGGTCGGCGCGGCGCTGGATGCGGCGACCGATCGTCGTCGTCTTGTAGAGCGAGAAGTCGATCCCGTACTGACCGCGGAGCTGGCGGAGCAGCGCGTCGAGCGCCGGATCCTCGCTGAGCAGCGCCGCGTCGGGCGTCACGTCGGTCGGCGGCAGGCCACACAGCACGCGTGCGAGGTCGCTCGGCGCGTAGACGTGATCGACCGCGCCGGTCGACACCGCGGCGAGCGGCATGCTGTCGAACTTCGCGGTCGTCGCGGCCTCGGCGAGCACGAGTCCGCCGCTGCGCTTGATCTCGAGCACGCCGCGCGAGCCGTCGCTGCCGCTGCCGGACAGGACGATCGCGACCGCGTCGCCGCCGATGTCCTGCGCGAGCGAGCGGAAGAACGTGTCGATCGGCAGCGAGAACGTGTGCGGCTCCTTGTCGGAGAGCACGAGGCGCCGATCGCGGATGATCATCTCCTTCTTCGGCGGCATCAGGTAGATGTGGTTCGCCTCGACGGCCATGCCGTCCTGCGCGACGACGACGGGCATCTCGCTGTGCCTGGCGATGAGCTCGTCCATGAGGCTGCGGAAGTCCGGCGACAGGTGCTGGACGACCACGAAGGCCATGCCGGTGTCGGCAGGGAGCCCGCCGAACAGATGCTCGAGCGACTCGAGGCCGCCCGCGGAAGCGCCGATCCCGACGATGCGGGTCGGTGGGGAAGAGCTGGGTTCGGTCATGAGGCCTGCCGATGTCCGGTCGGAGGTCCCTCGTACAAATCGCGCGCCGACTTTCGGGCCGGCTCCACGGCATGCGTTCTGCGCATTTAACGCGCGTGGGAGCACAGCCGCGTCGCGCGGCCGAGCGCAGCGTGCGAATTCGCCACGAGACGAGTCACGGGCGCACGCGCTCCGTGCTGCTCGAGCGCGCGGCACGCGCCGACCGACGGCGACACGCGCGGCAGCGCCACGATTCGTGGCGAGCGCGCTCGATCAGCTCGCCTTCGCGACCCAGCTGCGGAACGAGCCGAACCAGCGCCGCTGCGATGCGAACGCTTCGTCGGCGCCGGCGGCGATGTCGTCGATCGTCGTCGGCGATGCGTGCGCGTCGAGGACCTTGCCGAGGTCGCGCCAGCGCGCGGCGCCGAGCCGGCTGCAGCTCGCGAGGTACGCGGTCGCGCTCTCGAACACCTCGCGCGCGAGCTGCTTCTTCAAGCGCCGCAAAAGCAGCGTCGACAAGAACGCCGTCCGCTCGGCGACGAAGAACCAGCCAAAGACGCGCGCTCGATCGGCGGTCAGCGGCAGATCGGTCGCGACGGGGAGCCCGTGTGCCGTGACCCCGAGCGCCGTGAGGTCGGAGCACAGCGCCGAGATCCGCGTCCGCGGACACGCTCCGCAGAGCTGGAAGTCGTGCGCCGCGAACACGTGCTGCAGCGGCTTCTCGAACCCGTACACGCGCGACAGCTCGGCCCGGTAGGACGAGGCGCTCGTCGCGCCGCCGAGCAGCTGGAGCTGGACCAGGTCGGCATCGGCGTGGTGGGGCTTCGTTCGATCGATCAGCTCCCTGAGAGCCCACGACGATGACATCCTCAGGCGTCACAGCAAACCGGATGCCCTGGGCGCGCAGGCGCAAGATCTCGAAACATCTCGCCCCGCACTGCGCGGTTTCGACACGCTGCGCGCGCGCGAACCGCTAGCTGCGGGTCGTCGCGCGGATCAAAGCGACGGCGATCACCGGCGCGGTCTCGGCGCGCAGGACTCTGGGGCCGAGGCCCAGCGAATGGAAGCCCGCCTGCGCGAGCGCGTCGAGCTCGGCGGGAGCGAGGCCGCCCTCGGGACCGCTGATGATCGTGATGTCGTCGCCGGTGGGAGTGTCGCCGCGCTCGGCCGACGGATCGAGCACGACGCGCGCGCCCGCGGGCAGCGACGCGATCGCCGCGGCGAGCGAGTCGGCCGCGCGGATCGTCGGGATCGTGGCGCGCCCGGACTGGCGGGCGGCGGCCGCGAGCGACGCCTGGTAGTGCTCGATGCGCGACGTGCGGCGCTCGCCGTCGAGCTTCACGACCGCGCGCGCGGCGGGATAGACGACGACCTCGTCGATCCCGGTCTCGACGAGCTTCTCGAGGC
>JAEWJO010000454.1 GCA_023386455.1 Pseudomonadota bacterium | reverse complement strand
CTCGAGAAGAAGAAGGACGACTTCGCGGCCGAGGTCGCGAAGCAGGCCGGCCTGGCCTGAGTCGGTCGTCACATCTGTGAGCGCATCGAGCGGCCCCGCGGCCGCTCGATTCATTTTCGGGCGGTGCTGCTCGCCGACGACGATCGGCGGTTCACGGTCTCATCCGAAGGCGTCCGCGTGCTGCAGCGCTGGCGGTGGTACGTTCCCGGCGAGCATGGGGCCGGGCCTGAAGGAGTGGTCCGCGTGCTGGCTCGAACCGGGCGCAGCTCTCGGCCCTGTTCGAGCAGCTCTCGGCGTTCAGCCGCAGCGGCGCGCTGTAGCTAGCGTCTGCGCCGGCGCGCGAGGACGAGGCCGAGCACGACGAGTGCGCCCGCGTCGCGGCCACCGCCCGCGTTCATGCAGCCGACGTCGTCGTCTCCGGCGGTGTCGTCGCCGTACGAGTAGTCGCACATGTCCGCCATGACGTTGCAGAACGCCCTCGGCTCGATCGGCGCGCCACACGGGACGTCGGGATCGGCGGGCTGGATCGGCGACGTGATGCCCCCGACGAGCAGCATGTCGCCGGCCTGCGCCTTCGACGACAGCTCGATCGTGAAGACGTCGTACGGTGTCTGCGTCTGGGTCTCGCCGATGACGCGACCGTCGCAGTCGAGCTGGTAATACGACATCGGGATGTCCCGCGGCTCCTTCGAGATCGCACCGGTGACGTCGAGGTTGTCGGTGTCGCGGAGGACCCGCAACGTCGGATCGGGAGCGCCGGTATAGTGGCTCTGCGCGATCACGACCGGACACCCCAGGCGCGGCGTCGACGACGACAGGAGGCTCGGCTCGAGGTAGCAGCTGCTCGCGTCGGCGGCACGCGGTGCGAGCGCGACGAGGGCGAGCACTCCGATCGCCGTGGCCTTCGACGCGGCGCGACGGCGACGGCGCGAGACGAGGAACGCGACCGCGAGCACGGCGAGCGATCCATGCAGCGACCCAGCGCCGGCGCTCATGCAGCCGACCTCGGTGTCGTCGCCGAGGTTGCCGTCGTCGCCGCCCGGATCGTACGTGCAGCCGTCGTAGTTGCCGCTGCACGATGGCTCCGGCGTCGTCGTCTGGGCCGGGTCGGCGCACTGTGCGGGCGCGCCGATCGTTCCGGCATACGCGTTGTCGAGCCACAGCTGGTCGAGGACCGCGGCGCCCTCGATGTCGAGCGTGAACAGCTCGTACTCCGCCGGCTCGAACCGCGTGCTGACCACGTGGCCCATGCAGTCGGTCTCGTAGTAGCCGACGTCGAGCGACAGGTCGCGATGTTCGAGGACGGTCGCCCGCAGATCGACGAGCTGGTCGTCGCGCTGGATCGTGACGCGAGGATCCGCGCCCGTGTACTGGTCCTTCTTCCGGATGATCGTCAGCGGGCAGCCGAGTGCCGGGTCGATCGTCTGGACGTACGGACCGAAGAAGCAGCCGCTCGCCTCGGCGGTCGCGGCGTCGGCGACGAGCGCGATCGGGACCAGGACCGCGAGGACGAGGAGACGACGAGGCAGGCCGCGCATACCGTCGGCAACAGCATGCTACGCACCAGGTCCGTCGCTGCGATCTCGCGAACTTGGCTGCGCCCGGATCGCGGCCAGGCGACCGACCGTGACATGCATGTCATTGCGGGGGACAGCCGGGCCAGACCTCTTCTACGTGTCCGCAGTGCACCCCATTCGAGCATGTCGCCGTATCTCGATCGCTGTCACGTCGACGAGATCGCTGTCCGTGACTACTGGCGCTGGACCCAGAGCACCGACGACGCCGCCGAGAAGTAGATGCGCGCGCAGTCCTCGGTCATGAACGGATAGCGCCCCGATGGCACCTCGGTCAGTGCGGTGACCGTGAAGCGATCCGCAAGGCTCGGCCGGTCGCCGTAGAAGATCGTCTCGCGCGAGCCGACGTAGCCGGCGTAGATGATGCGCAGGCCGTCGGGGCTGAGGTCCGGCATCTTCGTCGCGAAGGTCACGCCGAGCTCGGCGGGCGAGTAGGTCGCGAGCGGCGTGCCGGTGAAGGTCTCGTCCATCGAGAGCTCGCGATACACGCCGTCGCCGTTCTGGAAGAACATGCGGCGGATCGGGCCCGACGATGGCGCGCCGAACGTCGCGTCGCGATCGATCGGCACGTCGAGCGTGACGGTGTACGCCGGCGTCCAAGCGTCGGCCGTGCCGCGCCGGAACACGGCGATGTTGCCGACGAGCGACTGCGTGTTGCGCGCGTTGACGACGAGCAGGTCGCCCTCGGGCACGAGATGCGGCTCGGTGTACTGCTGGCTGCCGCCTTGCTCCATGCCGGCGATCGGGACGAATGGCCCGTCGAGCGGGCCTTGCGCGATCTGGTGGGCCGGCTCGTCGCAGTAGGCGACGGCCCAGCCATTCGCCGACGTGTAGTAGAAGCAGTCCTGCTGGACCTGATGGAGGACACGCGAGAAGTGCGGCACCGTGCCGATCGGCGGGCAGGCAAACGGAGCGTCGGCGGGCGCGTCGAAGTACTGCGCGTCGAGGGGCGGCAACGCCTCGGTCGGGTTCAGGCCGAAGACCTGATTGCAGCCGCACAGGATGGCGAGGGTTGCCACGCCGAAGCGCATCGCGTCGAGTGTATCGCGCGGCGGCATGGCGATGTATCAGTTGGTGGTGGGGAGACTCGCGGTAACGGCGATCGCTGCGCTCGCGACGGCCTGCGCGTGCAAGGGCTCGTCGTCCCGTGACCGGACACCCGGCGACGCGAAGCGACCGGTGCCGCTCGACGCGCGGATCGTCGCGACGCCCGCCGACGCCGCCGTGCGACCGCCGTGCGAGGTGCCCGACGAGCCCGCCTGCCTCGACTACGCGCTCGCGCTCGCATTCGGCACCGGGATGCCGGCAGACCTGCCTGCCGCCGTGACGCTCCTCGAGGCGTCGTGCGCGCGAAGCTACATGCGGTCGTGCGTCGCGCTGACGAACATCGGCCTTCCCGCCGCGCAGACGCTCGCCTACGGGCGCCATGCGTGTACCGTCGGAGAGGACGCGAGCTGCGGCAGGCTCGTCGGGCTGTTCAACGACAAGCCGCTCGGCAAGGGCCAGTTCACGTTCGCGCGCGACCAGCTCGCCCGGCGCTGCCGTGCGAACGTCGGGGACGCCTGCTGGGTGATGTCGGGCCTTTACTGGCTCGGCAAGGGCACCGCGAAGGATCGCGCGAAGGCCGGTCAGTACATCGAGCGCGCGTGCCAGCTCGCGCCCGTGCACTGCGACGTCCGCGATCGCTGGAAGAGCGGCGGCGGATTCTTCGAGGACCTCGGCGACATCCCGACGATCGATGTCCTGCCGTTCGTCGATCCGCACGAGCAGACCCGGTAGGACGGCCTACCGCCGGGGCTCTCGCTGAGGTATTCACACCCCTCGACGATGAGCAACGCCAAGCCCCAGACCGCGATCACGCCCACCCGGGCCGACAACTACCAGGACTGGTACCAGGAGGTCATCAAGGCCGCCGACCTGGCCGAGAACAGCGACGTCCGCGGTTGCATGGTCATCAAGCCGTGGGGCTACGCGCTGTGGGAGAACATCCAGCGCGTCCTCGACGGGATGTTCAAGGCGACCGGCCACGTCAACGCCTACTTCCCGCTGTTCATCCCGGTCTCGTTCCTCGAGAAGGAGGCCGCGCACGTCGAGGGCTTCGCGAAGGAGTGCGCGGTCGTCACGCACCACCGCCTCGAGGCGCGCGACGGCAAGCTGATTCCCGTCGGCGAGCTCGAGGAGCCGCTCGTCGTCCGGCCGACGTCGGAGACGATCATCGGCGCGTCGTTCGCGAAGTGGGTCCAGAGCTATCGCGACCTGCCGCTGCTCATCAATCAGTGGGCGAACGTCGTGCGCTGGGAGATGCGTACGCGCCTGTTCCTGCGCACCGCCGAGTTCCTCTGGCAGGAGGGCCACACGGCCCACGCCTCGTCGGAGGAGGCCGTCGACGAGACGATGAAGATGCTCGGCGTCTACGCCGACTTCGCCGAGAACTACATGGCGATGCCCGTGATCCAGGGCGAGAAGACCGCGGGCGAGCGGTTCCCGGGCGCGGTGCAGACCTACTGCATCGAGGCGATGCTGCAGGACCGCAAGGCGCTCCAGGCCGGCACCTCGCACTTCCTCGGTCAGAACTTCGCGAAGGCGTCGGGCATCCAGTTCACCGACGTCAACAACCAGATGACGCACGCGTGGACGACGTCGTGGGGCGTGTCGACGCGCCTCGTCGGCGGCATGATCATGACCCACGCCGACGACGACGGCATGATCTGCCCGCCGAAGCTGGCGCCCCAGCACGTCGTGATCCTGCCGATCGCCCAGAAGCCCGAGGATCGCCAGCGCGTCCTCGACTGGTGCAAGGCCCTCGAGAAGGAGCTCGAGGCCCAGTCGTATGCGGGCGTGCCCGTGCGCGTGCAGCTCGACGATCGCGACCTCGGCGGTGGCGTGAAGTCGTGGCAGTGGATCAAGAAGGGCGTGCCGCTGCGCCTCGAGGTCGGCCCTCGCGACATCGACAAGGACAGCGTGTTCATGGGCCGCCGCGACAAGGGCGCGAAGGAGAAGACCTCGATGGCGCGCGGCGAGCTCGTCGCGAAGGTCGGCTCGATCCTCGACGAGATCCAGACGGCGCTCTACGACCGCGCGCTCGCGTTCCGCAAGGAGCACACGCGCGAGATCGATACCAAGGAGGAGTTCTACGCATTCTTCGCCGATCCGCCGAAGAAGAAGCCCAACGATCCGACCCCGATCCACGCGGGCTTCGCCATGACCCACTTCAGCGGCGAACCGGAGCTCGAGGCCAAGATCAAGGATGACCTGAAGGTCACCGTGCGCTGCATCCCGCTCGCTCCCGGCGAGCCGGGCACGTGTCCGTTCACGGGCAAGCCGAGCGCCAAGCGCGTCGTCTGGGCCAAGTCCTACTGATCGTGGCAGGCTTGCCTTCGATGAAGTGCCCCGTCTGCAAGACCGTCGAGCTCGAACAGGCTGGCTACACGTACCGCTGCAATCGCTGCGACGGCGCGTGGGTGAAGGCGGACGTCGTCGTACCGCTCCTCGAGGAGCGTGCGTCGGCGATCGTCGAGCTCGAGTGGAAGCCGAACACCGAGGCGCATCACCGCTCGTGTCCGGAGTGCGGCTCCGCGATGGAGACCGTCAAGCTCGGTACGGTCGCGCTCGATCGACACGAGCCGCACGGCGTGTGGTTCGACGCGCGCGAGCTCGCCGCCCTGTTCAAGCAGGCCAAGGCGTTCCGCGCGTCGCCGCCCGAGCACGAGACCCTGCTCGAGAAGCTACACAAGCTCCTCGGGTAGCGCCGAAAATAACAACGGGCGCAGGAGTCGTCCTCCTGCGCCCAACCACTACTTCTCGACGGCCTCGTAGCGCGCCGGTGTCAGCGTGAACTGTCCGCGGCCGTGGGTCATGCCGCCGAGCGCGCTGGCATAGCCAAACGTCTCCGCGAGCGGGACCTCGGCGCGAACGACACGCGCGGTTCCGCGTGCCTCGAGTGCGAGGACCTCGCCGCGTCGCCGGCCGAGGTCGCCGATCACCGTGCCGATCTCGGCATCGGGGCACGTGACCTCGAGGGCCATGATCGGCTCGAGCATGATCGGCGCCGCGTCGGCCGCCGCCGACTTGAACGCGAGCGATCCGGCGACCTGGAACGCCATCTCGTTCGAGTCCTTCTCGTGCGTCGAACCGTCGAGGAGCGCGACCTGCACGTCGACCACGGGGTGGCCGCCGAGCAGACCTTCACTCATCGCGCCGCGCACACCGGCCTCGACCGCCCTGGCGTACTGCCGCGGGATCACGCCGCCCTTCGTCCTGTCCTCGAACACCAGGCCCGCACCTCGCGGTGCAGGACCGATCTCGATGACGACGTGGGCGAACTGACCCGGGCCGCCGCGCTGGCGGACGTGGCGATACTCGCGCTGCACGACCTTCGCGAGCGTCGTGCGGTACGCGACCTTGGGCTCGCCCGCGGTCACGTGCACGCGATGCTCGTTCTCCAGTCGCTCGATCGCGACGTCGAGATGCAGCTGACCCATGCCCGCGAGCAGGGTCTGACCGGTCTCGGCATCCGGCTCGATGCGCAGCGATGGATCCGCCGCGACCATGCGCGACAGCGCCATCGACATGCGCTCGCGTTCCTCCGCCGTGCGTGCCTCGATCGAGACGCGCATCACCGGCTCCGGTGCGACGATCGACTCGAGGACGATCGGCCGGGCCGGATCCGCGAGCGTCTCGCCACCGGCGAGCGGCGCCGCGAGGATCGCACCGATCTCGCCCGCGCCGAGCTCGTCGACCTCGACCTGCTCGGCCGCGACGAGCTGGACGAGCCGGCCGACGCGCAGCTTCTTGCCACGGCCGGTCAGCACGGTCTCGCCGCGCGCGAGCACGCCGCTGTACACGCGCACGAACGTCATCTGGCCGTGGTCATCGAACACGACCTTGAAGCCGAGCGCGGCAAGCGGCGCCTTGCGCGAGGGCTCGCGCGTCTCGCTGCCGTCGACGGAACGCACCGGCTCGCGGTCCGCCGGCGACGGCAGATACGCGACCACCGCATCCAGCAGTGGCTGGACGCCGCGGAACTTGTACGCCGAACCGGCGAGCACGGGCACGATGCGGCCGCCGAGCGTGCCGCGCCGGAGCGCCGCACGAACGCGCGCGACGTCGATCGCCGTACCCTCGACGAGCGCGGCGAGGATCTCGGGATCCTCGTCGGCGCACGCCTCGAGCAGGCGCTCGCGTTGTGCCATCAAGTTGTCAGAGAGCGTGACGGGCGAGGTCTCGTACTTCCAGCCCGCCTTGTCGATCCAGCGCGTCTCGGTCTGCGCGACGAGGTCGGTCACGCCGATCAGCGTCTCGCCGTCGTCCGCGAACACGGGCCACGTCACGGCGACCGCCTTCACGCCGAAGCGCTGGCGGATCTCGCCGAGGACGCGCGCGTAGTCCGCGCCGACGCGGTCGAGCTTGTTGACGAACGCGATGCGCGGCACGCGATACCGATCCGCTTGCCGCCACACCGTCTCCGTCTGTGGCTCGACCCCGGCGACACCATCGAGCACGACGACCGCACCGTCGAGCACGCGGAGCGAACGCTCGACTTCGATCGTGAAGTCGACGTGACCCGGCGTATCGATCAGGTGGATTCGGTGGTCGTGCCAGTCGCACGTGGCCGCCGCGGCCAGGATCGTGATGCCGCGTCGTTGTTCGATCTCGTGGCTGTCGGTGTGCGCGGTGCCGTCGTGCACCTCGCCCACGTCGTGGATGCGGCCCGTGTAGAGCAGCACGCGCTCGGTGAGCGTGGTCTTGCCGGCGTCGACGTGCGCGACGATGCCGATGTTTCGAATTCGTTCGAGAGGTCTCATACAGTCTCCAGATCCAGAGCAAAGGTCTCCCGTCGCGCGAGGCCAGGCTCGCACGCAGGGTGTTCGGTGAATTGCGGACGCAGGTGTCCCCGCGACCGGGCAGGAGAGCGCAGATGCGCTGACGGCAGCCCGCGCGGGCTTACCGACTCACCGGACAGAAACACAGCCGGGCGTACTCGCGCGTGCGCGCAGACGCCTCCCGAACCGAGTCGATTCGGCGATCAAACCGCAGGTGCAGCGATCGAGGCATACAGTTGCTCCAGCGCAACGAGATAAGGCGTCCGTGCGGGTCTGTCAATCGCCGCGTCGTAAGCCCGCGGATGCCGCGGGGACGCTCGCGCCGCGCGCCGAGTCGAAGATCGACGTGGACAGCCGGATCTCCAGATCGCCGTGGCGGCCCCCGACGATCAGCCAGGGTCCCCGGCGCTCGGCGGTCGCGCCGTCGAGGGCCAGGTAGCGGAGTGCGGCGTGGTCGAACATCATCTGCGCGACGAACACGACGAGCGCGAGCGCGGGCAGCACGAATACGACCCACTCGGTCGACATCGGACGGGTGCCGAGCACGCTGGCGCCGCCGGCGGTCATGATCGCGGTGACGAGGGCAGCGACGCGATGACCGCGCAGCACGATCCGCAGGGCGTCCTCGGCGAACAGCATCGAGACCGCCTCGCGCTTCGCGCGTCGCATTCGCCGGCGGCTGTCGTGGATCGCGGCGGCGCCGATCGGCACGGCGATCATGAGGATCATGAACGCGGCGAGTACGAACGGCGGCGTGGCTTCTGACTCGCGGCCGGGCGCGGGCGTCGCGAGCAGGTCGCGCGTGGCGTCATCCGCGAGCACGACCTCGATGCGGTCGGCCTCTTCGATCTCCATCTCCGTCTCCATCGGACAGGCATCGGCTGTCCCGAGCTTCGCGAGCAGCATGATGGAGACGGCGAGCGCGTATCCGATCGAACGCAACGTCGAAGACTGCACATGACCATGGTAACCGCCGCTGCGCGAAACGTCCGGCGAAAAATCTCGACGCGCACGGATGACCACACCGCGGCGTCACTCGGATACCTTCGAGTAATGCTTCGTACGCTCGCGGTGTGCATGGTGGGAGTCCTGGCCGGCTGCAAGGGGAAGTCAGCGGCGCCCGGTGGCGGCAGCCCCGGTAGCGGGAGCGCGGTGACGGCGGTCGCCGACGATGCCGCGGTGCCGGCCGATGCGTCAGGGCCATCTCCGCAGGCAGTGCTCGAGGTCGACACCGACGTCGAGGATCCGGGCCTGCTCGCCGCGTTCGACAACAAGGTACCGTTGCTCCCGGCGATCAGCGCCGACGGCAAGACGATCGCGACGCTCGACTCGGGGGCGACCGGTCCGGGCATGCCGGTCGAGCCGTGGAGCGTCGCGTTCAGCGCGGTCGGTCCCGGCGGGAAGGACGAGCACGTCGATATCGTCGACGAGGTCATGCTGGAGAAGGCCGACCTCGGCGACTCCAACGAGTGGAAGAACGTGCCGGCCGAGGAGCTGCGCAAGCGAGGCGCCGCGGCGAGGCAGAAGCTGGCCGGGTACACGTCGCTGAGCCGCGTCGACCTCGAGATCACGTCGAACGGCGACAACCTGCCGACGAAGATCGGCACGTTCACGCTGAAGACCGACGAGCACGACGACGCCCTCGTCCTCGCGCTCGTCGACGGCCGGGGCACGTCCCTGCACCGGGAGACGGTGAAGAACTTCGTCGACGGCGAGTGGGACACCGGCGATGGCAAGGCCTCGTGTGAGTACCGGCCGACCCTCAATGACGTCTATCAGGATGCGCAGAAGCGCCACCTGTACCTGATGATCGGGTTTCGCTGGCAAGAGATGTGCGGCGCGACGGACAGGAAGGTCGTCGTGTGGGACCTGCCGGCGCCGAGTGCAGCCGATGCGGCCGCGGCGGCGGATCTCGACGCGGTCACGAAGCTCGTCGCGGGCCAGCTCGATGCGATGCAGAAGCGCGACACCGCGCAGCTCGCGGCCGAGGTGCAGCTGTTCACGCAGAAGGGGCTCGGCACGCGTGACAAGCCGGGCATCGAGCTGACGAAGCCCGACCTCCGCTGGGCCGGCCACGAGGATCGCGACGTCGAGGTGAAGCTCTCGCGCGATGGCAAGTCCGCGTGGACGACCGGCATCGCCGGCATCGTCCTGACGACGAAGAACGCGAACCGGCGCGGCTACGACCTGCGCGTGTCGAGCGTGATGGTGAAGACGCAGGCCGGCTGGCGTATCGCCGCGAGCGCGCTGACCGAGCCCGTCGCCAACCAGGTGGTCAACGACGGCGCGAAGGCGGGCACGTGGACGCACGCGACGTTTGCGGGCGCGGCGGGAGATGCGTCGGTCCAGGCGGCATTCGGCAAGCTCGTCGCGACCGGGCTCGACGCGGCGGCCGCGGCGAACCCCGATCTCGTCACGATCGGCAGCGCGGACGGCGAGCGTACGATCGGCGGCGCGAAGCTCGCGAAGGCGTGGGCGGCGGCGTGGAAGGGCAAGGCGAAGGTGACGTCGAGCATCGCCGGCGTCGCGCCGAGCGGCACGACGGGCTGGATCGGCGCGACGGTCGAGCTCCCGAAGAAGGGCTACAAGGTGCCGTTCTACGTGTTCTGCGTGTTCGACAAGACCGCGTCGGGCGAGTGGACGCTCGTCCACATGCACCTCGCCGTCTAGTCGTCGCGCCGGAGCGTCGCGGTCGGCGCGGCGCCGCGCTGGGCGGCAGCGAACGTCGCGTCGGACACCGAGAGCAGGTTGCGGCCCCACGGACCCTCGAGGATGAGCGTGCGCCCCTGGCGCACCGCGGTCGTGCGATCGATGCGGGCGTTGCGCAGTGCCTGCCACTCGGCCATCAGCTGCGCGACGAACGCGAGGAGCACGATGCCGGGCGCGAGACCGAGCCACGGCGTGCACGACGCGAATCCTGTCGCCATCACGGCGGCAGAGATGCCGGCGCCCGTCGCGTGCCGAAGGCGCAGGATCTTGACCGCCGCTTCGGCAACGGAGAGCGGTACGGCCTCGAGGAGTGCAGAGCCCGCGCGGCGGGGGAGCGCCGCGAGCGCGACGACGATCAGCATCAGTCCGCCGAGGATGATGGCCAGCGTGATCACGCCGCGGTCGTCGTCTTGCGGAGCGCTGTGGGCGGTGCGCTTCGTGTACCCGCGGACGTGGAGGCGGAGCGGAACGGAATCGCTGGCGTTGCCCGCGACGTCGAATGCGCGGAGCGTCGCGTCGTAGTCGCCGGGCGGGATCGCGACACCGGTCATCGCGCAGAACCGCTGGCGACCGGGCGTCGCCGCGATCGAGAGGGGGCCCCACGGTCCGGCGATCGTCAGCTCCATCCACGCCACATCGGCGTCGAATCGACCGATCATCGATAGCGACGTCGACGGCCAATCGGTCGCGGTCGCTGCCGACGTCGATGCACGGACGAGGATGGTGCGTGGCGGTGCCCTCGGTCAGGAGCGACATGCAGAGGCTCGCCGTGCCGTCCTTGCCCTTCGCGTCGACGAGCGAGCCACCGTCGAAGTTG
>JAEWJO010000419.1 GCA_023386455.1 Pseudomonadota bacterium | reverse complement strand
GGCCTCGATCTCGAGCACGAGCTGGCTCTCGACCGGCCGCGACTCGATCGGCCGGGTCTCGACGTGCTTGACCGCGACAGGCGCCGACGCGACGAGGCCGGCCGTGATCGGCTTGGTCTCGGCGGCGGTCGTCGCGACCGGGGCGGCGCCCTCGGCGCCCTCGACGCCCTCGGCGCCCTCGACGCCCTCGACGCTCTCGACACGCGCGCTGTCGCTCGGGATGATGCCGGCGTACTTCGCGGTCTCGGCGGGCGTCTGCAGGCTCTGGACGCGCGCGGTCTCGACGAGCGCGCCACCGAGGCGCTCGACGGCGGCACTCTCGTCGGTCTGCGTCACGAGCCGCTCGACGGCGGCGCTGTCGTCCGAGCGGCCGAGGCGCGCGACCGCGACGCTCTCCTCGGTCCGGGGCGCGACGCGCGCGGCGGCGGAATCGACCTTCTCGACGGGCGATGACTTGTCGGCCGCGACCACCGGTGCGCCGGGCACCGGCGTCTTCCGCTTGCGCGGCTTCTTCGGCTTCTTGTCGTCGGTCATCTCGGCGGTTCCTTGAACGGCGAGCTCCGCAGCAGGCGCTGCGACGCGAACCAGATGACCGCGAACACCGCGCTCGCGCACAGGGCCGCGTAGCCGACGCCGCGCCACGGGTGCTGGGCGAAGCCGGTCTGCTGGATCCAGTAGTCGACGATCTTGAACTGGCCGTTGAGGGCGGCCGCGCCGAGGAGGCCGGCCATGAGCAGGGCGCCGCGCACGGGCGCCGAGCGACGCGAGAATTTTGCGCGACCCATGACGTAGCCGAGCGCGCCCGCAAACGATGCGTGGGCGAGGGTCGTGGCGACCGCCTGCGCGGCGCCCGTCGACAGGTGGACCTCGTGACCCTGGCCCGAGAGGCGATGGTAGTTGACCCAGACGGCGAAGCCGGTGCCGCACGCCATCATGTAGACGATGCCGTCCATCGGCTCGTCGAACTCGCGCGACATGTACACCGTGTAGCGAACGACGGCGTACTTGCACATCTCCTGCGCGAGGCCGGCGATGAGGACCGCGTAGATGATGCGGTCGAGCGAGTGCCACGACAGGTTCGGCTGCTCGATCGGGACGTGCGGCACCGCGTGCGCGATGACGAACGATGCGAGCGGTGCCGCGACGAGCGCGCCGAGGAGGGACACCCCGACGACGAGCTGCTTGGGCTCGGGCTCGTGGCGGTCCATCAGGTAGAAGAACCCGAGCCAGAGAATCGCCGGGATGCCCGCCATGAGGCCCGCGAGCGCGGGTCCGAGGTGGACGGGACGATGCAGGCCGGCCACCAGCTCGCCGAGCCAGCAGACGACGACAAACCCGACGAGCCCGGCAACCAGCAAGAACTTGGTCCCGACCAGGTTGCGGGCTCGCCTCAGCGACCAGCGTGGCCTCCTCACGTCGAAATTCTACGGCACCGGAGCATGGCGCGCGCGAGATCGGCCTTCTAGAATGCCGCGAGTCGTTAGATGGCAAAAAAGCAAGGACCTGACGGACAGTTGCTGACCATCCACGAGCTGGCGGCCTACCTCCACCTCGATGAGGCCACCGTCAACAAGCTCGTAGCGGCCGGCAAGATCCCCGCGATGCAGCTCGATCGGCAGTGGCGCTTCAAGCGCGCTGCGATCGACGAGTGGATCGAGGAGCAGCTCGTCGGCGACGACGAGAGCTTCGTCGACGTGCCCGACGGGATGAAGCTCCCGCTCGAGGATCTGATTCCCGACCAGGCGATCATCCCGACGCTGCGCGCGACGACGCCGATCGCCGTCATCGAGGAGCTTGCCGCACGCGCGTACACGAACGGGTGGCTCGCCGACAAGCCGTGGTTTGTCGGCGCCGTCGTCGAGCGCGAGTCGCTGTCGTCGACGGCGATGGAGGGCGGCGTCGCGTTCCTGCACACGCGCGCCAAGGACAAGGGCAAGATCGCGCGGCCGTTCCTGATCGTCGGCCGGTCGTGGGAGGGCATCCCGTTCGGCGCTCCCGACGGCAATCCGACGTACCTGTTCTTCCTGATGGGCCTCAAGTACGACCGGCTGCACCTGCCGATCCTCGGCCGGCTCGCACGCGCACTCCGCAATCCGGCGACGATCGCGAAGCTCCGCTCGCTGTCGTCACCTGATCAGGTACGCGCACTCCTGCTGAAGGAGGACGCGAACGTCCGCGCCGGCCTCGTGCCCGAGTTCCAGGGCGAGGCCTTCAAGCCCAAGCTCGACCGTACGCTCCGGCTCCGTGCGATCCGCCGCCTCCAGGCTGCCAAGGACAAACCGCCCGAGCCGGAGAAGAAGCCGGCGAAGCGCAAGTCCGCTGCCGCCAAGGCCAAGCCGGCCACGAAGTAGCGCGCGCACGCGGTCCGTACGTATCCGGCGAAACGCCGTCATGACGTGACAGGCGCACGCCAGGCGAAAGTTCTCCCGTGGCCTCGGGAGTCGGCTGCTATTGTTAGATCGTGGGCCGTACTGCGCTGTATCGCGATCCCGTGCCGTTCCGGCCGGCGCGCGCGGAGGTCCACCTCGAGTCCGACGCGCTCGTGCTCGTGATGCCCGACGGGCGGACCCGCCGCCACCCGCTGAACGGCGTCGACACGACGATCAGCGACGGCTTCGTCGCCGAGCGCAGCGCGCGAGGGAGCGACGTCGCGATCCCGCGCGGTCGCGAGGCCGCGACGGTCGCGCCACGCGTGCTGCGCCGGTTCGTCCGCATGCTGCTGCTCGAGGGCGCCGGCGAGCGCGTCGTGATCATCACGCCACCGGATCACGGTGCGGTCGCCCCCGGCGTCGTGCGCATGGAGGAGGCGCCTGCCGACGCCGCGATCATCGACACGCACGCGTGGGAGGCGCTCGGCGACTGGCTGCTCGGCGGCGGCCGGCTCGCCGCGCTGTCGATCGCCGACCTCGCACGCCTCGCCTCGATCGCGACGCCGCAGTTTGCCGTGCTGATCGGCGAGGTCGCCGCGCAGCGCGCACTCGAGTACGTGTGGTCGGCGACCGGCCCGCTCCGCGGCGGCTTCGATCTCGACAATGCGCTGCAGCCACTCGTCGATGCCGCGAAGGCATCGCCGCGCGCCGGCGAGGCGCTCGTATCGGCGCTCGCGCACGCCGCGGGTGCACGGCGTCGTCGGCGAATCGGCTGAGCGAACTGCATTCGGCGCGCGCTGCCCGGAAGTGGCGAACGCGATCGTCGCGCGGTAGCGTCGGGGCGATGCGGCTCCCCGCGATCTCGCTGGTTCTCGCGCTTGTCGTCGGGTGCCAGGACTCCGACGTGTCGCGCGAGCTCGGCGCGCGCTGCGATTTCTCGTCCGAGTGCGACGAGCGCTGCCTCGCGCCGGGCGCCGACTGGCCCGGCGGGTTCTGCACGGTCTCGTGCGACACCGACGCCGACTGTCCCGACGACGCGGCATGCATCGAGGACGGCGGCGCCGGCGTGTGCGCGTTTCGCTGCGCGAACGACACGTCATGTCTGTTCCTCGGCGAGGGCTACACGTGCAAGGAGCGCGACGGTCGCGCGACCGGCAGCGGCAAGGTGAACGTATGCCGCGGCTAGGTATCGCGCTCGTGCTCGTGCTCGTGCTCGTCGCGGCGACGTCGTCGGTCGCATTCGCCGACGAACCGACGAGTGACCCCACGACGACGAGTGAGCCCACGACGCCGAGCGAGCCCACGACGCCGAGCGAGCCCACGACG
>JAEWJO010000512.1 GCA_023386455.1 Pseudomonadota bacterium | reverse complement strand
CCGCCACCAGCGCGGCGCGACCTACGATCTCACCGCGCAGCTCTCCGAGCAGCGCCTCGCGCTCACGTACGTGATCGGCGGCTGGATCGATTCGGCGCGCGCCGCGGCGGCGGTCGAGCTGCTGCGCGACCGGATCGCCACGCTCCACCACGACGCCGATGCCGCGGCCCGCGCATTCGTCATCGCGCGCCGTCGCGTGATGACGCACCTCACCGCGGTCACCGGCTCGGCCGAGCTGCTCGCGCTGCGAGTCGAGCGCGACGTCGAGATGGGCCGGCCGCCGATGACCGACCTCGCGACCGCGGCCGAGGTCCAGGCGCTGACGATCGATCAGATGAGCGACGCCCTCGCCGACCTGACGTTGTCCCACGCCGTCGTCGCGATGCGAGGCCCCGCGAACGACATCGGGCAGGCGTTCGCCGTGCTCGGCCGCACGCCGGCGCAGGTCGCGATCGAGGCCGCGGCGCAAGATGCCGTCGACGACGTCGCCGCGCCCGGCACGCGCACCCGCCGCACCGACGACTCCGATCGCGAGCTCGCCGATCCGCTGACGATCCCGTCGAGGATGTCGCCGTTCGTGCTCGGGATCGACGCCGGCTACGTCTCGACCGACTTCCTCGGACAGGACGCGGCGACGACCGACGCGGCGACCGGCGGTGGAGTTGCCCTGCGCATCGGACGTCGCCTGCGCGGACACGGCGATGCCGGCGTGCACGTCGCCGTTGCCTCGCTCCACAGCCCATTCGGCTCGGCGATGGTCCCGGTCGACCTCGCCGGCTACTTCCGCTACGGGCGCGACGGAGGGTTCACGACCGCCGCGATCGTCGGCCTGCACCTCCAGCGCTATTCGCTCGTGTCCGACATGGTCGAGACGCACGTCGCGCTCGGCCTCGGCGCCGAGGGCGCGTATGACCTGAAGCGGTTCGATCGCTCCTGGCTCGGGTTCTACGCGCGCATCGCCGGCGAGCTCGGCGAGACGTTCGCGGCGTCGTTCAGCGTCGGCCTGAGCTTCCGCCGCTGAGCGACCGGACGCTCGCTTCACACTCCGCAATACGATTCGTGAAGTCGAATGCGGTTCGCCCGCGTTATAGCGCCCCAACAATGCGGATCACGTCCACTCTCCTCGTCACCGCCACACTGCTGTCGGGCTGTACCAAGTGGGGCACAACTGCCGTGTATGGACCGAAGTACGAGGTCGAGCGGCGTCTACTCGGCTCGCCATCGCTCGCGACGACGAAGTCCTCGTCGCTGTCCGCGGGGTTTGCCGGTGCGCGCGGCGGCGGCATCGCGCTCGCCGGACTCGAGGGCAGCACCGACAGCATGTCGCGCACGCACTGCGTCCAGCAGGCGGAGATCACGTACGAGCAGCCGGTCGAGTTTCAGCCGGTCGTGCAGGGACGCACGAACGACGTCGCCGCGGCGGTCGGCCTGGGGTTCGTCGGCCTCGGCTTCGTCGTCGCCGGCCTCATCCGGTCGAGCAACACGAGCGTGTTCGAGCCGGGTGACCCGTTCTACGAGGAGCCGGCGTCGGGCGCTCCGCTGTACGCGATCGGCGGCGGCCTGATCGGCGGCGGCGTCGGCATCCTCGCCTACTCGTTCGGCGCGCTGCCAAAGGGTCCGCGGCCTGCGCCGACGCAGAGCAAGCGTGCGTGGGTCCAGCAGGAGCTCGTCGAGGCGAGCGGGTGCGGCATGCCCGGCGACGTCGCGCAGCCGCAGCCGCTACCGCAGCCCCAGCCGCAGCCGCAGCCCGCGGCGACGGCGCAGCCTGCCGGCGACACCGCGATGCGCCTGAAGAAGCTCGACCAGCTGCGTGCAGCGGGCGCGATCAGCGAGTCCGAGTACCAGCAGAAGCGCAAGCAGATCCTCGACGAGATCTAGTTGAGGTCGGGGCGCGGTGCGTCCTCGAACGTGACGTGCTCGCGCGACTCGAGGTCGACGGTGATCGTCTGCGTCGGCGCGGTCGGTCCGTGCGGGCGCTCCTTGCGGCGAAAGTCGACCCACCAGCGCTTCGCCTCGTCGTCGCTCCAGTCGGCGTCGGGCGCGGCCTCGCGCAGGAGCGTCGCCAGCGCGGTCGCGCTCTCGGGCCGCTCCTCGGGCTTCTTCGCGAGGCAGCGCAGGATCACGGCCTCGAGCGCCGCCGGGATCCGGCGCGTCGTCATCGCCGACATCGGCCTCGGCGTCGCGGTCACGTGCTGGATGCACAGATCGACGTTCGTCTTCGCCTCGAACACCCGCCGGCCGGTGAGCAGGAAGTAGCCAACCGCACCGAGCGCGTAGAGGTCCGCCGCCGGCGAGATCGTCGACGGATCGGTCACCGCTTCCGGTGCGATGTACGCGGGCGTGCCGAGGATGTTGCGGCCCGTGTCGCCGCCGTGCGAGTCGATCTCCTTCGCGAGCCCGTAGTCGACGACCTTCGCGACATCGGGGACGTCGCCGCGCTCGCACAGCAGGATGTTCGCCGGCTTGATGTCGCGATGGATGATGCCGCGGCGATGCGCCTCGCCGAGCGCCGCGCACACCTGGACGAGGATGCCGATCACGCGATCGGCGGGCTGCGGACCGAAGTCGACGACGAGGTTCTCGAGGTCGATGCCGTCTAGGTACTCCATCGCGTAGTAGAAGTAGCCCTCCGGGCTGCGGCCGTAGTCGAAGATCGCGACGTTGTTCCAGTGCGTGAGCTGACTCATGTGCTGGACCTCGCGCTCGAACCGGTCGACGTTCTCGGCGCCGGCCTTCGCGGGCTGGATCAGCTTGATCGCCGTCGGCCGGCGCAGCATCGCGTGGTGCGCGCGATACACGGTGCCGTTGCCGCCCTCGCCGATCTTGCGATCGATCGTGTACTGGCCGAGGCGCATCGCCGCGCTCACCTGCTTGCGCAGGCCGTAGAGGATGCGCGAGCCGATCGTCGCGAGCAGGACGACGACGCCGCTGATCAGCGCCGCGCTCGACACGTAGGCGACCGGCGGCAGCTCCTGGGTCGTCGTCAGCGCGAGGCCGACCGCACCGACGAGGATCGGCACGAACGTCAGCACCCCGGCGATCGCGGTGCGCCGCCCGGTGCTCGGCACCACGATGCACCGCAGGAACACCATGAAGCACGACCACAACAGGTTCGCGAACGCCGACGAGTGCAGCTCCCACGCGATGTACGACGCGCCCGCGAAGATCGATCCGGTCGCGGCGGCATAGAACAGATCGATCGCGATCAGGACCTCGAGCCGCAGCTCGCGCCGCAGGAGGAAGCCGCGCCAGATCACGCCGAGCACGAACACGCCGGCGGTACCGATCATGTAGATGCGGTCGTTGTCGCGCGGCTCGATGCTCGGGTACTGCCGGTACAGGGCGACCATGCCGCCGAGGAGGACGACGAAGCTCCAGAACATCAGCTTCGACAGCACGGTCAGTCGCGACTGGAGGAACGCTCGCGATTCCTCGTCGCGGGCGCTGCCCTGCCACGCGACGACGCGCGGCGTGATCATCTTCCTCGACGCAGCTGCCCCGGCCGCCATCCGTCGACGATATCAACCCGCGGGGGACAGCCAGGGCGAATTCGTCACGTGAAGCGCGACGACGACGCCGACCACCCACAGCGCCCGTCCCCCGAACGAGCGATCTCGCCGGGCGCGGGCGATGTAGTACGCCCCGCAGACCGCCACGAACGCGAGCTCGAAGAACCACCACCCGATCGGCCAACGCGTCCACAGGCCGAGGCCGACGTGCGCCTCGGAGTGCGGCCACAGCGCGAGATCACCCGGATGCATGAGCACGTCGAGCACGAAGTGCGAGAACACGGCGGCCCAGCACCACGCGGCGACGACCGCGCCGCGGCGCGCGAACGCAAGCGCGTAGACGACGCCCCACGCCGCTGCCATCGCGAGCGAGTGCGACCAGTCGATGAAGTCGAGCGAGAACCCGGGCGCCTCGCCCGGCGTCATGTGCGCGTGCTCGATCCCGGCGACGACGAACACGCCGAACAGGATGTCGATGAAGCCGACGCCGAGCAGCAGCGGCCAGGTCGGCACGCGCGGCGCGGTCGCCTTCATCGCGAGGGCCGCGGCAAAGTGGCCGGCGTACATCACCGGCTCCGCGGGCGATCGAGCCACGCGAGGATCGGCACCGGCACGACAAACCCGAAGAACACGAACACGCCGAACGCCGTCGCGCTCATCTCGACCTCCGGTTGCGAGCGTATCACTCGTTCGGGGAGGCGACCGCCAGGCGCAAGCCCGACGCGATCGCCGTCGCCGGAGCATCGGCGAACCAGCGGAGCTGGCGCTCGGCCGCGTCGACGAGCGCCACGCGGTCGGCGAGCAGGTCGTCGCAGAAGTTCACCATGTGCTCGTCCTCGAAGCGCGCGGCGACGTCTCGCAACAGACGCGCGACGCCGATGCCGTGGTGAAAGCCGAGGAGCGTGCCTCGATAGGAGCGCTCGGCATCGATCAGGCGATCGAAGATGAAGTGGCGCAGCGTGGAGAACATCTGGCCAAAGCCGCGACCGGCGAGCCGACCGATCGGTTGACGCTTCGCGAGCAGCGCCATGTAGCGCGGCTTCATCGAAGCGGCATGCGCGCCGAGGGCACGGAGCGCGTGCGCAGGTGGAGTATCGCCCAGCCGACGCGATTCACGACGTGTGTGGACCATCGCCGAATGTTCGGACTGTGCGAGCTCGCGAAGTAACTTCGAATACAGCTTGTGTAGCGGCGACACGGTGATCGATGACTCGTGCGAGGCATGTGCCGTGGTTCCGACGAGAAACTCGGAATACGTTCGCGCAGCGCGCGCCGAGCCTCTGCGTACGCGGAAGCTGCAACGCATTTGCACTCTCGCGACGCGCGGTAGACTCCGCTCGGAGGACGTTCATGAGTCAAGACTTCACGGTGAACGTGGGCGACCACGTCTTCTTCGAAGAAGGGGGCGAAGAGATCGGCGCGGTCCGTCGCGTCGAGCGCGACCACCTGATCGTCTATATCGAGGCAGCCGGCGATTTCGTCGTGCGGGGGCCGGAAGTGAAGGCCGTGCACTACGGCAAGGTCGTGCTGAGTCCGGATCTCGTCGATCCACGGTTGCTCGAGGCCGCCCGGAGTGCGCACGAGCGCGAAACGGAATAGGTCGTCGCACCGAGCGTCCGCGCACGTGCGGATCGGTCCTACGAGCGCCGGCGCGCGCTCTGCGCTAGATGAATCTTCGGATACGGGTGGGTTAGTCGTTGCACGGCGATTGCACAGCGACACCAGCACCGCCTCATGTCGTCGATGTTGACCCGTCTCGACGTCGCAACCCGTGATCTTCACGCGGCTGTCGACGTGTACTGGCTCGACTTGATGGCGTCGGGGGTGACGCGGGAGCAGTACCGCGCGCAGCTCGTCCGGGCGTATGGCTTCGAGGCACCCCTCGAGAGCGCGCTCGTCACAACGCCGAACCTCGTCGTCGCCGACCGTCTCGACCGCACACGGTCGGGTCTGATCGCGCAGGACCTCCTCGCGCTCGGCGTCACTCCCGGCCGGCTCACCGCGCTCCCGCAGGCGCGGATCACGTCGTTCGAGGATCCGATCCAGGCGCTCGGCTGGAAGTATGTCGCCGAGCGGCCGACGCAGCTGCACTCCGCGATCAAGCGCAACATCGTCCAGCGGGTCGCGAGCTCGGCAAACGCGCTCGCGTACCTGTCGGTCTACGACGGCGTCGCCGCCGCGCGCTGGCAGGGACTCGGCGTCCTGCTCGACGATGTCGCGCGGCGACCGCTCGTCGCCGATCGGCTGATCGAGTCGGCCAAGGATGCGTTCACGGTGCTCGGCACGTGGTTCCGCGAGAGCGGACAGACAGCGTTCGTATGAGTGCAGCAGGCCGCGTGCTGATCATCGACGACAACGACGATCAACGTACGGCGCTCGCCACGGCGCTGCGCCAGCGCGGCTGGCACGTCGACTCGGCGCGGACCGCTCGCCTCGGCCTCGACCTCGCCGCGCGAAGCGCACCCGACGTCGTGCTGACCGAGCTGATCCTGCCGGACACGCGCGGCTACCAGTTCGCACGCGCGCTCAAGAATACGGTCGAGGGCGAGGTTCGCGTGATCGCGCTGACGCGCCTGCCGAAGCAGCTCCACGCGCACGCGCTCGCGGAGGGATTCGATCACGTCGAGGCGAAGCCCGTCGATGTCGAGGTCCTGATCGGGATGATGCTTCCCGCGCCGAGCTAGCGCGACGGCTCGCAGATCGGGCCGAGGTGATCGACCGCGTCCCACGCCTCGTCGGGCGCGACCATCCACGTGATGTGGTGGCCGAGGGTCGCGCCACCGCCGGTCAGATCGTACGTCGCGTACTCGCCCGGCCCCTCGGCGAGCAGCGCCTTCGCGCCGCCGCTGTCGACGAGCGCCGCCGACAGCACGAGCGGATGGGTCTGGCCCTCGGAGACCTTGACGACCCCGCCCTGCCCCGGGACGAAGAACCCGCTGAACCGCTCCGCCTTCCAGCTGCACTGATCGGCGGGCGCGCCGACCGACAGCCAGTTGACCGCGCCGCTCCACGCGACGGGCTGATCGCTGACCTTGACCTCGCCGAACGCGTACAGCATCTCGCAGTCGGGCGCGGTGCACGTGTGCTGCGGGATCGCGGACGCGATCGCCGGCGGCAGCGGCGTCTCCTTCGTAGGACGCTGCCACTGCTTCTGCGCATCCATCTCGCCGAGCCGCGCCGCGCCCGGCTGCGGCGGCTCGAACCGGCATGCCGT
>JAEWJO010000510.1 GCA_023386455.1 Pseudomonadota bacterium | reverse complement strand
GATCTGCGCGAGCGGGGGCGCGGCGGGCTGCGCACCCGCGGCGGAGGCCGCGAGCACGATGCCGGCGATGACCGACGCGCGAAGCATGGCGTCTATCTTACGGTGTCAGCTCGAGGTCGGCGACCGGCGCGGGCAGCGCGAGCGAACCCGGCTGCGCGAGCTGCTTGGACGACTTCTTGCCGCGCATCGCGAACACGACCACGGCGATCAGGAGGAGCAGGCCGACGCCGGCGCCGATCGCGATCGGCAGCGGCACGGGCAGGAGCGACTCGGCGGGCTTGGCGGCCACGGGCTCGCCGGCGGCGACCTCGGCGTCGCTGACGAACGGGATGGAGCGAACGTCGATCTTGTCGCCGCGCGCGTCGTCGATGCCGGCGGCCTGGCGCGCGAGCGCGGTCAGCTCGGCCAGCTCCTGCTCCGAGCGCGGCGCGGCCTTGCCGTCGGCGCCGGCCTTGTAGTCGACGACGACCGCGAGGTAGAGCTTCGCGAGCTGCGCGTCGGGCTTCTTGACCTGGCGCACGGTGCGGCTGATCTCGAAGTTCTTCGTCTCCTGCAGACGGCCGTTCGTGTTCGTCGCGGCGCTTCCGCCGCCGGTGGGAGCGGCGGGCTGCGCGCCGGGCAGGTTGCCGCGCGTGCCGGCGACTCCGCCGACGCCGTCGAGCACCGTCGGGTCCATGCCCTCGACCGTGCGCGACTCGCTGCGCAGCACCGGGTTCGTGTTGTCGAACACTTCCTGCGTCTCGCTGACCTCGCGATCGTCGACGACCGCGGTCGTGACGACCCACACCTTGCCGGGACCGACGACGCGCTCGAGCATCGAGCGGACGCGCGACGTGACCGACTGCTCGATCGCGACCGACTTGTTCGCCGCGGTCGGCTCGGCGCCATCGAGCAGGTTGCCGTGGTTATCGACGATGACGACCGCCTCGGCACGCATGCCCTCGACGCTCGCGGCGACGAGCGAGCGGATGCCGCGGACCTGGTCGGGCGACAGCTGCTGGCCGGGATAGAGGTGGACCGCGACCGACGCGGTCGCACCTTCCTCGCGATCCTTGAACACGCTGCGCTTGCCGAGCGCGAGGTGGACGCGCGCGTTCTGGACCTGCGCGAGTGCCGTGATGCTGCGGGCGAGCTCGCCCTGCAGACCGCGGCGAAAGTTCACCTGCTCGGCGAAGCTCGACTGGCCGAGGTGCGAGCCGTCGAACAGCTCGAGGCCCTTGCCGATGCGCGGCAGACCGGCGGCCGCGATGATCGCGCGCGCCTGGTCGAGCTTCTCGCTCTTGACCTCGACCTTGCCGTTCGCGAGGCGCACCGGCATGTTGCGCTGCTCGAGGACGGCGAGCATCTCCTGGTTGTCGTCGGGCGATGCGCCCTCGGCGACGACCGCGTACGGCGCATTCGAGCTCGTGATGCGCGTGACGACGACGAAGCCGAGCACGCCGATGACGACGAGCAATGCGAGCATGCGGCGGCCGCGCGACTGCTTGCCCCACAGCTCCTTCAGCTGGTTGACGACGGCGCTCGGTCCCTGGGTCGGTGCGTCGGCCATGGCTTACACCTGCGTGTTCATGAGCTCGCGGTACGCCTCGACGGCCTTGTTCTTCAAGGTCGTCGCGAAGCGCACGGCGATGGAGGCCTTCTCGGTCGCGATCATGACCTCGTGAATACCGACGGTCTGATCGCCGTTCGCGAACTTCTCCGAGGCCTGCGCGGCAGTCGCCTCGAGGTCGCGCGCCTCGGACAGCGCCTTGCCGAAGCCGCCGCCGACATCCGCGCCTCGAACGGGCGCCGACGTCGAGCCGCCTTCGATCGACGGCAGGGTCGGGATCTGGATCGGCGAGATACTCACTTGCCGATCCCCAGGGCGCGCTCGGCCATGCTGACGGCCGTCGACATCGTCGTGATGCCGGCCTCGTAGGCACGCGAGGCGGTGATCATGTCGACCATCTCCTCGACGGGGTTGATGTTCGGGTACGCGACGTAGCCCTGCGCGTTCGCGTCGGGGTGGCCGGGGTCGTACTCGAGGCGCGGCGGCGCCGTGTCCTGCGTGATCTGCTGGACCTCGACGGTCTTCACCGCGTTCGCGAACGGCGTGTTCTGCGCGCTCGGTGCCTCCGCGGCACTCAGCACGACGTCGCGGCGCTTGTACGGACCGCCATCGGCGCCGCGCGTCGTCTGCGCGTTCGCGAGGTTCGAGGCTGCGACGTTCATGCGCGTGCGCTGGGCCGACAGGCCCGACGCCGACACTTCCATGGCCGAGAAGAAGTCGATCGAGTTGCTCATCAGGTGCCGTCTCCTGCGGCGTAGCGAAGCAGCGCGATGCGCCGCGATACGAGCTCGGAAGCAGTGGCGTAGCGGGCGCGGTTGGCGTCGATCTTCGAGAGCTCGCGCTCGAGCTCGACCGCGTTGCCATCGGGGCCCTGGAGCTGGCTGGTGTCGGTGAACGTCTGGACGACACCGCTCGAGGCCGGACCGGTTTGTGTGCCGGTCGCGATGTGGCCATCGGCGGTGACCGCGAGTTGTGTGCCCTCGGTCGCGGTCGTCCGCTGCAGGTCGAGCGGCTTGTAGCCCGGCGTGTCGAGGTTCGCGATGTTGCCCGCGAGGACGGTGTGACGCTCGCGATGGAACGTCAGCGCCGACTGCAGGGTATCGAGGGTTCCGAAGGTGACCGACACGCGAGGTGCACCACAGCAAGCGGCGGGCCGTTTCCGACCCAGGAGATCCGGACCCTTGGCGATCGACGGTTCCTTGGCGTCGGCAGGCTTGACGCTCGGCGGACCTGGCCGAGCCAACGAATGTGACCGATCCGATCGCCAGCGCCGTGTTCGGCCTGCTGTTCGACAGCAGCCCCGATGCGGCGTTCATCGTCCGCCGCGAGACGGGCGTGATCGTGTCGGCCAATGTCGGTGCGGCGGACCTCCTCCTGCGCGACATCGACTCGATCGTCGGGATGGCGCTCGCCGAGCTCGCCTACGAGCCAGGCCGCGACCTGCTCGCGCCCGGTCACTACGAGGACGTCGGACTGCGCCGCGGCGACGACTACCCCGTGTTCGTCGAGCTTCGCGTCTCTCACGTCGACACCGCCGAGCACGGGCCGCTGGTTGCCTACATGGCCCGCGACACGTCCGAGCGCAACGTGCTCGAGCGCGAGCTGGTCGCCAAGCATACCGCCCTGATCGCCGCCTACAGCGACCTCGAGCGCGCGCACACGCAGCTCGCGGACGCCCAGCGCGAGCTCGAGGGCAAGAGCCGCGAGGTCGCGCTGCTCGCCTGGCGCGCCGCGATGGGCGAGCTCGTCGGTGGCATCGCCCACCACCTCAACAACCCCGTCGGCGCGCTGTCGAGCACCGTGCGCCGGCTCCATCAGGTCGCGGCCGCCGTGCCTCCCGAGCACCGCGGCGAGCTCGAGCGCCTGCTCGGCCGCGTCGCCCAGCTCGTCCAACGGATCGAGAACAACGTCACCGCGATCATCGCGGCGACGAAGAGCTCCAAGGACGGCCACCGCCCCGATCTTCCGCCCG
This sequence comes from Pseudomonadota bacterium, assembly GCA_023386455.1. GTDB lineage: Bacteria > Myxococcota_A > Polyangia > Haliangiales > Haliangiaceae > JABFXX01. Next base: position 17,105 of record JAEWJO010000510.1, on the reverse strand, counting down.
AGCTCGCGAACGTCCAGTCGACGTTTGTCGAGCGACTCGAGCTGACTCCGCGCAAGGACCCGCCATGAAGACGACCGCCCGCATCCTCGTCGTCGACGACGACGATCACGTCCGTGAAGCGCTCGTCGACGAGCTCTCGCAGCACTACCGCGTGGAGGCTGTCGCCTGCGGGAGCGAGGCGTTCGATGTCCTGACCTCCAACCAGTACGACGTCGTCATCAGCGACCTCAAGATGCCCGACCACGATGGCATCGAGGTGCTCGAGTTCGCGCGCAAGCACCAGCGCGATGCCGTCCGGGTGCTCCTGACCGGCTACGTCGACGAGCGCGCCCAGCGTGCGCTGCTCAAGCCGAACGCGCCCTACAAGGTCGGCAAGCCGTGGCACGACGAGATCGAGGTCGTCGTCCGCCGTGGCCTCGAGCAGCGCGAGCTCGCGCGCCGGCTGTTCGCCTCCGTCGAGGACGCGCTATCGATGGCGAGCTTCGACGACGAGCTCGCCGCGACCCGCTCGCCGCTCGAGCTCGCCGAGACGATCGTGCGCCGCGCGTTGACCGTCGAGGGCGTCGTCGCCTGCGGGGTCGCGGTTCGCACGAGCGGCATCGATCATCCATTCTTCGGCGGCGCGGTGCCGCGCGAGGGCGGTGGCTGGTTCCTCGACGTCCCGCTCGACGAGGACGGCTCGCTTCGCCTGCGTGCCCGCGGCGTCACCGAGGCGTCGCGCGAGATCATCCAGTACATGGCGCACCGCGCGCAGCGCACGTTCGGCGTGCTCGAGGCCCGCGTCGTCACGCTCCCGTCGCCGTCCGCCTCGGGTGGCGCTCGCCTGAACCAGCTGATGCGGCAGGCGACGCTCGGCGCGCTCACCGGGTCGCTGCTCCACGACCTCGCGTCGACGATGCAGGCGCTGACGGTCGCGCTCGACAACGTGTCCTCGTTCGCCGAGAACGCGAGCGAGGAGCTCCAGGGCGCCGTCTCCGAGGCGGTCGCCGCCGGCGGGGAGGCGGTGCAGCTGTTCGTGCAGATGCGCAAGTTCATCCGCAGCGGTGAGGTGCAGCTGAAGCCGCTCGCGGTCGCGACGCTCGTCGAGCGCGCGATCAAGCTCGCCGGCCCCTACGTCCGCGAGCGCGCGACGCTCCGCATCGGCGAGCTGCCCGGGGTGAGCCTCGCGGTCACCGAGGCGCTGTTCCTCCAGGTCCTCGCGAACGTGCTGCGCAACGCGGCGAACGCGTCGCCGCAGGGCGGTGTCGTCGACCTCGCCGTCCGGATCGTCGAGGACGAGATCCAGTTCGTGGTCACCGACGATGGCCCGGGTGTCGATCCGGAGATCGCCGACACGATGTTCGAGCCGTTCGCGAGCACGACCAGCGGCGGCACCGGCCTCGGCCTCGCGATCTCCGCGTACGTGATGCAGATGCTGTCGGGGCGGATCAACTACCGCAAGGTCGCCGACCGCGGCGCGTGCTTCACCGTCGCGATTCCGACGACGCCACGCTGACCGCGGCACCTGCACCTGCAGGTACGCCCCTGGTCGATCGTCGCGGTTCAGGTGCACGTGCACGTGCATGTGCACGTGCAGACGCTCAGTCGAGCAGCGACAGGAAGACTCTCGAGCGCTCGAGCTCCTTGCGTGCACGTGACGCGATCTGGTCGCGCGTCATCGCCGACAGGCCGTTGCGCTCGAACAGCGCGATGCCCTCGGCCTCCTCGTCCTCGGCCAGGCCGTCGTCGCCGAACGACTTCGCGGCGATCGTCGAGAGCTGGTCGGCCGCGGTCACGATCTCGGTGATCGTCCGGAGGTTCGGCGCGAGGCGGTCGCGCACGCTCTGCTGGTGGATGCCGTGGTGCTGCTCGATCGGCGTCGACAGCGTCGCCGGGAACTTCCACTGGCGCGCGAGCCGGCTGCCGATCCGATCGTGCGGCGCCAGCCCGTGCCGCTTCTCGGCCTCGTGGAGCGAGATGCCGTCGGTCTTCATCGACTCGAACGCGGCGGCGAGGTTCTGCGGGTCGACCTTCGCGAGCGCGATCTTGCCCATGTCGTGGAGGAGGCCCGCGGTGAAGCAGACGCCCGGGTCGGAGAACCGCAGCTCGGTCGCGAGCTCGCGCGCGGCGGTGCCGACGATCAGCGAGTGCATCCACAGCGAGCGAACGTCGACGGCGCCGTCCTTGCCCTTCAGGGTATCGAGGACGGAGATGCTGAGGACGAGCTGATAGAGCGTGTTGAAGCCGACGAACGGGATGGCGCGCGCGACGTCGGCGACGCCGCCGGGGATACCGAAGTACGGCGAGTTGACGAGGCGCAGGAGCTTGGCCGACGTCGCCGGATCGGAGCGGAGGATCTCGGCGACCTGCTGGACCGAGACGTTCTTCGAGTGGACGACCTCGCCGATCCGGAGCGCGACGATCGGCAGCGTCGGCAGGCTATCGAGCGCCTTGATGACCTTGCCGGTCTCGCCGGACTTGTCGGCCTTCGGCGGCTCGGGCTGCATCAGTTGCCTCCGCGCGCGGCGAAGCCGAGGACGAACTGGAGCTGGACCTCGGTCTCGTCGGCGGGGAGGCCGGTGCCGGCGAAGTAGGCGGTGAGGGCGATGTCGCCGCAGATGGCGATCGAGCCGCCGAAGCACGAGCCCGCCGCGGCCTGCGCGCCCCACAGCGTATCGGGTGCGAACATCCACACGCCGCCGCCCGAGAGGCGGACCGGCAGCTCGCGCAGCTCGAGGCGTGCACCGGCGGTGACGCCGACACCCGAGCGCTCCTTCGCCTCGCCGACGAGGCCGCCGTACGCGAACGCGCGCGGCTCCTCGTTGATCGCGACGGCGCCGAGCGCGGCGAACGACAGCGGGCCGGGCTTGGTCTCGGCCATCTCGGCCGTGCCGCGCCGGGCGATGCCGTAGCCGAGCTGGAGCTCGAGCTCCCACAGCGGCTCTGCCTCCGCGTTCGACGACGTCGACTTCGTCGTCGACGGCTCGGCCGAGGCAATGGTGGGGAACAGCAGGAGGAGGATCGCGAGGGTTCGCACGCGCTCCGCTACCGCAAGCTGCGTGCCGGAGGCCGTGCAGCGGATCCGGCTACTTGGCGTGAGGCGCGGGCGGAGTGTCGGCAGGTTTGGCGGCGGGCTCGGCGGCCGGAGCAGGGGCGGACGCCCCGGAGTTGGCATCCTCGAGCGCCCTGTCGAGCTCGTCGACGCGCACGGCCTTGTCGCCGGTCGCGATGCGGAGCAAGAACGACAGGCGGCGGTTCTGGCTCGAATACGGGTTCGCCGGATCGTAGAGCTGCGTCGACGCGCGCGCGTAGAGACCGGCGATCTGGCTGGCCGGCACGCCGCTACCCTCGAGGATCTCGCGGGCAGCCGCCGCGCGCTGATACGACAGGTCCCAGTTGTTGAGCTTGCTGCCGTGCGCGAACTTGCGCGCGTCGGTGTGGCCGTTGATCTCGACGGGGCGCCCGACCTTGACGATCATCGGCGCGAACGCGCGGAGGAAGCGCTGCATCGGCTCGGTCAACCGCGCGCTCGACAGGTCGAACAGCAGGCCCTTGTCCTCGTCGACGGTCTCGATCAGGACGCCCTCCGGCGTGATCTTGATCTTCACGTTCTTGATCACCTCGGCGAGCTCGTCGTCGATCGCCGCGAGCCGGCCGAGCTTGTCGGAGATCTGCTTGGCCGCCTCGGCATTGGCGTCCATCGACGCCTGCTCGCTCTGCGGCGGTGGCACGCCCGACTCCTCGATCACCGACGGCTTGATCTGGGCGGCGGACTTCATCGCCAGATCGCCCTCGGGGAGGATGCCGGTGCGGAAGTAGTTCGAGATCTCCTCGCGCGACTTCTGGTCGGTCGAGGCGAGCAGCCACATCACCATGAACAGCGCCATCATCGCGGTGACGAAGTCCGCGTACGCGACCTTCCACGCGCCACCGTGGTGACCGTGACCGCCTTCGACCTTCTTGTAGCGGCGCGCCATCGCTCTAGCCCACCGACTGGAGCGCCTTGTCGAGCTCCTGGAAGCTCGGGCGCTCGTCGGAGAAGATCATCTTGCGGCCGAACTCGACGGCGGTCGGCGGCGCGACGCCGCGTGCGCTGGCGATCACGGCGGACTTGATGACGTTCAGGTAGCGGATCTGGTGGACCTCCTGCGTCTCGGCGTTGTTCGCGAGCGGCTGGAGGATCCCGTAGCAGACGAGGATGCCGAGGAACGTCCCGACGAGCGCGGCGGCGACGTGGTGACCGATGACCGCGGGCGGCGCGTCCATGTGGCCCATCGTGACGATGATGCCGAGCACCGCGGCGACGATGCCGATGCCGGGCAGCGCGTCGCCGATGACCTTCACGAGGCCGGTCGCGAGGTGACCCTCCGCCTTCAGCGTGTCGAGCTCGGCGTCGAGGAGCTGCTCGAGCTCGTCGGGTGCGATGCCGTTGACGATCTGCTGCAGTGCCTCGGCGAGGAACGTGCGTGCATGGTGGTGCTTCTTCAGCGACGGGTACTTGTTGAACAGGTCCGACTTCGCCGGATCGTTGACGTGGGTCTCGAGCGCGAGCACGCCCTGGCGGCGGGCGAGCATGAACAGCTCGTACTGGAGCTTCAGGAGATCGAGGTAGTCCTTCTGGGACGGGATGTTCTCCTTGATCGCCGTCTTGAGCGCGTGCGCGACGCGCTTCTTCATCTTGCCGGGCGACGACGTGATCAGCGTGCCGATCGCCGCGCCGAGGATGACGATGAACTCCGACGGCTGGATCAGCACGCCGAAGTGCCCGCCCGCGACGGCGAAGCCGCCCGCGACCGAAGCAAGCACGAACAAGATTCCTGGAATCGCCACGTTCTTAGAGGTCGGCCACGTTCGGGACGAGTGAAGTCACCGTCAACACCGCGTCAACCCTGCCGAGGGCGCGGGTACGACATCCGCCAACTGGCGGTGATCTCACGGGTGCACGATGGCATCGCGGCTGCAGAAAGCGCCGGCATGGACCGCAGCCGTAACGTGACCCAGCCGTTCAGTGCAGCTTCACCGATCGATGACAGTCGGCTCGGCAGCTACGTGATGATCGCGCTGCTCGCGCGCGGCGGCACCGCCTCGATCTACCTGGCGGAGCACATTCACACCGGCAAGCGCGTCGCGCTGAAGCTCCTCGACCCGATGTTCGCCAAGCGCACCGACGTCGTCGCGAGGTTCCTCGCCGAGCATCAGGTGTCGCGCGCCGTCCGCCACCCCGGCCTCCTCGAGATCAACTACTCCGACACGAGCGCGGGCGGCGTGCCCTACATCGTCATGGAGCTGCTCGATGGCGAGAGCCTCGGCGCGCTGCTCGATCGCGGCCTCGTCGACATGCGCGCGGTCCTCGCGATCGGCACCCAGATCGCGTGCGCGGTCGCGGCGATGCACCGCGCCGGCTACGTCCACTGTGACCTCAAGCCCGAGAACGTGTTCGTCCTCTACGAGGAGATGGCGAGCGGCTGGCCTCCGAAGATCAAGGTGATCGACTTCGGCGTGTCGCGCCGCACGGACGCACTTCCCGACGAGGACGGCACGATCTCCGGGACGCCCGCCTACATGCCGCCCGAGCAGTGGCGCGGCGCACCGGGCGCGAAGTCCGACGTCTACTCGCTCGGCTGCCTGCTGTACGAGCTGGCGACCGGCGAGCAACCGTTCCACGGCACGCTGCCCCAGCTCCTGCTCCTCCACACCGAGCAGCTCCCGCAGCGCCCGACCGCCTATCGCTCGGAGATGTCGCCGACGTTCGAGAACCTCGTCATGCGGATGCTCGCAAAGGACCCCGACATGCGTCCCACGATGGACGACGTCGAGATGACGCTGCCGCTCGCCGGCATCTGCCGCAAGCCGACGCTGCGCGGTCACGCGCCGCTTCTCGCGGCGAGCTGATCTTCCGATCCTGCGGTCGTGTACGATGAAGGCGGATGCGCTGGCTTCCGCTGGTCGTTGTTGCGGGCTGTAGCTTCCCGCATGGCTCCGTGCCCGCGGGCGACGGTCGGCCCGGCGGCGACGATGCCTCGATCGATGGCGATGGGTCGCCGGCCGATCCGCGACGCGTCCGCGCGATCGCGATGAGCGGTGCGCAGGTGATCGGTGGACCGCACACGAGCTTCCCGCTGCTCGTGTCGCTCTCGGAGACGTGGCTGCGCGCGAAGGCAGACGGTGGCGACGTGAATCGCGCCGACGGCTTCGACATCTTCTTCTCCGCCGATCAGGCGGGCACGATGCAGCTCGCACACGAGGTCGAGCTCTACGCTCCCTCGACCGGCGATCTCGTCGCGTGGGTGCGCGTGCCGTCGTTGACCCCGACGACCACGATCTATCTCCACTACGGCGACCCGGCGCTGGCGGCGGATCCCCAGAGCATCACGGCCGTGTGGAGCGACGGCTACCAGGGCGTGTTTCATCTCGACACCGTCGACGACGCGACCGGCAAGAACACGCCGCCGTCCGCGGTGACGTCGGGGACCGTCGCGGGACGGATCGACATGGCGCGGTCGTTCGACGGCACGGACGACGTCATCGAGCTCGGCTCGGCGAGCGCGGTCGACAACCTGTTCGCCGGCGGCGGGACCGCCGAGGCGTGGTTCGACGCGGCGAGCTGGGGCGAGGGCTCGTACGGTCGGATCTTCGACAAGGGCCACGCCGACGGCTGGTCGCTGTGGGTCGACAACATCGACGTCGCTGCCTCGGTCGGCTTCCTTCACGGCGGCAGCGGCACGACGTGGGGCTTCTGGAGCTCGCCGGCGCAGTCCGTGACGCTCCAGGCGTGGCATCACGTCGCGGTCACCTACGACAAGGCGACCGCCACGAACAACGCGACGATCTACATCGACGGCGCACCGGTCACGACGACGCGCATCGACACGCCGACCGGGCCGATGGACGACGACAGTGCGATCGGGCTGCGCGCCGGCAACCGGGCAGGTGCGGACCGCACGTTCGACGGCCTGCTCGACGAGCTGCGGCTGTCGTCCGTCGTGCGGAGCGCGACCTGGATCGAGACCGAGTACCGCAACCAGGGCGACCCGGCCGGCTTCTACACGGTGAGCGCGCCGCTTCAGTGATCGGTGCGCGCCCGTCGAGGGTGCGCGTCGAGCGTGTCGCGGACCATCTGGAGCAGCTGCTCCGGCGAGAACGGCTTGTGAAGCAGCGGCGCGCGCTCGTCGAAGCCGTGCTCGCTCAGTGCATTGCCGACGTAGCCGGACATGTAGAGGACGGGGACCTGGGGGAGCGAGCGGGCCACCTCGCCGGCGAGCTTCGGTCCGCTCATCCCGGGCATGACGACGTCGGTGATCATCAGATCGATCGAGATGCCTGTCGCCGCGACCTCGATCGCCTCCTTCGGGGTCGACGCGACCAGCACCCGGTAACCGGCCTCGGCCAGCACTGTCTCGACGACCCTGCGCAGGGCCGGTTCATCCTCGACGACGAGGACGGCGTCCGTGCCGGCCTTCAGCGCCTGGACCGGCTCGCCCGACGGCCGCGGCGAGAGCGAGCCGACGAGCGGTAGCCACACCGTGAACGTCGTGCCGGCGCCGAGCTGGCTCGCGACCGTGATCTCGCCGCGCAGGTCGTGGGCGATCTGCTGGGCGGTGGCAAGGCCGAGGCCCGTGCCGTTCTGCTTCGTCGTGAAGAACGGCTCGAACACGCGCGTCACGATCTCGGGCGCGATGCCGACGCCGGTGTCCTGGACCGCGATCGTGACCCAGCCTCCCGACGGGCTCTTGCGCGGCGCGGCCGGATCGTCGGCGTCGACGACGCGGCTCCGGATCGTGAGGACGCCGCCGCCGGGCATCGCGTCGCGCGCGTTCAGCACCATGTTCAGGAGCACCTGCTCGAGCTGCCCCTGATCGAGGTGGGCGAGCGAGGGGCGCGCATCGAGATCGAACTCGACGACCATGTGCTCGCCGACCACGCTGCGCATCATCTTCTCGAGGTCGACGAGCACCGCGCGGAGATCGACGTCCCTCTCGTCGATGGCCTGGAACCGCGAGAAGCCGAGCAGGCGCCGCGATAGCGCCGCACCGCGCCGCGCCGCGGTCTGGACGTTGTCGATGTAGTCGGCCAGATCCGTGCGGCCCTTCGTGCGATTGCGGAGCAGCTGAGACGACGCGAGGACCACGGTCAGCAGGTTGTTGAAGTCATGCGCGACGCCGCCGGCCAGGCGACCGACGACGTCCATCTTCTGCGCTCGCTGCAGCTGCGCCGCGCGCTCGGCGAGAACCTCGGCCGCGCGCCGCTGCTCGGTGATGTCGGCCACCATGATGATCGCGCCGCCGGTCAGCGGCGCCGTCGAGAACGCGAGGGCACGATCGCGCACGTCGATCTCGACGGCGGACAGCGACTCGGTCGCGCAGCGCGCCCACACCGAGCTCAGCGCCGGATCCGGCGCGACGGCGGTGATCTGCCGGCCGACGGCCTCCGGCTCGGAGGCGCCGAAGATCGCCGCGGCCTGGTCATTCCACAGCGTGATCATGCCGGTGGCGTCGCACGCGATGATCGCGACCGGCGAGGCATCGATCACTGCGCGCAAGGTGTCGCGCGATGCGACGACCTCCTGCTCGCGCGTCGCGAGGTTCTCGAGCATCGCGTTGAAGCCCGCGGCAAGGACGCCGAGCTCGCCGGGTTGCGCGGCGGTCGCGCGGAGCGTCGTCGCCTCTCCACGCGTGATGCGGCGCGCGATGCCCGCGAGCTGGAGGATGGGCCGCGTGATCCGCCGCTGCAGCAGCCACGCGGCGGCGAGCGATGCGGCGACCAGCGCGAGCGCGAGCGCGGCGAGGGTCGCGATGAACGACTCGATCTCGTGGCGCAGGGCATCGTTGGACGCGATCATGTCGATCGTGCCGTAGTCCTGGCCGTCGTGGATCACGCGCTGGCGGACGCGACTCACCCGATCGCCGATCTCGCGCCGTGGATGCTGGTCGGCAACCACGGTCGGCGGCCAGACGCGCGGTTGCGCGTGCTCCTTGCTGTAGGTCGCGAGCAGCTTGCCGTCGTGATCGTAGAGCGCCGCTGCCTCGACGTCGGCGAACTGGACGAGGCCGCGCAGGGCCTCGTTGCCATCCTCGGCGTCGCCGAACGCGAGGGCCGAGACCGAGGCCTCGCCGACCGCATCGACGAGCACGCCCATGGCCTGCAGCCGCTGGGCGCGGAGGATCTTGATCTGATGAAACCCGACGAGCGTGAAGCCGACGAGCAGGCAGCCGAGCGTGATCCCCGTGACGATGAGGACGAGTCGTGTCCGGATCGACATGTTCATGGCGATGGCCTTCCGCCGCCGATGATCCTGGCGAGCTTCAGGAGCTTGGAACGCAGCGTCAGCCGGCCGCGTTTCGCCGCGGCGGTGTTGATCTCGAACTTGATGTGCTGGTCGACGATGACGAGGTTGATGATCGCGCCGGCGGCCGCAGCGCCGGGCGCTTCGGCGATCGACAGGATCGGTCGGCCGTCCGTCCGATCGAGGACGGCATGCAGCTGCTCGGGCTCGTCGCCGGCGACGAGTACGACCTGGCAGCGGTCGACGCTCTCGGCGCCGATCGTCAGGACGCGCGCGGGCCTGTCCTTGATCTTCTGACGCCGTGCGACCTTCTGGAGCTGCGCGGTGATCGGGGTGTCGCCGACCACGCAGATCGTCATCACGTCGGGCAACGCCTCCCACTCGACGAAGCGGGTGAAGCGCTCGATGAGCTCGGCCTTGAGATCGGCCTCGGGCTGCTGCGACGCCGATGCGTCGCGGGCGGTTCGCACGAGCGCGAATGCTGCGATCGCGAGCGCGAGCCGTGTCCCCATACCCGCGGCCAACATACCACGTGGTTCGAAATGGCCCGCCGAGGTTCCCGATCGTGGCTCCTCACTCGATCGGGCTACGCGAGCCGGCCGTACGCCTCCTTGTCGAACCCGACGATCACCTTCTTGCCGACGAGCAAGATCGGCCGGCGCAGCAGGTTCGGCTCGTTCGCGACCGCCTTCGCGAACGTCGCGGCGTCGGGAGGGTTGGCGACCCAGCCCTTCTCCTTGGCGATCGCGTGCCGCGTGTTCAGGACGGCAGCGACCGAGCCGGCCGCGTCGACGAGCTGCTTCACGGTCGCCTCGGCGAGCCCGGTCTTCGCGTAGTTGATCTCGGTCAGATCCAGCCCTGTCTTGCGCAAGGAACTCCTCGCGTCACGACAGGACGTTCAAGTGCTCTTCCAGTACAGGGTGCCCTTCATGCGGGGCACCTTACTACCGATTGGCGCGGAGCCGCTTGAGCGTCGTGAGCAATTGCTCGCGCGTGATCAGGTCGAGGACCTCGAGCGCGCCGTCCTCGACACGGAAGATCAGGCGGTGGTGGATGCCGACGCGGGCCATCAGCACCTGGCGCGTCATGTCCTTCGCCGCCTTGACGCCGCGCCACGCGAAGCCATCGCCGGCGGCGAGCGTGCCGACCGTGCGCATGGCCTCCGACGCGACGTTCGCCGGGACATCGTCGAGCGCGTCGATCACGCGCCGCTCGAACCGGGGGATCGCGATGCCGCGCGCGCCGGGCTCGAGCTCGTCACCGACGTCGTCATCCGGCTCGTCGAGTGTCGTGCGGCGGGCGCGTGCACCGTCGCGGCGCGTGCTCGGCGCCTCGTCGTCCTCGGCCGTCGTCGCCGCCTCGATCTGCTTGCGCAGCTCGCGCCGCTCGGCGTTGCCCTCGCGGATCAGCGCCTCGAGCTCGCGCACCTTCGACTCGAGCCCGCTCGTCTGCTCCGGCGCACGCATCAGCTCCGCCGCCGGCCGCGTCTTCGCGTCGGACAGCTCGCTGCGGACCTGGGCGAGCGCGCGCTCGAGCTGATCGATGCGTCCCGATGACTCGGCGAGCGAGCTCTTGAGCTGCGCGTCGCTCTCGCCCTCGTGCTTCTTCTTCTGCGGCTCCGTCAGCGCGTCGAGCACGTCCCACGCCGCGTCGGTCGGCGGCAGGTTGAGCCGGTCGCGCGCCTCCTCGACGAGCTCGAGCAGGAGATCGGCGTCGTCGACGTGGAGCGTGCCGATGCACGCGCGCGCCGCGATGATGCCGAGCGCGGGCTCGGCGCGCAGCAGCGTGTAGGCGAGCTCCAGGTCGGGAAGCTTGTCGGTGCTGCCGACCGCGGTCCGCGCGGCGGCGACGAGCGCATGCCACGCCGCTTCCGGCGGGCCGTCGTAGATCGTCATCTCGAGTGCGTGGTCGCGCGCGTGCTCCTCGGGAAGCTGGCCGATGTGCCGCCGCGCGTCCTCGATCCGTCCGGTGTCGAGGAGCTCGTGGACGAGCGCCTCCCGCATGTCGGCACCGAGGTGTCCGCCGCGACGTTCCGCCTCGGCGACCACTCGCTCGGCATGGGCGTGCTGGTTGGCGAGCGTGAATCGCGAGAACGCCGCGTACAGCGGCTTGTCGGCGAGCCGTGCGAGATCGACCTTGACCAGGTCGCGCAGCGGCAGCGCCTGGACGTGCATCTCGGTCAGCTTGTCGCCGGCGAGGAACTCGTCCCACGACAGGCCGGGCACCGGCGACGGCGTCGCGACCGCGTCCTTGTCGGCGTGGCACTTCTTGTACTTGAGCCCGCTGCCGCACGGGCACGGATCGTTGCGGCCGACCGTCTTCGTCGAGCGCACCGTGAAGCCGCCGCGCGAGCTCTCGACCTCGGCCGGGAGCGATGCGAGCACGCCGTCGAGCGACGCGGTCATCGCCTTCTCGTCCGCGGCGACCTGCCTGGCGTACTCCTTCGCGAACGACGCGATCGGCTTCGTCGCGGCGCGCACGTTCGGGTCGTCGATCGACTCGGCGATCGTCGCGAGCAACGCATAGCCCTCGGCGGTCATCGTTCGCGCCGAGAGCCGCCGCAGGTGCGGGATGATCGCGGTGGGATCGGCGCCCGCGCGCCACGCGGCGTAGAGCACGATCGCCTCGAGCTCCGAGGCGTCCTTCGTCGTCGGAAACGCGCGGCTCGTGACGACGTCGACGAGCGCCTTGCGCTCGGGCGTGATCGCGACGAGCGCGTTGACCATCGCCGGTAGCTCGATGCCCGGCAGGATCCGCGCGATGACGTCGGTGCCGACGGGCTCGCCGCCCTTGACGCGCGCGATCGCCAGGCTCGCCGCGCGATCGAAGTCGCACGCGGCGATCGCCTGATCGATGTCGGCGAGGCTCGCGCCCGTGCCGGCCTCGACCGACGCGCGCGAGACGAGCTCTCCCGCGAGAACCCGGTTGCGCTCTGGCGCGCCCATTCCGCGCTACTTCGTGAGGACGAGGTACGCGAGCACGACGATCGCGGCGACGAGGATGCCGACGAGCGTGAACACGAGCGCGTTGCTCTTGCCCGGCGCGGCGACCGCCGGCGAGCTCGGGCTCGACGGGATACGCATCGACATGCCCTGGATGTGCGGGCTCGACGGCGGCTTGCTGGCACCGAGGCGCGGCGCGCTCGGCGGCTTGCTCGGAATCTTGCCGGTCAGGTTGTTGCCCGACGACGGCGGGCCGCTCTTGCCGGTCGGCAGGCGCGGGCCGCTCGAGTGATGCGCGCCGCTCGCGGGCTGCGTGCTCGTGCGCTGGATCGACGGCAGCGACGGAACGCTCGGCTTGCTGCCGGCGGCACCGAGCTGCGGGTTGCTCTGCCGCGACTTGACCTTGCCCTTGGGCTGCGGCGCCTCGGAACCGCGCGCCAGCTCCTTCATCGCGCCGTTGATCTTGTCGGGCTCGGCCAGCTTGCGCTGGTTCGACAGGAACGCGAAGTAGGAGTCCGGCATATCGTCGAAGTCCATGACGAGATCGCACTCGTCACAGCGACACGTCGGTGGCTCGTGCGGAGGCGGACCCATGTCGCCGGCCTCGACGAGGAGGACCTTCTCCTCGTCGCACTCGGGACAGAAGTAGGGGACGTAGAAGCTCTTGACGACCCCGTTGCCGGTGAAGTTGTTGACGAGGTTGATCTGGGCGACGATCGCCGGCGAGCACTCGACGAGGACCGAACGCGTGCCGTTCGACTCGAGCTTGCTCAACCAGTTCACCCAGTCGCGCACGCCACACGAGTTGATTCGCTCGATCTCGCCGAGATCGATCACCGCCGTGCCCGACGGAATCTTGTCGACGAGATCGCCGAGCTCGTTATCCTCGTCGATGACACCGCCGAGCTTCACGTAGCTCACGTCGCCGCGGTGCTGCACTGTTGCCTGAAACTTTTGGCTCATCACATGCCTAGGTGAAACGGCGGTAGTCTCGATTACACCACAACCGATACGCAGCCGCTGCCAATCTAGCGCCCATTTTCGCCGCGATCCAGTGAGGCTAAGTGGTTTCGTTTCTTACACATCCGAACGGATAGGAGCAGCCCTCATCAGACAGGCAGGGCGAGCAAATCCCGGATGAGCTGGTAGTTGTCGCTGAGATAGAAGCGAACGAGGTCGGCGCCGCCGAGGACCGCGCCGAGTGCGACCGTGTCGTCGTTGCTCGCCAGGGTCTCGCCGGTCAGCCGGGCGACCATCCAGATCGCGGCGGCGAAGTCATCGCAGGCGACGAGGCCGGCGCGCTTGCCGCACGCGAGCATGTTGTCGATCCAGGCGCCCGGGTCGAGGTCGCGCGTCCCGGCGTGGCGCTCGAGCGTCTTGGCGGCGCGGATGTTCGCGTTCGTGACGAGCTCGGCGGCGGCGCCACTCGGCTCGACCTCCGAGATGAGGCTCCGGAGGAGCTGCCCGAGCTCGCAGCGCTGGCGCGCACCGAGCTGGAGCAGCGCCGCGTAGCCGCCGCGGATCGCCTCGAACGCGTAGCCGAACATGAACCGCAGCGGCAGGTCCGCCTCGGTGAGGATCGAGCGATCGACGACGACGATCTGGCGCGGGAAGGCGGTGACCGCGAGCAGACCGGGCACCTTGTCGCCGATGAAGATCTCGGGCTCGACCTCGAACAGCTGGCCGATCTCGCCGGCGAGCTGGAGGAGGCGCGCGTCGACGCCCTCCGCGGGAACGACGTTCTCGCCGATCGACGGCGGCGCGACGAGGTTCGTGATCTCCTCGGCGAACGCGGTCCACACCTCGCCGAGTGGCTCGCGCGGCGCGGTGTTCGCCATCAGGCGCTCGCGGTTCGCCTCGTCGAGCGAGCGCCGCAGCGGCTGGCTCTGGCGCGTCGCCTTGAGCCGCTGCACGGTCTGCCGGTCGGCCGCCTCGGCAAACCCGAGGAGATCGAGCGCGGTCAGCACGCGCGTCGCGCGCTCGGTGTCGCCGGTGCGGTTGTAGAACGACGCGAGCAGGCGATACGCGGGCGCGTGGTGGATGTCGCGGTCGAGGACCTTGCGGAGCTCGCCGATCGCGCGCTGCGGATCGTCGACGGCGTAGATCTCGGCGAGCGCGACGCGATCGCTCGCGCCATCGGGCTCGACGTTCAGGATGCCGCGATACGCCTCGATCGCGGCCGGCCGATCGCCCGACGCGAGCAGGATGCGCGCGAGACCGCGCTGCAGCGGCACGGCGGCGCGCGGGCCACCCTGCGCCATCGCGGCGTGTGCGGCCTCGATCAGCAGCGTCTCGGCCTGTCGCTGATCGCCGGCGTCGGCGGCGCGGCGGGCGAGGACGAGCGCGGGCGGCGCGTAGCCCGGGTCGTACTCGATCGCGCGGCGATACTGCGGGGCGGCCGTGCGCGCATCGCCCGACGCGTCGAGGATGCGGCCCTTGTAGTAGTAGTAGCGCGCGAGCGCCTCGGCCGAGAGCGGCATGCCCGGCGCGGTCGCGAGATCGATCACGCGGTCGATCGCGGTGCGCGCCTCGTTGTGGCGCGACAGCAGGAAGTACTGCTGCGCGAGCAGGTAGTACGCGTCCTGGTGCGCCGGCTCGATCTGGATGACGTGGCGGAGCACCTGGATCGCGCCCTTCGCGTCCATCTCGCAGTCGGCGTGGATCGCGGCCTGCCGCATCAGCGCGGCGAGTCGATCGTTGCCCGACGCGCCGGCGTCGATGAACTTCTTGATCGCCTCGACCGCCTTCTTCCAGTGCCGCATGTCGACGTGGAAGTCGACGAGCGCGGACAGGATCGTGAAGTCGGTCGGCGCGAGATCGAGCGCGCCGGTGTACAGCGTGTCGGCCTCGTCGAGATCGCCGTCGCGCTCGACGATCGCCGCACGCGCGACCTGGACGCGCGCGAGCAGCGGGCCCGCGTCGTCGCGCTTCTTGTAGACCTTCTCGAGCTCGCGATACGTCGCGTCGAAGTCCCAGACGTCGGGCTGATCGCGCGCGAGCGAGCCGAGGTCGTCGAGCGCTGCCGTGTTGAGCGGCCGGATCTCGAGCGCGACGATGAAGCTGTCGGCGGCGGCCTTCGGGTCGCCGGTGTTGCGCGCGACGACGCCACGCTTGCGATAGAACTCGCTGCGCGTCGTCGGATCGCCGTCGCGCATCGCCTTCTGGGCGAGCGCGCTCGCGATCGGCATCGCCTTGTCCCAGTCGGCGCGATCGAAGTAGTGCTCGAACAGCGCCTGGTTGGCGGGCAAGCAGTCCGGATCGACGGCGAGCGCGGAGTCGTAGTACTCCATCGCGCGATCGGGGTCGCCGAGCTGCTGGGCGTAGATGCGGCCGATCTGCGCGAACACGCCGGCGCGCTCCTTGTCGTCGGCCCAGAGCTTCACCTCGAGCTCGAGCGTCTCGATGACACGCGGCCACTCCTCGCGGCGGCGGTAGAGATCGCGCAGACCGTGGACGGCGGGCATGCAGTTCGCCGACGTCTTGATCGCGGCGTCGTAGTAGCGAATCGCGTCGTGCTCGCGGCCGAACTTCGCCTCCATGACGGAGCCGCACTTGAAGTAGAGCAGCGCCTTCGTGTTGCGATCGTTCGTGATCTTGATGAGGCGGCGGGTGACGTCGATGAAGTCGGCCCACTGCTCGGTCGACTCGTAGATGCGGCCGAGCGCGTCGAGAGCCTCGCGGTTCTCGGGCTGCAGCTCGAGCATCTTCTGGTAGTGCTCGGTCGCGGTCTCGACGTCGCGTGCGCCCTCCTCGGAGGCGCGCGCGATCCGCTTCATGATCTCGATGCTCTCGTCGCCGGCGCGCGAGCTCTGGAGGCGTGCCTTCAGGATGTCGATCAGGCCCGACTTGTCCTGCTGCTCCTCGTAGTAGCGCTCGAGCTGGGTCGCCGCGCCCGCATCGTTCGGGTCGATCTGGAGCAGCTTGCGGTTCAGGCGCATCGAGTGGCGGACGTCGCCCTCGCGATCGTTCGCGAGCTGCGCCGCGTTGCGGAGCGCCTCGGTGCGGCGCTGCGGATCGCGCTGCGTCTCGGCGCGCTTCTCCCACGCCTGGACCATCGGCGACCAGTCGTTGCGCTGCTTGCACAGATCCTCGAGGACCTTCACCGCGGCCTGCGGCTGCGAGTCGACCTCGATCACCTTCTGGTACGAGCCGATCGCGGCGTCGACCTGGCCGAGGAAGTTCAGCTGGACGTTGCCGCGGCGCGAGTACAGATCACCGAGCCGGTACGCGCGCGACAGGCCGCTCTCGACGTGGATGATCGCGACCTCGTAGAGCTGCATCGCGGCGGCCCAGCGCTCGGCCTTGTAGCAGACGCGCTCCATCGCGGTGAACACGTCGCGGTTCGTCGGATCGGCGGTGAACGCGGCGGTGTACGCGGCGATCGCACCGTCGATGTCGCCGCGGTTCGCGCGCAGCGTCGCGACGCGGCCGAACAGCGCGCCGCGCCCGGTCGAGTCCGTCGTCGCCTCGGCACGCGCCTCGAGCATCCGCGCGAGCTCGCGGTCGCGGCCGAGCTGCTCGTAGAGCTTCTCGAGCCGCTCGGAGGCGATCGTGTTCTTGCCGTCGCGCTCGAGCACGGCCTCGTACGCCTGGACCGCGTCGGACAGGCGGTTCAGCTTGTCGGCGCGCAGCTCGCCGAGCTCGAGGAGGACCTCGATCTGGCGGTGCGTGTCGATCGGCCGGATCTGCGGCAGCTCGCGCTCGAGCGCCTGCGCGACCTCGGCCCAGCGCTCGGCGCCGCGGAGCAGGCGGAGCAGCTCCTTGCCGCGCTGCGGATCCGGGATCGCGGCCTGCGCGATCACGAGCATGCGGATCGCGGCGTCCATGTCACCGAGCTCGCTCTCGTAGAGCTTCGCGAGCTCGCTGGCGCGGCGGGCCTTCTCGTCGGCGGCGGTCGCGGC
>JAEWJO010000507.1 GCA_023386455.1 Pseudomonadota bacterium | reverse complement strand
TCCCCGTCGAGAAACGAGTGTCAGACCGATGCGATACAAACAGTGCCGGAAATCAATGGCGAGGAAGCGCAAGCACCACGAGCAGCTCTCGCTCGAGAGCGCGATCAAGTACACCGGGCGCGGTGGTCCGCGGCCCGGCGCCGGTCGACCGCGCGGCCGCAAGACGGTCTCGCACGACAAGCGACCCGACTTCGCGTCTCGCTATCCTCAGCACGTCACGCTGCGCGCGCTCGAGGGCACGCCGTCGCTCGCGCGCGACTGGCTGATGAAGGCGATCCGCCGCGCGATCCGCGACTCGCACAAGGGCTCGTTTCGCATCGTCGAGTTCAACGTGCTCGGCAATCACCTCCACCTCATCTGCGAAGCCGGTGGTGTGGTCGCGCTCGCCCGCGGCGTGCAGGGCTTCACCGTGCGGCTCGTGCGCCGGCTCAACAAGCTGCTGAAGCGCACGGGCAAGTACTTCGCGAACCGCTACCACGCGCGCTCGCTGACCTCGCCTCGCGAGGTGCGCAATGCGCTCCGCTACGTGCTCTGCAACCGCAAGCACCACGCAGCCGAGAAGCGCTTCGACAGGTTCTGGGTCGATCCGTACTCGAGCGCGCCGTGGTTCACGGGCTGGGTGCAGCCGATCCGGACGCAGCTGCAGCTCGCGCGCGAGGAGAAGCCGACCGCAGACGCGACGGTATGGTTGCTGACGACCGGCTGGCGACGGCATGGACCGCTGGCCTTCGATGAGAGGCCGACGTGAGTGTCGCCGTGACATCCCCGTTTCGCGGCACGTCCGGGTCGATCCACGACCCGAGCTTCATCGGCGACGTGGGGACCGAGTGCGTGCAGCGCCGACGACGCCTCGGTCGCGCGCTGGATGTGCTGGAGGGACGCGACGAAGGGGTAGTCGCGAGATCGACTGTGGTCGCGGTAAGGTAATTCGGTGGACGATCTGCTGAGGGTGCTGTCGTCGGCGAGCGCCGACGATCTCGCGGCGTGGCGCCGGTTCGTCGAGCGGGCGGGCGCTGCAGCGGTCGCGAGCTGGATGTCGCCGCGCGCGCTCGTCGCGTGCATGCTCGGCGACACGCGGTTCGCGGCGGCGGCACTCGAGACGTTGCGCGCGCCGGAGTCGGCGGCGGCGCAGCAGGTGGTCGCCGCGTTTCCCGAGGCAGCGGCGCTCGCGTACCCGGCGCCACCGCAAGTCGAGCACGATCCGCCGGCGCTCGGCGGCAGGCAGGCGCGGCCGCTGCTCGATCACGTCGCGAGCCGGATCCTCGGGCGGAAGCTCGCCGGGCTTGAGGCGGACGACATCGCGGCGTTTCAGCGTGCGGACAAGGCGGGGCTCTCGCCAGGGGCATTCGACGAGCTCGTCGCCGTCGCCCGGCGCGTGCTCGATGCGGGGCTCGGCCCTGCCCTGCGGGCGGCGATCATCCACCTCGATATCGCGAAGACGGCGGATGCGGCGCAGCGTGCGGCGTGGACGGCACGGGGCATCACGCTCGAGGTGCACAACGAGGCGGCCGCGGCGATCCTGCGGACGACGGAGCGCTCGCGCTCGTGGGCGTTGCCGCCGACGCTGCAGAAGCTGGCGATCGCGTGGGTCGAGGCGCACGGGCTCGCGGGGCAGCACGTGCGCGGCGAGGGACCGATCTTGATGTTCGCGCCGCTCGTCGCGGCGCTGCGCGAGCTCGGGCCGGCACTCGGGCGCATCGTCCGCGCGGAGCCGCACGACGCGATCCGGCTCGCACTCGATGGGCTGCACGTGCTGAATGCGTGCGACACGGCCGCCGTGCGCGAGGGCCTGCTCGACGACGGGTTGCTCGGAAAGCTCGCGCGCGTGCGCGATCAGCTGACGATCGTGGCAGTCCAGGCGCGCTGGACCGATCCGTACGCGACGCTCGCAGCGCTCGCACCGCCGCTCGATCGGGCGCGGCTCGCGGAGAGGCTGCGGTCGCTGCGCGCCGGGCGCCAGCATGCGGGCGAGCCGGCGGGTGCGGTCGATGCGGCGGTGGCATCGATCGGCGAGACCGAGCTCGTCGCGTTCGGTGCGCTGCAGACGTGCCAGCTCTGGTACTGCGAGGCGGCGACGAGCGGGCTGTCGCCGGGCGCGCAGCTCGGCGGGCTGGCGGCGGCGATCGGGGCCGCGCGCCGCATGGGCGTCGATACGGACAGGCCGTGGCACGCGCAGCTGCGGCCGCTCGTGGCGCGGCTGTCGGGCGACGGGGCCGGCGTGCGGTACCGGCTGCGACTCGTCGAGGCGGCACTCGCGCAGCGGCCGCTGCGGCAGCTGCTGACCGGCGATGCGAACCTCGGTCCGCTCGGGACGCTGTCGGCGCGGCTCGCGTCGGCGACGGATCCCGATGCGATCGTGATCGACTACGTCGATACCGACGAGAGCGCGGCGCTCGTGACGCTGCTCGGACTGTACGAGACGCGGTCACAGGTCGCGTTTCACCAGGTGTTGAAGTCGCTCTGCGATCTCTACGGGCTGCGCAAGGACGAGTTCGATCGGGTCGCGAACGAGGCGAGCTACCTCGCGTCGATGAATGCCGCGAAGAGCGACAAGGAGCGCATGCTCGACTTCGTGCGGCCGGGCCGCATCGTCGAGATCGGGCCTGGCGGCGGCGTCGTGCTCGACCTGCTCGAGGCGCGATTCCCGGGGTCGGAGATCATCGGCGTCGATCTGTCGAAGGAGGTCGTCGCCGCGCTCGAGTCACGCGCGAGGGCTGCCAGCCGGACGTGGCGCGTCGTGCTCGGCGCCGCCGAGGCGCTGCCGGAGCTGGTGCCCGCCGCGTCGGCCGACAGCGTCGTGTTCTGCTCGATCCTTCACGAGGTGTACTCGTAC
>JAEWJO010000297.1 GCA_023386455.1 Pseudomonadota bacterium | reverse complement strand
ACGCTTACGAGGTCAACCCAGGCGATCCCTGGGGTTAGTACAGCGCGCGCAGGGCTTCGGTGTCCGAGATGATGACCTTGCGGCCCTCGGTCTGGATCAGGCGGCGGCGCTTGAACTGCGACAGCGTCAGCGACACGGTCTCGCGCGTCGAGCCGATCAGGTTCGCGAGCTCCTGGTGCGTGATCTTCAGCGCGACGAGCGTGCCGCGCGCGTCGTCGACGCCGTACTCGCCGGCGAGCTTCACGAGCAGCTCGGCGAGCTTGCTCGACACGTCGCGGAACACGAGCGCCTCGACCTTGTTCTCGAGCTCGCGACGGCGAACGATCATGAGCCGCGTCATCGCGAGGCCGAGCGATGGATGGTTGTGCATCAGCTCTTCGTAGTGCACGCGATCGATCTCGGAGAGCAGCGCGTTCTCGACCGCCTCGGCCATCTCGGTGCGCGGGCCACCATCGAGGAGGCACGAGTCGCCGAACAGCTCCGCGGGGCCGTGGTAAGCGAGCGTCAGCGACTTGCCGTCACGCGTGACCTTGCTGACCTTGATGCGCCCACCGTGCACGAAGAACAGCGAGCGCCCCGGATCACCCGGGAGATAGATGACGTCGCGTCGGCGCGCTTCACGTAGCTCCACGCGCTCCGCCATCCGCGCGATTGCATCGGGACCGAGGTCCGCAAGCAGGGGGACCTTGCGCAAATACCAGAGGACTCGCTTCGGGTCGGGCACGAATCAAGTGTAGCGCGGCTCGCGACTCTGTGGGTCCTTGTCGCGGTGCTTACGAATGCCGAGCGAATGAGATTTCAGCTGGTTAGAACGAGCGAATGATCTCTCCGGCACCGCCAAGCCCCCTCCTGTCAGGTCGATGACCAAGTGTGCGGCTGCTCAGATCAGAATCTCGCCGAGCTCGCTTCCGGTCGCGATTCGCACGATCGCGTCGCGCCACGACGGGTCTTTTGCCATTCGCTCGGCAAGGGGCGCGACCACGAGATCCTCGATCGTGCGGCGCAGCGGACGCGCACCGAGCTTCGGATCGTGGCCGAGCGCGGCGAGTCGCGTGCGTGCGGCGGGCGTGACCTCGATGCGCAGCTGGCGCGCGACGATGCCGGGACGCGCGCGGAGCTTCGCGAGCTCGAGATCGACGATGCGCTCGAGTGCGGCGGGAGGGAGCGGACGGAACGCGACGACGGAGTCGAGGCGACCGATCAGCTCGGGGCGGAAGAAGTTCTTGATCGCGCTCGACGGATCGGGCGCGGCGTCGGGATCCGACGAGAAGCCAGCGGGGCGTGGATCGGCGGCACCGAGGTTCGTCGTCATCACGATGAGCGACATGCGGAAGTCGATCAGCCGGCCGAGCGCGTCGGTCAGGCGGCCTTCGCCGAGCACGCCGAGCAGGAGGTCGAACGCGGAGTCGGCGGCCTTCTCGATCTCGTCGAACAGCACGACGGAGAGCGGCTGGCGGCGGATGCGATCGGCGAGCGACGTACCGGCAGGCGAGGGCGTGATGAGGCGCGCGATCGCACCGGGCGTCGTGATCTCGGACATGTCGACGCGGACCAGACGATCGGCGTCGCCGAACAGGTAACGCGCGAGCTGCTTCGCGAGCTCGGTCTTGCCGACGCCGGTCGGGCCCGCGAACAGCAACGCGCCGACGGGGCGCTGCGGATCGTCGAGGCCGGCCTTGAGGCGCGCGATCACGCGGCCGGCGACGGCGCATGCGGCATCCTGGCCGATCACGCCCTTCTGGAGCTCGCGCGCGATCGCCGCGGTGTCGAGCGCGCGCTCGGGCGCGAGCAGGTCGACCGGGAGACCGGACCACGCGCCGAACGTCGACGTCAGCTCGGAGAGCGACAGCTGCGTCTGCTTCTGCAGCGAGCAGTACTCGACGAACTGGATCGCCTTGCCGGGGAATGCGGTGTCGCGGCGGAACGCGGCGAGCAGCTCGACGAGCCGGCGGCCCGCATCAGCTGCGATCGAGACCGGCGGGTCGAGGCGCGCACCGTACGGTTCGAGGAGCGAGATCGTCTGCGCGGGTGTCGCCTCGGGCACACGGATGACGCGCATCGAGTCGATCAGCGCCGGGTTCTTCTGGCGCGCGCGGACGAGCTCGGCCTCGTCGCACTCCGCGAACAGCGAGAGCTCGCCGCTGATGATCGACGCGGAGAGGAGGTCGGTGATCGAGGCGCCATCGGACATCGGCGCCATCGCATCGGCGAGGCGATCGAGATACAGCACGTCGGCGCCGCCCTCGAGCTCCTTGATCATCGCGAGGCAGCGCTGCTGCCACATGCCGAGATAGATCATGCCGGCGACGATCCGATCGGCGGACGTCGCCCACAGCCGGCGGCGCGGTGCGCCCTTGCCGCGGCTGCGCTCGAGGAGGCCGCGCGCGATCCGGCGGACGAGCGCGGTCTTGCCGCCGCCGCGCGGACCGACGAGCAGCAGCGACGGCATGCGTTTCTCGTCGAAGATCGTGCGCTGCGAGTCGAAGATCGGATCGACGCCGACGGTCGCGGGCAGGCGATTCGCGCGCGCCATCGCCACCCAGTCCTCGGCGACCGCCTCGAGCGTCGGCGCCGGGTCGGGCTCCTCGGTCTGCTTCTTCTTGATCCGCGACGCGTACTCGACGGGATTCCACTCGATGATCTCCTCGGCGAGCTCGCGGCGAAGATCGTAGAGCGACGACGGTGCGTCGCCGACGAGCGAGGCGAAGAACAGCGCGCGCAGCGTGTCGGGCACGGCGGCGAGATCCTCGGCGACGAACGACCAGTCGAAGCGCGGGACGAGCACGCGGTGGAGCGGTGCGCCTTCGACCTTCGCGGCCGCGTACGCGAGGCGGATCGGCACGGTCGAGCCGGCGATCACGTAGCCGCGCGGATCGGGCCGGCCGGGATGGATGTCGACATCGACGCGCCGCAGCTCGAGCTCCTCGGTCCACAGGTAACGCGCGGCGTTCTCCGGCTCGGAACCCGCTGCACCCTCGGCGATCAACGCGGCCTGCGGTGCGAGGCGCGTCAGCGCGGTCTCGACGTCGGCGGCCATCGCGGCGGGCGGCGGCGGATCGAACAGCACCCGGTAGCGGCGCAGCAGCACTGCAGAGACGAGGCCGCCGTGGTGCGTCGTCACGAACACGCGGAACGAGGCGCGGCTCATCGGGTCCGGCTCCACGCGAGGTGCCAGCTGCGGCGGATCGCGGCCGGGATGTTCGCGATCGTCACGCGATCGACCCAGCCGGTCGCGAAGTCCTCGACCTCGATCTCGAATGGCTTGTGCCAGAACAGCATCGACGCCTTGCCCGCGATCGTGCGCGTGACGGGCAGCAGCACGTCGGGAT
>JAEWJO010000273.1 GCA_023386455.1 Pseudomonadota bacterium | reverse complement strand
GCCCTCGGCGGTGATCATGTCGGGGATCGGGACGACGAGCAGCGGCCGGCCGAGCGCCTGGGCGATCCGGTGCGCGGCGCCGCGGCGGCCCGAGCCACGCGGCCCCTTGACGACGACCGCGATGCGGTCGGCACCCTGCAGGCGCGGCACGAGCGCGTCGAGCTGCGAGGTGACCTGCGCGGGCAGCACGACGCCGGGTGAGACGTCGGGCGGCACGAGGTCGCACATCCCGAGCGGAGGCTGCAGCGAGTCGTCGCCGAGCAGCCACGCGAGCGCACTGGTGTGGAGCTCGACCTCGGCGGCGAGGCCGGCACCGTCGACGACGAGCAGCCGGTTGCGGCGCAGCGGCGAGCCGGGCGCGATCGCCGCGAGCAGCTCGACGGCCGGCAGGCCGAGGATGTCGACGCACGTCTCGAGGTAGAGCGCCGGCTTGCGACGCGGCGCGAGCGCGTGCGCGATCTCGCGCGTGTCGAGGTCGAGCGCGTACGCGAGCGCGGTGACGAGCAGGCCACCGGAGACGGGGTCGACGGCGAGCCGCTGCGTCAGCGTGCCGAGCCGCGTGCCTGCCGTGTCATGGGCCGCGGCGGCGGCGATCACGGTCGCGAGCTCGGCCGCGGCCTTCCTGTGCGTGCCCTGCGGGCGCAGCGTGCCGCCGGCCAGCCGGCCGAGCGCGCTCTCGTCGCGCAGGTAGATCTGCGATGCGGTCCGCGCGTCGGCGAAGCCGGAGCCCGCGTTGAGCCGGCGGAGCAGGGCGGCCTCGGCGTGGAGCCGGACCTCGGTGACGACGCGATCGATCCAGCTCGGCTCAGCCACCGGCAGGTCGCTTCCAGGCGGGGAGTTGCTTCTGCGCGTCGGCGATCTCGGCTGCGTCGCCGAGCGTCGTCGGTGGCTTCTTGTCGGCCTTGCGCTCGGGGCCGGTCAGCGACGACGGCGGCCTGGGCTCGTCCTTGCGCTCGGGGCCGGCGAGCGTCGACTCGGGCTTCTTCAGCTTGCGCTCGGGGCCGTCGAGCGAGGTGTCGTCGTCCTCGGGCTTGTCGTCGGTGTCGGCGTCCTCGCCCTTCTCCTCGTCGACGCGACGGTCGGCGGTCTCCTGCGCGTCCTCGAGGTCGTTCAAGGACTCGCGCAGCTCGGAGACCTGCTTCATCAGGTCCTCGTACGGCGTGCCGAGCTCGGCGAGCGTCTGGACGTCGGGCTGCAGCACCGCGAGCGACTGCTCGAGCAGCGTGCGTCGATCCTCGGCGTAGACGAACGTGTCGAGCTTGCCGTCGCGGCCGCGCGTCGCGGTCTGCAGCGCCTCGAGCGCGGTCAGCTCGCGGCGGTCGAGCGCCAGATCGTTGATGACGATGTGCTCGCGCGCGAGGATCTTCTTCATCGCGGCGATCACCGAGCCGTTGCGACCGTGATCGCGCTCGTACTCGTTCTGGCCGTCGAGGTCGTAGAGCTCCTCGTCGTCCTCCTCGACCAGCTCGCTCTCGCGCTTGCGCTCTTCAGCGTGCTCGATATCCGGGCCGTCGACCTCTTTGTCTTCCTGCCTCAATCCTCGGTCTTCTCCCACCACTGGCACCACCACTGATCTCCGACGAGGATGCGGAGCTTGGGATGCCAGCAGTAGGCGATGTCGGCGTCGCTATCGAGGTAGTAGAGGCAGTTGCCGCACTTCTCGTCGCCGTACGGCTTGCCCTTGAGGACGCTGTCCTCCGCCAGGTGCTTCAGCTGAAGCGCCAGCTTCTCGTCGACTTCTTTCGGTTCCGGTTTCGGCAACAGATCGTCGGCCATCTGCGGCCGAGCATAGCCGATCTGGCGCGCGTCTATTTGCGCTTGAGGCGCTGCGCGAACCAGTCGACCGTCTCTGCCATACCGTCCGCGACCTGGTGGGTCGGCTCGTAGCCGAGCGCCGCCTGGATCTTGTCGATCGCGGCCTGCGAGTGCGGGATGTCGCCCTGGCGGGGCGGCTCGAACACGGGCTCGGCGGTCGCGACCTCGGGAGCATCCTTCGCGAGGTCGTCGCGGATCATCGTGAACAGCGCCTTCAGGTCCGTGCGGCCGTTGCAGCCGCAATTGTAGACGGTGCCCGTCACCGCGGGATCGGGTGCGGTGCCGGCGAGCAGGTTCGCCTGCACGACGTTGTCGACGTAGCAGAAGTCGCGGCTGTTCGAGCCGTCGCCGAAGATGACGCACGCCTTGCCGTCGAGCAGGTTCGAGATCCAGCGCGGGATCACGGCCGCATACGGCCCATCCGGATCCTGGCGGCGACCGAACACGTTGAAGTAGCGCAGCCCGATCAGCTGCATCTGGTAGCAGTCCTGGAACACCTGCGCCCAGATCTCGTCGGTGCGCTTCGTCGCCGCGTACGGCGAGAGCGGCTTGCCGATCCGGTCCTCGTGCTTGGGCAGGCCCGGATGGTCGCCGTACACCGACGAGCTCGACGCGTAGACGACGCGCCCGACGTTGTTCTCCTTCGCCGCCCACAGCACGTTGAGGAACGCGTCGACGTTGTGCTGGTGCGACGTCAGCGGATCCTTCATCGAGCGGGGCACGGAGCCGAGTGCCGCCTGGTGAAGGATGATGTCGACGTCCTTGCACGCCTGCTTCGCGACCTCGGGATCGCGAAGGTCACCCTCGATGAACTGGAACTGCAGGCGCTCGTCGGGGTTGATCGACAGGACGTCGTCGATGTTCTTCTTGTGGCCGGTGACGAAGTTATCGACGCCGACGACCGTCTGACCGAGGTCGAGGAGCTTCTCGAGCAGCGCCGACCCGATGAAGCCGGCGACACCCGTCACGAGCCAACGCCTCGGGGTGTTGACCAGGTCTGCACACACTTCATCGAATCGCGTCGTCACGGCTCAGAGACTCCAGAGACGAATACCACGCGGCGGCTTCGCATGGATCGCGCTCTTCACGTCGATGACGACGCCGCCATCGCGAACGCGGGCGAACACGCCGTCCATGTTCTTGATGTACTCGTCGTGAGCGACCGCGAGGATGACGGCGTCGAGGCCGGTCAGCTTCTCGAGCGGCGTGATCTCGATCTTGTACTCCTCGTGCGCCTCGCGCGGATCGCCGAGCGGGTCGTGGACCATCGCGTCGATGCCGTACTGCGCGAGCTCGGCGACGATGTCGGGGATCTTCGAGTTGCGCAGGTCGGGCACGTTCTCCTTGAACGTCAGGCCGAGGATGCCGACCTTCGCCTTGCGCAGCGGCACGTCGTGCGACGTGAGCATCTTGACGCACTTCTGCGCGATGAACGGACCGACGTTGTTGTTGATGCGGCGGCCGGCGAGGATGACCTCGGGCAGGTAGCCGAGCTCCTGCGCCTTCGTCGTCAGGTAGTACGGGTCGACGCCGATGCAGTGACCGCCGACGAGGCCGGGCGAGAACTTGAGGAAGTTCCACTTCGTCCCGGCGGCGTCGAGCACGTCCTGCGTGCGGATGCCCATGCGATCGAAGATCAGCGCGAGCTCGTTCATGAGCGCGATGTTGAGGTCGCGCTGCGTGTTCTCGATGACCTTCGCGGCCTCGGCGACCTTGATCGACGGCGCGCGGTGGACGCCGGCGGTGACGACGGAGCTGTAGACGCGCGCGACGCGGTCGAGCGTCTCCTCGTTCTGGCCCGAGACGACCTTCATGATCTTCTCGAACGTGTGCTCCTTGTCGCCCGGGTTGATGCGCTCGGGCGAGTAGCCGAGGAAGTAGTCGACGCCATTCTTGAGGCCGCTCAGATCGTCGAGGATCGGGCCGCAGACGTCCTCGGTGACGCCCGGGTAGACCGTCGACTCGTACACGACGACGTCGCCCTTCTTCAGGTGCGGGCCGATCGTCTTGCTCGCGCTGATCATCGGTCCGAGGTCCGGACGATTGTTGCTGTCGATCGGCGTCGGGACGGCGACGATGAAGAACGTGCAGTCCGCGAGCTTCGCCGGATCGGCGGTGAGCTCGAGCTTGGTGGCGGACCCGAGCTGATCGCCCGTGACCTCCATCGTCTCGTCGTGTCCCTTCTTCAGCTCGTCAACGCGACGCTGCCGAATGTCGAACCCGACGGTAGGAAGCTTGCGGCCAAATGAAAGTGCGACGGGAAGACCGACGTAGCCGAGGCCGATCACCGCGATCTTCTCTTGCTCCAAATTGCGCATCGGACGAAGCAGAGCATATGCCCCCCGAAATCAGCAAGAGTGCCCGGTTGCCACAGTTAGCGGGTCTAACCGACGAGGAGCACGCCGAGGAACCGACCGCTCGGCATCAGCCGGGCTAGCTCGACCAGCTCGGTCTCGCGAGACTGGTGTGCGTTTCCGACAATGGCGACGGCATCCATGCAGGCGGCGGCACTGGCGTGCTCGCCGAGCAGCTCGAAGCCGGTCAGGTCGACGAGCACGTGCGCGAACAGGTCGGATCCCTCGAGCAGGACGCGGGCAAGCTGCGGCACGACCTCGCCGGCCCGCTCGACACGGGGCGCGGACAGCAGCGCGAGGGAGCCACGTAACCAGCGTGTGCTGAACACCGAATCGTCGTGATCGGTGCGGTGTCCCTTGGCGACCGCTGCAAGCCCCGGATAGCGCACGTTAGCGTCGACGACCGCAACCGTTGCGCCTGTCAGGTCGCAGAGCGCGAGGCCGAGGTGGACGATCAAGGGAGGGACGGCGACCTTGTCGTTGCTCGGCACGAAGCCAACCACGCGAATGCGCTCGTCGTGGATGCGTCGTGCGATCCGCGCGCACGCGGCCTGAACGTCACCCATTCCGGGACCGTCCAGCGCGAGCCCGATCGACGCGAGTACCGCATCGTCGTCTTCGCGGCTCGCGAGGTCGGGAGCTGGCACTTCGTCTGGCATCGGTGAGAGCAGCTTGCCACCCGCCGCACCAACGCGGTAGGGCAATGGCCATGTGGTCGATCGTGCACGTGCTGTCGTCGTTCGGTGTCGGCGGTCAGGAACGCGTCGCACTCGACCTCGCGATCGGCCAGAAGGCGCGCGGCCACAAGGTCGCGGTCCTGTCGCTCGCGCCGCCACCCGATGGGGCGATGGCCGACGAGTTTCGCGAGCACGGCATCGCCGTCGACCGCGTGCCGAAGCGCGGCGGCCTCGACGCGTCGCTCGTGCCGCGGCTCGTCCGCACGTTCAAGCAGCTCGGCGCCGAGGTCGTTCACACGCACAACCCGATGCCGCTGATCTACGGCGCACCGGCCGCGCGCCTCGCCGGCGCCGCCGCGATCCACACGAAGCACGGCGCCAACCCGGGCTCGCGCGGTCACCGCATGCTCCGGCGCGCCGCCGCGCAGCTGACGCACGCGTTCGTCGCGGTCAGCGAGACGACGAACGTGCAGGCGCTGCAGCAGAACGACGCGCCGGTGAACCGCCTGAAGACGATCGCGAACGGCATCCGCCTCGACCGCTATCACCCCGATCCCGAGGCGCGCGCCGCGACGCGCGTCGAGCTCGGCCTCGGCGATGCGTGGGTCGTCGGCACCGTCGGCCGGCTCGACGACTACAAGAATCAGGCGCTGCTCGTGCGCGCGATGGCGCCGCTCCTGTCGTCGCACGTCCGGCTCGTGATCGTCGGCGACGGTCCGGCGCGCGGACTCGTCGAGGCCGAGGTCGCGAAGCTGCCCGAGCCGCGCTGGGTCGTGATGACCGGCCGCCGGATGGACGTGCCGCGGATCATCCCGGCGTTCGACGTGTTCGCGCTGTCGTCGAAGACCGAGGGCCTGCCGCTCGTCGTGCCCGAGGCGATGGCGGCCGGGCTGCCGATCGTCACGACCGCGGTCGGCGGTCTGCCGTCCGTCGTCGACGATGGCAAGACGGGCCTGCTCGTCCCGGTCGACGAGACGCAGCTGTCGGCGGCCCTCGCCAAGCTCGCCGCGCACCGCGAGCTCGCGCAGGCGATGGGCGTGGCCGCGCGCGAGACCGCACTGCACCGCTACAGCTCGGATCGAATGGTCGACGCGTACCTCGATCTGTACGCACGCGCGCGTACCTAGCCGCCGTCGCGTAGGCGTAGGCGTAGGCGTAGGCGGCACGCGAACGGCCGCTGCCGCGAACCGTCGAGCGCGCGGGTATCGGAGCTCGGACGTCCCGGTGCGTGTGCTCGCCTACGCCGACGCGGGCGCCGTATTCAGCCGCGCATATAGCAGCTGGCGAACGAGAGGTCGTCGTTCGCGGGGCCTGTCTTGAGATAGTGCATCTCGTAGACGTAGTCGCGCAGCAGACGAAGATCGCGCGCCGCCGCGATCGCGATGCGATAGCCGGTGCGGCGGATCAGGCCAAACGGGCCGCTCGTCTTCGACGGCACGAGGCGGTCGAACACGACGTCACCGCGCGCCCACATGACCTCGTCGATGCCGGGTACCTCGAGCTGGAGCGGCACCTCGGTCTCGATGCGGCCGCCGATGTACGGCCGCTCGACCCGGGCACCCTCCGTCGAGAGGTCGACGATGAGCGCACTCGATTCGCGCTCACCCACGACCTCCCAGCACAGGGCCTCGACATCGATCCGGGGACTGACTCGACGAAGATCGCGCATCGAAAAATTTTCGGATGCCGCGGCGCCGGGATCAACTTACAGGTCGTGCCGGCCTATATAAGCGAGCCGCGGCACGGCGATCTGCGCGAAGTACATCGCATCGGACATGCTGCGGTCGGTCGAGAGCCGGCTGATGTCGAACCGGTCCGTCGGGATCATGCCGGCCAGCGGGGTCGGCCAGATGCGGGTCGCGCCGCTGGCGTTCGTGACGCCGAGCTTGTAGCCGGCGGCGACGACCGCGTCGCGGAGGCGCGAGACGTGGGCGATGCGGCGCCCGACCGGATACGCGACCGCGCGCACCGGCCGGCCGAGCTGGGTCTCGAGCTCCGCCTTGCTGCCGGCGAGCTCCTCGCGGAGCTCGGCATCGGTCAGCGTCTTCAGCACGCGATGCCACCGGGTGTGCGACTCGACGTCCATGCCAGCGCGCGACAGCGCACGGACGTGGTCCCAGTTCATGATCAGGTTGTCGGCGTGCGCCGCCTCGACCTCGGGGTTCCAGTCGACGCCGAGCCCCGCGCACAGATCGTCGAGGAAGCGGTGGACGTCGAGGTTCGGCGTGTTCTTGATGAGGTCCGTCAGGATCGAGTGAGACTTCGGGTTGCGGGCCTCGATCTCGATCGGCCGCGGATAGCGGAGCTTCGCGATCGCCTCGCGCGCCGACGACAGCGCGAGCGCGATTCGCTCCCACCAGTAGAGCTTGCGCTCGTTGATGTAGCCGGTCGCGACGAAGAACGCGGCGCGCATGCCGACGGCGCGGAGGATCGGCAGCGCGACGTCGTGGCAGGACCGGTAGCCGTCGTCGAACGTGACCATCACCGGGTTCTTCGGCAGCGGCGCGCCCTCGAGTGCGCGCGCCAGCTCGTCGATGCCGATCGGTGTGCCGTAGCGCGCGAGCATCTCCATCTGGCGACGGAACTGCGCCGGGCTCGCGTCGGCGACCCCCGGATCGTAGGGATAGGCGGTGTCGTGCGCCGCGACGTGGTGGTACGTGAGGATGCTAACGGTCGACGGGACCGGCGCGACCTTCCGGACGTGCATCATCGCCTTCAGTGCACCGGCTCGGTGCAACATCGACGCGAAGCGTTCGCGGGCGCTCACTGCAGCACAAGATAACTCGGATGCTATGGTTGGCGAACCTCGTCGTGTTCGCGCTTCCCGGCATCGGCCTCCTCATCGTCTTCATCCTGGCGAGACCGCAGGAATTCCTGCCGCTGCTGCAAAAGGTGCCGTTTCTCCACCTCGGAGCGGCCCTCGCGGCGGTGGGATACATCGTCGATGTACGTCTCCACCGCCTGCAGCCGGTCGCCACGAACACGCTCCCGTGGGTGCTCGGGTTCCTTGGCTGGGCGGTGTTCTCGACGGCGATGAATCAGCCGGAGGGCGTCCCGCATCTCGGGGTCGAGATGGCCATCCTGTTCGTCCTGTACGGCACGATCGCACACGGCATACAGAGATTCAGAACGCTGCAGTTCACGGCCGGCGTACTGGCAGCTACGTGCCTGTTCATCGCGTTTGTCTGCTTCCATCAGGGGCTCGCGCCGCGGCAGTGCGTCGGTGGCCAGGCCGTCGTCGGCGGCGTCGAGGGACATCCGGACGGCCGTCCGTGCGAGACGCACATGCAGTGCTCGCTCGGTCCGGATGCCGAGCCCGGCCTCGCGTACCGCTGCGAGCGCGTCGGCTTCTTCGATACGTACTCCGTCGAGGATCGCGTTCGCTACATCGGCGAGCTGCACGATCCGAACGAGGTCTCGCTGACGCTGGCGGCGGCCGGTATCGCGATCCTGATCGGCTTCGCGATCCGCAAGAAGGGCGCCGGCTCGAAGCTCCTCGTCGTCCTCGGTGTCGCGCTCCTGCTGGCGACCGTGTGGATGACGAAATCACGCGGCGGTCTCGTCGCCGCGATGCTCGTACCCGCCGTGTGGATCATACGCAGGTACGGCATAGGTGCGCTGATACCCGCACTGATGCTCGCGGTCCCCGTGCTCATGCTCGGTGGCCGCAGCGACGCCTCCGCCGGCGAGTCGACCGCGCTTCGCTACGAGGCGTGGGCCGAGGGCCTCAACATGTTCAAGCACAGCCCGGTCTACGGCATCGGCGCGCGCTTGTTCACCGACCACCACTACCTGACGGCGCACAACTCGTACGTGCTGGCGCTCGCCGAGCTCGGCATCGTCGGCATGATCCTGTTCGTCGCGATCATCTACCTGTCGATCAAGACGCTCTACGTCGGCTTGCGCGAGCTGCGGCCGATTCCCGGCACCGCCGCCGCGCAGGTCTGGGGCATGTCGCTGCTCGCGTCGATGGCGGGCATCATCTTCCAGATCAACACGCTGTCGTTCGCGTACCACTCGGTGCTGTGGTTGTTCTTCGGCCTCGTCGGCGCGTGGTACTCGGCCGTGAAGCATCACCTGCCGTCGCTCGACATCCGGATCAAGCTGCTCGACTTCGTCATCGTCGTCGGCATCTGCGTGATGTACGCGTTCATCGCGCTGCCCGTGTACCTCCGGTACAAGGGCGCGATGTAGCGCGCATGAACGAAGGGCCCGAAGAGCGGCTCGAACAGCCAGTTCTCCGGACCCTCTGGTCACTCTCGCGTCGGTCTCACCTGTGGCGAAACCGCGCGGTCCGCGCGAGGCGGACTACTTCTTCTTCTTCGGCGCGGCCGGCTTCTTCGCGGGAGCCTTCGCGGCCGGCTTTGCCTTGGCGGGCTTTGCCGGGGCCTTCGCCGCGGGCTTCGCGGGAGCCTTGGCAGCCGGCTTTGCCGGGGCCTTTGCCGCGGGCTTGGCGGGCGCGGGTGCCGGCGCGGGGGCGGGCTTCGCGGGCGCCGCAGGCC
>JAEWJO010000215.1 GCA_023386455.1 Pseudomonadota bacterium | reverse complement strand
ATCGTGGGCCTTGCCGCCGCCGGGCGGCACCGTCGGGCCCTCCGAGTGCGGCGCCGGGGCGCACGCGACTACAGGCTTTACCGAGGTCGACCCCGATGCCGACAGCGATCGGCCGAGCAGCTGCGGCGCGGTGTCGAGTGCGCGGTCGGCGGCGCGGCCGATGCCGGCCTTCGCGCGCGCGGCGAGCAGCGGCTGGATCGCCGAATCGGGCAGCGTCTCGACACCGCCGAGCGGCTGGGCCGCGATCGCGATCTTCGCGAGGTGCTCGACGAGCTCGAGCCGCAGCAGCGCGGTCTCGCAGTCCTTGCCCCACGCGAGCACGCCGTGGTTGCCGAGGATCACCGCGTCGACGAGCTCGCACCACGGCGCGAGTGCGGCGCGCGCGGGCTCGCCGGGCTGTGCGTACGGGATCTTCGGGATCACCGGACCGAGCGAGACGACGGCCTCGGCGATGAACGGGCGCTCGATCGGATTTCCGCGGCTCGCGCCGATCGCGGTCGCGTACGGCGGGTGCGCGTGGACGACGGCACCGATGTCGGGTCGCCGATCGTAGACTGCGAGGTGCAGGCCGATCTCGCCGAACACCTTGCCGCGGCCGAGCACCGCTCCCTTGCCGTCGACCTCGATCAGGTCCTTCTCGCCGACGAGGCGCTTGCTCGTCGCGGTCGGTGTCGCGACGTAGCGGTTGCCGTCGCGAGCGGTCACGTTGCCGTCGTGGTTCGCGCACCAGCCGGCCGCGTGGAGGTAGCGCGAGGTCTCGGCGACCTGGACCCGGAGGAGCTTCACGTCGTCTCCACGGCGTCGACGATGCCGACGATCATCGAGCGGATCGGGACCTGATCGCCCATCGCGAGGATCTGGCGGCCGCCGTTGCCCTCGGTGAGCACGATCACCTTGTCGCCGATGCCGGCCTGGACGTTATCGATCGCGACGAACGACGCGCCGGCGTCCTTGCCGTGCTCGTCGATCGGCTGGACGACGAACAGCGGCCGGCCGGCAAACGCCGGATGCTTCACGGCGGCCCACATCGGCCCGACGACGCGGCAGCACCTCATCGGGCGGGAGCCTTGACGTCGAGGCCGTCGACGATGCCGACGATCGCGGCGTCGACCGGGACGAACCACGGATCGCATGCGAGCGCGGCCTCGCGGGAGCCGACCAGATAAACCAGGTCGCCGACACCCGCCTGGACGGTGTCGATCGCGGCCTGGATGTCACCGGCACGGTTGCCGTGCTCGTCGACGGGCTGGACGAGCAAGATTTTCTTGCCCTCGAGGCCCGCCGCTTTGCGCTCGGCGACCACGGTGCCCGTCACTTTGCCCAGGTACATCGTGCGCGACGATAACCCACACCCGCTCCGCGGGACAGGTACGATCGCGGGATGCAGGGGGACGATCCAGACACGCTGGTCAAGACACGGGCTTCGCGCCAGCGCCTGACGACACCCACCGAGGGTCTCGACGAGGAGACCAAGGCGCTCGATGGCTACGTACCCGGCGAGCTGATCGGTCAGGGCGGCATCGGCGAGGTCGTCGCCGCGCACGACCTGCGGATCGGCCGCGACGTCGCGGTGAAGCGGCTGAAGTCGAAGCTGCCTGCCGCCGAGGAGATCAGCCGGTTCATGCGCGAGGCCCGGATCCAGGCTCGCCTCGATCACCCGGCGATCCCGCCTGTCTACGACCTCGGTACCGACAAGGAGGGCCGGCCGTACTTCACGATGAAGCGGCTTGCCGGCGTCACGCTGGTCGAGCTGCTGTCCGCGCCCGAGCCGAACCGGCCGCGCCTGCTCCGCGCGTTCGCCGAGGTGTGCACCGCGATCGACTTCGCGCACAGCCGTGGCGTCGTCCACCGCGATCTCAAGCCGGGCAACGTCATGCTCGGCGACTACGGCGACGTCTACGTGCTCGACTGGGGACTCGCGCGCGTCGTCGGCGAGGCGGTCACCGAGGTCCGCACCGACGACATCGACAGCCTCGACCTCAAGAGCGGCGACATCCTCGGCACGCCCGGCTACATGGCGCCCGAGCAGCTGCAGCGCGTCGGCGATACCGGCCGTCCGGCCGACATCTACGCGCTCGGCTCGATCCTGTTCGAGATCCTCGCCGGCGAGCCGCTGCATCCGCGAGGCCCGACCGCGATCGCGAGCACCGTCGGCAACGAGGCGGTGACGTCGCCCGCGAAGCGCCGCCCCGACCGCGCCGTGCCGCCCGAGCTCGATGCGGTGTGCACGTCGATGCTCGTGATCGATCCGACGTCGCGGCCGACGGCGCGCAAGGTCGCCGAGCGCGTGCAGGCGTACCTCGACGGCGATCGCGATGTCCTGCGCCGCAAGACGATGGCGGTCGACCTCGTGTGGACCGCGCGTGCGTCGATGAACGAGGGCCGCCGCGCCGATGCGATGCGCCTCGCCGGTCGCGCGCTCGCACTCGACCCCGAGTCGCAGGGTGCCGCCGAGATCGTGACGACGTTGATGCTCGAGCCTCCAGCAGAGCCGCCGACCGAGCTGCGCGAGGCGCTGCTGGCCGCCGACAACACGGGAGTGCGGCGCCACGCGCGCACCGCGATCATCGCGTATCTCGCGATCTCGTCGTTCCTGCCGGTCGCGATCTGGAACGGCATCAAGCGCTGGGACATCGTGCTCGGCGTGTTCGGCGCGTCGATCGTGATGGCCGGTGCGGCGCTGTGGATCTCGCTGCGCCCGCAGCGCTCGCTCGTGTGGATGCTCGGCTATGCGTTCGGCAACGTGATGCTGCTCGCGATGCTCGGACGCATGGCGGGGCCATTCACGTTCGTGCCCGCGCTCGCATGCATCGTGATCATGAGCTCGATGGCCTATCCCGCGTTCACCGAGCGGCCGGCCGTCCTGCTGGTCGTGATCGTCGTCGGCTTCTTGATCCCGATCGGCCTCGAGCACTGGGGATATCTGTCGATGACGTGGGAGATCGAAGGTGGCAAGCTCATCAGCCACGCGGGCGCGCTCACACTCCACGGCACCCCGACCCTCGCGATGCTGATCGGCGCGAGCGCGGCAACGATCGCGGTCGCGGGGATCCATGCCGCGCGCATCTACCGCGCCGGCCGCGACGCGCAGCGCCGGCTGCTCATGCAGACCTGGCACCTCCAGCAGCTCCTCCC